>NZ_JAPJIU010000002.1:0-412736 GCF_026241915.1 Stenotrophomonas sp. RIT-551 | reverse complement strand
TGTGTAGTTGGTCGTTTTTTTGGCCTTTTTCAAGATCGATATCAGCGTTGACCCCAACGCTAACGCCAACGTCAACGTCAACGGCGGATGCGCTGGTGTTCGGGTGATGAGGGTTTGGGACGACGCGGGTGGGGTAGCGGGACCCGCTGCAAGTCCCGCTCCGCGGCCCGGCCCAGCCGCTGGCGGCTGTGCGTTCAGTCGCATGCGAGGCAGTGCCTCGCAAGCAATGCGCCTTCACCCATGTAGGCTCGTGTGTTGCCATCCATGGCAACACACGGTCCCGGATACCCCACCCGCGCCGTCCCTCCGACACTGGGTCGGTGCGCAGAGAGGAAACGCGTCGCGCTTTTCAATGTGCGCAATGACGTTGGGCTTCTACGAATGCGCCCTTACGGCCACTGCATTTCACCCTTGGCTACTTTTGCGCTCAGTTCCAGCGAGCTCTCGCCCGCCAGAGTCGGATAGCGTTTTTTCATCGCGGCAATCAGTGCGTTGGCGTCGTTGCTGCGTGCGGTTTCTTCGTCGAAGGCGCGGATGTAGTCGGCGGTGAAATCCACGGCGCTGATGTCCAGGGCGGCACCCGTTGCGTAGTGGCCCGGGATGACGCGGGTGGGTTTCAGGGCTTTGAGGGTGGCCAGGGTCTGCAGCCAGTGCGCGTGCGATTGGGCGCTTTGGGTGTCGGCCATCCAGACGTGCTCGCCGGCGACGATCGGGATGCCGCCGAGGATGGTGCGCAGGGCGGGGATCCACAGGACGGTGCGGTCCGGGGTGGGACCGGTGAGGCCGATGATCCTGATCGGTTGGCCTTCGAGGGTGAGGGTGTCGCCGTCGAGGGTGTTGGGGATGACGATGCGGGTGGGTTTGCCTGCACCCATCTGCGGGCCCCAGTACGCGAGTTTGGCGGCCTGGGTGGCGTTGATGTGGGCAACGGTTGCGGGGGTGGCGAGGACTTGGGCGTCGGGGAAGGCGTCCTGCAGGGTGGCCAGGCCGAAGTAGTAGTCGGGGTCGCCGTGGCTGATGTAGATCGTGGTCAGCCGTTTGCCGGAGGCGCGGATGCGCTGGACCAGTTGCGCGGCATCGGTGGCGGCGAACTGGGCATCCACGAGGATGGCGTCGTGGCGGCCGGTGATCAGGGTGGACGCGACCGAAAACAGCGCCTCGTCGCCGGGGTGGTAGGGCTGCACCTGCAGCGCGTGGGCTTCGGCGGTGGCCGCAGCGGCGTGGCTGATGGCCGGTGGGCTGACGGTGAGCGCGGTACCGAGCGCCACCGCCAGGGCCAGGGTGGTGCGGGAAACGTTCGGCATTTCAAGAAGTCCTGTGCAGTGCGGCCCCGGCATCGCACCGGGGCGATACGGCCCCGACATGACCCCGGGGCCGGTAGAGCCGACCGTTGGTCGGCTGCTTCACATCGGCGGCCTGGTCAGTACGCAACCGTGGCGATCTGCCGCACGTACTGCGGGGTTTCGATCTCGCTGACGAAGGCGTCGGCGTAGTCGGCGTAGCTGATCCGGCTGTGGCCGTCGGCACCGACCAGGAAATTCTTCGCCTGGGTGCGGGAGCCGCCGCGCTGCGGGCCGGGGCCGATCTCGGCGGCGGGCGAGTAGAAGGTCCAGTCCAGGTCGTCGACGGCCTGCAGCTGCTTCAGCGTCTCGCGCGCGGCCAGGGCGACCGGCTTGTAGGCATCCGGGAAGCCCTCGGTGTCCACCAGTTGCACGCCCGGGGCGACTTCCAGGCTACCGGCACCGCCGACCATGATGAAGCGCGGTACGCCGGCCTGGCGGGCTGCCTTGACCAGCGCGGCGCTGGTGGTGGTCACGGTGCTCGGCGCATCACCCGGGCGCGGGCCGAAGGCGCTGGCCAACACGTCGTGGCCGGCGATCACGGCTGCCAGGGCATCGGTATCGTCCAGCGCGGCGACGGCCAGCTGGGCGCCCTCCAGTTCGGCCGGCAGGTCGGTCTCGCGGCGCACGATGGCGGTGACCTGATGGCCGCGGGCGAGGGCCTGGCGGGTGATTTCACGGCCGATATTGCCGGTGGCACCAACAAGCGCGATTTTCATGGGGCAGGTCCGTTGAGGAAGGAAGGCCAGCGTATGCCTCTGGAATCGAACGAAAAACCGCGTATAACGGCCTAATTTGTTGCACGGATCGATCAAATGGACCGGATGACCGCCATGAACGTGTTCGTCGAGGTCGCCGAGCGCGGCAGCCTGACCGCAGCGGCCGAGGCACTGGAGATGTCGCGGGCGATGGTGACCCGTTATCTGGCCGAGGTGGAGCGCTGGCTGGGCGCGCGGCTGCTGCACCGGACCACGCGCCGGATCAGTTTGACCGGCCCGGGCGAGGCCGCGCTGCTGCGGTTCCGGCAGATGCTGGCGATCGGTGATGAGCTGCGCGGTGAGCTGGCCACGGACAACCCCGAGCCGCACGGGCTGCTGCGGGTCACCGCGAGTGTCTCCTTCGGGCAGATCCACCTGGCGGCGGCGGTGGCGGCGTTCGTCAAGCGGCATCCGCTCACGCGCGTGGAACTGCTGCTGGTGGATCGGGTGGTGAATCTGGTCGAAGAGCGAGTGGACATCGCGGTGCGCATTTCGCGCGCGATCGATCCGAGTCTGATCGCGCGGCCGTTGGCGCCGTGCCGTTCGGTGCTGTGCGCGGCGCCGTCGTACCTGACCGAGCACGGCACGCCGACCACCGCCGACGCACTGGCCGCGCACAACTGCCTGACGCACCACTATGTCGGCAAGAGCGTGTGGCACCTGCAACGCGACGGACGGAAGATCGCGGTGGCGGTGGGCGGCAACATCAGTGCCAATGAAGCGTCGCTGCTGCTCGAAGCGGTGCGTGCCGGCGCCGGCATCGCGATGTTGCCGACGTACCAGATCGCCCCGTTGCTCCGCAGTGGCGAGCTGATCGAGGTGCTGCCCGATTACGAAGTGGAAGGCTTGGGCATCCACGCGGTATATGCGTCACGCCGGCAGCTGCCGACGATCATGCGCAGCTTCCTGGATTTCCTGGTGGAACGTTTTGCCAGCCCGGAATTCCTGGCGCAGCTGTAAGCGCGGCGCTACCCGGGCATGCATCGGCATCACACACGCGCCTCCGTACAATGGCCCTCCCCTGCTGTGGAAGTGAGCATTGCCTTGTCTTACCCGTATCCGTTGGTGGTGTTCGATCTGGATGGCACGCTGGTGGACAGCGCAGCCGATATCGCCGAGGCGTTGAACCGCACGCTGCAGGACTGGCAGTTGCCGCGCGTGCCCGAGGCCACCGTGCTGACCTGGATCGGCGATGGTGTGCGCCGGTTGGTGGAGCAGGCATTCGATGCGGCTGGCAGCGCCGTCGATCTGGACAAGGTGATGCCCGGTTTCATGCGGCACTACGAGGCGTGCCTGTTGCGCAGCCCACGTCTGTTTGATGGTGTGACCGACACGTTGGCCGCATTGCGCGAACGCGCGGTGACGCTGGCGATCTGCACCAACAAGCCGTCGGCGCTGGTGGCGCCGTTGCTGCAGCATTTCGGGTTGCAGGATCAGTTCGCGCTGGTGCTGGGCGGAGATTCGCTGCCGGAACGCAAGCCCAGTGGTGCGCCGTTGCGGCATATCGCGGCGCACTTCGAGGTGGCCGTCGAGGCGGCCCTGATGGTGGGTGATTCGATCACCGATTACCGCGCCGCGGTGGATGCAGGCATGCCGGTGGCGCTGGTGCGCTATGGCTATCCGCGCGGGCTGGATCTGGACAATGTCGAGGCAGTGGCCGTGATGGGCGATCTGCGGGAACTGCTGGCGCTCTAATGCGCGTGTGCCGACCAACGGTCGGCACCTACCAGGTTCAATGGTTGTGCCGACCAATGGTCGGCAGCTGCCGAGGGCGGGACGGCAGCGGTGCCGCCGTCCCGTGCGCTTATTTCGGCTGGTAACGCACGCTCAGGCGGTACTCGCGGCCCGGCTGGTTGTACCAGGCAACGGTTTCGTAATCGCGGTCGAACACATTGCTGACGCGGCCCAGCACCGACCAGTCGCGGCTCAGCGCGTATTCCAGGCGCAGGTCCACGGTGCCATAGCCACCCAGGCGCACGGTGTTGGCCGCATCGTCGTAACGCTTGCCGGCGCCGTTGGCGGTGAGGCCGGCGCGGAAGTCACCGAAGCGGCGATCCACGTCCAGGCGCGCGGTGTTCTGGGCGCGGCGGGCCAGCCAGTTGTCGAACTGCGCGCTGCCGTCGGTACGGTTGCGCGGATCGGTGTGGCTGAGCTGGGCATTGAGGTCGAACCCGGCCACGGTGATCGCACCGGTCAGTTCGGCGCCGCGGATGCGGGCCTTCTCGACCTGCGACATCATGAAGGTCGTCGCGTCGTACGTGATCAGATCATCGATGCGCGTTTCGTACACGTCCAGGCCCCAGCGCCAGCCGTCGCCCTGCTGGGCAATGCCGACGTTCGCGCTCTTGGATTTTTCCGGGTCCAGGGTCGGCACGCCGCTCCACGGGTCGTAGAGGTCGCTGAAGGTCGGGGCCTTGAACGCCGTGCCGTAGCTGGCGTTGAGGCGGAACCCGCCGCCCAGCTCCAGGCCCCAGCCGAGGCTGCCGGTGGTGTGGTTGCCGAACTGCTCGTTGTCGTCGTTGCGCACGCTGGCCTGCAGGTGGTGCGCGCCGAAGCGGCCCTGGTACTGCACGAACACGCCGGTGTTGTCGCGGCTGTCGACCAGATAGCCGGCGCTG
Organism: Stenotrophomonas sp. RIT-551; assembly: GCF_026241915.1. Classification (NCBI taxonomy): domain Bacteria; kingdom Pseudomonadati; phylum Pseudomonadota; class Gammaproteobacteria; order Lysobacterales; family Lysobacteraceae; genus Stenotrophomonas; species Stenotrophomonas sp. RIT-551. The sequence continues at coordinate 408,020 of NZ_JAPJIU010000002.1, read as the reverse complement.
CTGCCGTCCAGGTTGTCCTGGCTCCAGTCCACGCCGGCGCTCAGCAGCTGGCCATCGGCGATGCCGATATCGGCCTGCACCGAGGCGCTGTCACGGTGGGTCTGCGCGTTGCCCAGCCAGGTATCACCGTTGAAGTTGTCCGATTCGTTGTCGGCCCGGCCGACATTGACGGTCAGGTTGAAGCGCGCGCTGGGGGTGTAGCGCAGCTTGCCACCGAGCACCTGCTGCAGGGTCTCGGAGTAGTTGTAGTAGCCGTCGTAGTGGTTCTCGCCTTCGGCGCGCAGCGCGGTGCCTTCCAGGCTCAGCGTATCGGTCAGCGCATAGCCGCCGCGCAGGCTCATCGACAGGTTGCGGTAGCCATCGCGGTCGGGCTCATTGGCGCCACAGCCGGCGAACGGCGAGACGGAGCCGCGGCAGGCGTTGATGCCGTCGGTGTGCTGGTAGGCGATGTCGGTGCCGAACCAGCCACGCTCGCCACTGCCACCGAAGCCACCGCTGGCCTCGCGCAGGCCGTTGCTGCCGCCGCCGAGCTGCAGGTGCGGGGCGAACTGGCCGGCATTGCGGCGGGTGAAGATCTGGATCACGCCACCGATCGCGTCGGCGCCGTACAGGCTGGACTGCGGGCCACGCACGATCTCGATGCGCTCGATCTGTGCCAGCGGAAGGTCCTGGATCATGGCCAGGCCGAGGTCACCGGTGTTGATGCGCACGCCGTCGATCAGCACCAGGGTGTGGGCCGAGTTGGTGCCGCGCAGGAACAGCGAGCTCTGCTTGCCCAGGCCACCGCTGTTGTTGAGGTTGATGCCGGCCCGGCCGCGCAGCAGGTCCTGCAGCGACGGTGCCTGGCTGCGCTCGATCTCGGCGCGGTCGATCACCTGGGCCGGCGAGATGCTGTCCTGCAGGGCGATCGGGGTGCGGGTGGCGGTGACCAGTACCTGGTCCAGCGCGGTCGCCTCGTCCTGGGCCGACGCCAGCAGGGGCAGGGCCGACAACACGGCCAGGGAAAGGACTTGGATCTGCAGCTTCATCGATGACTCCATGCACCGCGCACGCCCGCGCGGCAAGGGGTGGGGATGATCGCGCTGCAGGGAGTTCGACGGTGGGCGGACGCGCAGGCGCCTGCTTGCCGCCGCCATGCCCGCCGCATCGCAACCAGTCGTCTTCCAGGCCGGTCTCCGGGCTCGCGGGTCGATGGCCGTGCCATCGTGCCAGGCGCCTTCCCATGCCGGAGCACAGTGGCGTGTTGCCTGGTGTTTCCTCGCTTACCGTTGCGGGGGCAGCGCCGGAGTGGCGGCGGGGCACGAGGCCTGACGCGTCACCGGCTTCCCGTTTCAACCCGGCGGCATTGCAGCCCCGGGTCACCTGAAAGTGGGCGCAGTCTAAGCCATCGGCCGGGCCGGTGGAGCGCACCGGTTAGAATGCGCCTCGCTTTTTCGATGTGATCTCCATGACCCCGACGTGGTTGCAGCACCCCGGTACCGACGCCCGTGACCCTCACCGGCCGGCCGCAGCGGGCAGCAGAGGGGGCCCGGCATGATCCTCGACCTGATCCGCCACGCCAGCACCGGCCGCGACGACCATCTCGATGGCCGCACCGATCCACCGCTGCATGAGGGCGCCACCGACGCGCTGTGCGCGCGCTACGCGGCGCTGTCCTGGGAGCGCGTGCTGTGCTCGCCACGGCAGCGCGCCGTGCGCACCGCCGAAGCGCTGGCGGCCCCGCTCGGGCGGGGGGTGGACACTGACGAGGAATGGGAAGAGCTGGATTTCGGCGACTGGGATGGTGCCGCGCTGGAGGCGCTGCCGATGGACGCGCTGTCGGCGTTCCATCTGGACCCGCACGCCAACCCGCCGCCGCACGGGGAAAGCTGGGGCCACTTCGAGCGCCGCATCGCGCGTGGGCTGCATCGGCTGCTGGATGATCCGGACCCGGTGCCGACCCTGATCGTCAGCCATGGCGGGCCGCTGCGCATCGTTCTGTCGCAGGTCTGCGGGTTGCCGATGGCAATGTGCTGGGCGCTGCGCATCGACCACGGCACGCGGCTGCGGCTGCGCGTGGAGCGCGAAGACGATCAACTCTGGGGTGAGCTGCTGGAACTGCAGCAGGTATGAAGCGCGCAGGACCGACGATGCGTCGGTCCGTGCGGATCAGCGAGGCTCGTCGTCGCTCTCGAACGGCGGTGCGTCATCGCCCTCATCGTCGCGATGCTCGACCGTGCGGTCGTAGACCGGGCCGGACGCGGGCGGCGCCTTCTTCAGCGGCTGCTCGGCGATGATGGCCTCGTACTCGGCCACCAGCACGGTGCGGCGTGCTTCCGGCAGTTCCTGCCAGTGGCAGTCCTGCAGCGCGCCTTCCAGCGAATAGAGCAGGTTCAGGCTCGGTTTGAAGCCGGCACGGCGCACCTTGACGAAGGCACCCACGGCGCCGACCGCCACCAGGTCTTCCGGCGTACGCAGACCGACCTGGCGCAGCCATGCTGCGCTCTTCGGGCCGATGTTGCGCAGCTTGGCGCCACTCATCCCAGAGCCTCGACGAACACGGCGGCGATCGCCTCAAGGCCGGCCTGGTCCTCGGCGTCGAAGCGCGCCAGCGAGGGACTGTCCAGATCGAATACACCGACCAGGTTGCCGTTGTGGACCAGCGGCACGACCAGCTCCGAGCGCGAGGCCGAGTCGCAGGCGATGTGGCCCGGGAAGGCGTCCACGTCTTCGATGCGCTGGGTAACCCGCTGCGAGGCGGCGGCGCCACACACGCCCTTGTCGAGCGGAATGCGCACGCAGGCGGGCAGGCCCTGGAACGGGCCGACGACCAGCTCCTTGCCGTCGAAGAAGTAGAAGCCGACCCAGTTCAGGTGCGGCAGGGCGTGGTAGACCAGCGCCGACAGGTTGGCCGCATTGGCGATGCGGTCGCGCTCGCCATGCACCAGGGCACGGGCCTGGGCCAGCAGCTGGCCGTACTGTTCCGGCTTGCTGCCGGTAAGCGTGGAGGTATCGAACATGGCCGCAGTCTACCAAGCCGCACGCCCGCCTGCGCCGGGGCCGGCGGAACGCAGCAGACCGCACCGCGGCGCTGCCGGGACGGCGGATAATGACGCGTTTCCAGCCCTGGTCGTCCTTCATGTCCCTGCCTGCGCCGTTGCCCGCCGCCCTGTTCGTCACCGGTACCGATACCGGCATCGGCAAGACCTTCAGCAGCTGCGTGCTGCTGCATGCCCTGCGCCGGCATGGCGGCACGGCCGTGGGCATGAAGCCGGTCGCCAGCGGCTGTGAGCGCACCCCGCAGGGCCTGCGCAACGAGGATGCCACCGCCCTGCTGGCCGCCAGCGTGCCGACGCCCGGGTACGAGGACCTGAACCCCTTTGCGCTGGAGCAGCCGCTCGCGCCGGAGATCGCCGCGGCAGAAGCGGGCGTGCAACTGTCGCTGGCGCCGATCGAAGCTGCCTTCGCGCGCCTGCGTGCCAGCGCGGACACGGTGGTGGTGGAGGGCGTCGGCGGCTGGCTGGCGCCGCTGTCGGCCGCGCTGGACCAGAGTGATCTGGTGCAGGCGCTGAAGCTGCCGGTGGTGATGGTGGTCGGGCTGCGGCTGGGCTGCCTCAACCACGCACGGCTGACCGCCGAGGCGATCGCGGCCCGCGGCGCGCACTGCATCGGTTGGATCGCCAACGAGGTGGACCCGGCGATGGCGCGCCGCGATGAGAATGTCGCGCTGCTCAAGGCGCGGTTGCCGATGCCGTGCTGGGGCCGCCTGCCGTATGCGCCGGGTGCGGATCCGGCGAGCCTGGCAGACCGCCTGGTGTTCTGAGCGTCAGCCCGCCGCGCGCGCCTGCAGCGCGTTGGCCAGCCGGCCGACGGTGGCGATGGCACCGACGAAGCGCGCATCCAGTTCCTGGCAGCACGACAGGCGCAGGCAATGACGGTATCGCGCACCGCGCGAGTAGACCTGGCCGGGCATGAACACCACGCCTTCGGCCAGCGCTTGCTCGAACAGGTTTCCGGCATCGATCGCCGCGGGCAGTTCCACCCACAGCAGGAAGCCACCGGTCGGCTGGGTGGCCGAGGTGCCGGACGGAAAATGCTGGGCGATCAGCCCACGCACGTGGGCCACCTGGTCGCTGTAGAGCCGGCGCAGCCCACGCAGGTGGTGCTCGTAGTTTCCGGCCTCCAGGAATGCGGCCACCGCATCGCCGAGCAGGCGTGATTCGGCGCCGGAGGAATGGAATTTCAGCAGCTGGATATCGGCAGCGAAGCGACCTCCGTCGAGCCAGCCGATCCGGTAATCCGGGGCCAGTGTCTTGGAGAAACCACTGCAGACCATGATCCAGCCATCGCGATCAAAGCTCTTGGCCAGCGGTTCCAGCGGCTCCTTGAACTGCAGTTCGGCGTAGACCGCATCTTCGATCAGCGGCACCTCGTAGTGATTCACCAGTGCGGCCAGGCGCTGCTTGTTCGGCACCGGCATGCTGCCGCCGAGCGGATTGTGCACGGTCGGCATGGCCATGATCGCGGCGATGCCCCCGGCCTCGAGCAGGGCTTCCAGCGCATCCAGATCGAGCCCGTCGCGTGGATGGGTCGGCAGCTCGATCGCGCGCAGGCCCAGGCTGCGCAGCAGCGGGTAGATGTTGAAGTACGAGGGCGCTTCGATCGCCACCGCATCGCCGGGTTTTGTCACCACGCGCAGGGCCAGCTGCAGGGCTTCCATCGCGCCATGGGTCAGCACCAGCCGATCCACCGTGGTGTGCAGCCCCAGCCGCGGCCCACGTTGCACGATCTGCGCCAGCAACCGCGCCGCACCGTTGGGACGTGCGTAGGTCTCCACCGTGGTGGCGGCACGACGCAGCACCTGCGCGGTACTGCGGGCCAGCTGCGCGCCGGGATAGAAGCGCTTGCCGCGCGGGCCGGCGAAGGCCAGATCGACGATGCCCGGCTGCTGCTGCGCGGCCAGCACGCGCGCCATCATCGCCTGCTGGGCGGGTGCGCTCGGCGGCGACGGTGCCTGCCGCAGCGACTGCGTGGGTTCGGGCAGGCGCGGGCTGACCACGAAGCCGGCCTTGGGCCGCGGCAGCACCAGCCCGGCGTCTTCCAGCTGCCGATAGGCCGCGATCACCGTGTTGAGGCTGAGGCTGCGCTGCGTGGCCAGCCCGCGCAGCGAGGGCAGGCGGGCGCCGACCGGCAAGCGTCCGCTGCGGATCGCGTCGGCCATTTCATCGGCCAGGGATTGGTAGAGGTTGGTCGCCATCGGCAGCTGCATCCACAGAATCTGTAACCGTGCGGATGCCAGTCATCTGCATCTGTATCCGCGTCTGGCGCCAGCCTACCATGCGGTCTTGCGACTTCCCCCGCGCACGGCAGGTCACTGTGTGCCGTGCGTTTTTTCTCCTCCCCGAGCGCGCTCAGCGGGCCGAAATCGTGGTGCTCACCAGGCGCGGCTGCTCGCGGTACAGCGCCGGGTACTGCTGCTTCAGCGCGACCACCTTGGGCAGGTCGTTGATACGGATGTACAGCGATTCGGGGTGCAGCGTGAGGTAGTTCTGGTGGTAGCCCTCGGCGGCGAAGAACGGCTTGCCGCCGTCGACCTGGGTGACCACCGGCGCGGCGTAGGTCCTGGCCTGTTGCAGCTGGGCGATGTAGGCGCGGGTGGCATCGCGCTGGGCGGCGTCGTCTGCATAGACCGCAGAGCGGTACTGGGTGCCGCGGTCCGGGCCCTGCCGGTTGAGCTGGGTCGGATCGTGCGCCACCGAGAAGAACACCTGCATCAACTGGCCGTAGCTCACCTGCGAGGGGTCGTAGGTCACCTGCACCGCCTCGGCATGCCCGGTGCCGCCGCTGCCGACGCGCGGGTAGGTCGCGTTCGCCGCGCTGCCGCCGATGTAACCGGAGAGCGCACTATCCACGCCCTTGATGTGCTGGAACACGCCCTGCACGCCCCAGAAGCAGCCGCCGGCGAATACCACCTGGGCGCGCTTCACGCCCGGCTGGCGCAGGTCCGCCTTGCCGGCCGGTGCGGGCACGGCCACCGTCGCAGCGGCCGCGGCAGCCTGTGCGGGCCGATCCAGGCCCACCACCACGCTGGCGGTGAGTGCCGCGATGGCAACGGCGATGCCGCCGGCCACGAGTTTGTCGAATGCGATCTTCATGCGATGGCTCCTCAACCAAACGTAAAGGCGTAGGCGCGCACGCCTGGATCGAGGAACTCGATCTCGAAGGTGCGCTCCTGCACGTCGCCGGACTGGCGGATCAGCTGATACAGGCGGTTTTCATCCACGACGCCGTCGCCGTCGGCGGAAACATCGCCACCGGCCGCAGGGCCCGGCGCGTGCCCATCGATGCGCACGCGGAACCGCACGGGCTTGCCGTCTTCGCCCGGGGCCAACACGAGGTGCAGGTCGCGCGCATGGAAGCGGAAGGCGATGCGGCCGCCGCCCGTTTCCAGCCGGGCATCTTCGTTGCCCACGGTCCAACGCCCGGCCAGGGCCCACTGGTTGTGCTGCAGCGTCGCAGGCACGGCGTAGTCGGCGGGTTGATCCTGGCGCTGGCCGCCGGGCGAGGCGAAGTTCTCGGCACGCGCATGGCCGAGGTAGGTCTCCGGCGATTTGAGGTTGCCCATGTCGGCCTGGCGCGCCACGCCATCCAGCGTCATCGCCACCGGTGCATCGTCACCGGGCAGCGTGTTGCCGGCCTCGCGCAGCAGCTGGCGGATGATCTGCTCGGACTGTGCGTAGTTGCCCTCACCGAAGTGATGCGCACGGATCCGGCCCTGCGCGTCGATGAAGTAGTGGGCCGGCCAGTACTTGTTGTTGAAGCCGCGCCAGATGGCGAAGTCGTTGTCGATCGCCACCGGGTAGGTGACCTTCAGATCCTTCACCGCGCGCTGCACGTTGGCCAGGTTGCGCTCGAAGGCAAACTCCGGCGCGTGCACGCCGATCACCACCAGCCCGTGGTCGCGGTAGCGCTCGGCCCACTCACGCACGTAGGGCATGGCACGCAGGCAGTTGATGCAGGAGTAGGTCCAGAAATCGACCAGCACCACCTTGCCGCGCAGCGCCTGCGCATCCAACGGCGGGCTGTTGAGCCAGCCGGTGGCGCCGGCCAGCGGGGGAAGGGTGCCTTCCACCGGCAGCGGCTGACCGGCGCCACTGGCCGCGCTCGTCATCGCGGCACCGGCAGCAGGCTGCTGTGCCGGCAGCACGTCAAGCAGGCCCTGTTCCAGCTTGGCGGTGCTGACCGTGGAGAGCCGGGTCAGCACGCCGGTATCCCAGCCCATCGCGATGGCGACCACCGCCAGCAATGCGGCGATGCCCAGCCCGCGGCGTACCCACTCCCCCACGCCGAGGCGACGCTTGAGCGCGGCGAACACACGCCCGCCGATCCAGATCGCCAGGGCCAGCGAGGTGGCCGCGCCCAGTGCATAGGCGAGCAGCAGCCCGCTGGTGCCGACACTGGCCCCCTGCAGCGCCGCGCCGGTGAGGATCAGGCCGAGGATCGGACCCGCGCACGGTGCCCACAGCAGGCCGGTGGCGATGCCGATCAGCAGCGAGGTGCCAACGCCCCCGCGTCCGGCATCACTGGCCGCATCGGCCGAGGCGCTCAGCCGCGCGCCCAGCCGCTGGAACGGGGACAGCAGGCGGTCGGCCAGCGCCGGCCACAGCAGCGCCAGCGCAAACACCGCCATCACCACCAGCGCGATCCGGCGTCCGATCTGGTTGGCCTGCGCCACCCACTGGCTGCTCACCGCCGCCAGGCTGGCGACCACGGCGAACATCAGCGCCATGCCGATCAGCAGCGGCAGCCCACTGCGCAGGAAAGGGCGGTCGGACCGTGCGAACACGAACGGCAGCACCGGCAGGATGCAGGGGCTGAGGATGGTGAGCACGCCACCGAGGTAGGCCAGCACGAGCAGAAGCATGGAGAGGTCCTTCTATGACGCAGGGGAGTGCGGCGCTCAGGCCGCGACGAAATTCATGGCCACGCCGTTCATGCAATAGCGCAGTCCGGTCGGGCGCGGGCCGTCATCGAAGACGTGGCCGAGGTGGCCACCGCAACGCCGGCAGTGCGCCTCGACCCGGACCATGCCCAGCGTGGTGTCGCGGTCTTCGCCGACGGCATCGTGCAGCGGCGCCCAGAAGCTGGGCCAGCCGGTGCCGCTGTCGAACTTGGTGGAGGAGGAGAACAGCGGCAACGCGCACCCCGCACAGGTGAAGGTGCCGCGCCGGTGTTCCTTGTTGAGCGGGCTGCTGAACGGCCGCTCGGTGCCCTGCCGGCGCAGCACGCTGTACTGGGCCGGGGTGAGCTGCTCGCGCCACTGCGCATCGCTGCGCATCACCTCGAACTGGCGCGCAGGCGCGGCAGGCGCGGCAGGGGCCGCCGGGGCAGGGCCGCTGCAGGCAGTCAGGCCGAACAGGCCGGCCGCGGCCGCCATGCCACCCATTCCAAGCACATTGCGACGTGTGTAGCGCATGGCCGATCTCCGGGTACGGGAACGATGCGGCCATGCTGCGCCCGGCCCGGTCAACGAATCCTCACGCAGGGTTAAATTTTCCGTGACACATTCCGGTCGCGATCCGCCGACAATGCCTCATGCCCTCCTGCCGCCCCCCGAGCCGATGAGCAGCGCCAAGCGTGTCCTGATCGTCGAAGACGATGTCCACATCGCCAACCTGCTGCGCATGCACCTGCGCGACGAGGGCTATGAGGTCACCCATGCCGCCACCGGCGACGAGGGGTTGGCCCTGCTCGAAGGCCAGCCCTGGAGCGCGCTGGTACTGGACCTGATGCTGCCCGGCGTGGACGGCCTGGAGATCTGCAAGCGCGCCCGCGCGATGACGCGCTACACCCCGATCATCATCACCAGTGCGCGCGCCAGCGAAGTGCACCGCATCCTCGGGCTGGAGCTCGGCGCGGATGACTACCTGGCCAAACCGTTCTCGATGCTGGAACTGGTCGCCCGCGTGAAAGCACTGCTGCGCCGCGTGGAAGCGATGGCGCAGAACGCGCGCATCGATGCCGGTGAAACCGAGGTGGCCGGGCTGCGCATCGACCCGGTCGCACGCACGGCGCAGGTGGAGGGCAGGCCACTGGAACTGACCCCGCGCGAATTCGACCTGCTCTACTTCTTCGCCCGTCATCCAGGCCAGGTGTATTCGCGCATGGACCTGCTCAACCAGGTCTGGGGCTACCAGCACGACGGCTACGAGCACACCGTCAACACCCACATCAACCGGCTGCGCAACAAGATCGAGCGCGATGCGGCCAATCCGCAGCGCATCCAGACGGTCTGGGGGCGCGGCTACAAACTGGTCGATGGCAACGAAGGGGGCGGCGCATGATCCGGCTCACGTTGTCGCAGCGCCTGTCCGCGGTGTTCTTCGCGCTGCTGCTGTTGTGCTGTGGCGCGCTGGTGTGGATCCAGATGCGCAGCACCACGGTGCATGAGCAGGAAACCGTACAGCGCCTCTCGCGCGGGCTGGCCGAACACATCGCGCGCAGTGGCGAGTTGATGGATGGCCGCGGCATGCGCAACGGCGAAGTGCGCGCACTGTTCGGCAAGCTGATGGCGGTCAACCCGAGCGTGGAGGTGTACCTGCTCGACGACCAGGGCCGCATCCTCGGCCACGATGCTCCGGACGGTCATCTCAAGCGCAGCCGGGTCGATCTGGCACCGGTAAAGGCGCTGCTGCGCGACGAGCCGCTGCCGATCCTCGGCGATGACCCGCGCAGCGCCACCGGCCGCAAGGTGTTCAACGCGGCGCCGCTGTGGGTGCAGGGGCATCAGGCCGGCTACATCTACGTGGTGCTGGTCGGTGAACAGCGCGAAGCACTGGCGGCCAACATCGCCGCAAACAGTACGCTGCGCACCACGCTGTGGTCGTTGGCGATCGTCGCGGTGGTGGGCCTGCTGGCCGGCCTGGTCGCGTTCCGTTGGGTCACCCGCCCGCTGCGCCAGCTGACCCGGCGCATCCAGTCCTTCGATGTCGATGCCGCCACCCCCGATGCCGCCCCGCCGCCGGCGCCGCTGCGCAGCGGAGAGCGCGATGAACTGGCCATCCTGCAGCACAGCTTTGGTCACATGGCCCAGCGCCTGGGCGAGCAATGGCAACAGTTGCGCCAACAGGACCTGCAGCGGCGCGAGCTGGTGGCCAATATCTCCCACGACCTGCGCACGCCGCTGTCCTCGCTGCACGGGTATCTGGAAACGCTGGCCCTCAAAGACGCCACGCTGGGCGCCGACGAGCGCCAGCGCTATCTCTCGATCGCGCTGTCGCAGAGCCACAAGGTCGGGCGCCTGGCCCAGGCATTGTTCGAGCTGGCCCGGCTCGAACACGGCGGTGTCGTACTGGACCGCCAGGCGTTCTCGCTGCCGGATCTGATCCAGGATGTGTTCCAGAAATTCGAGCTGGCGGCCGAGTCCCGCCGGCAGACACTCAGCGCCGACATTCCGCCGGGTATCCCGCCGGTGATCGCGGACCTGGCATTGATCGAGCGGGTGCTGACCAACCTGCTCGACAACGCGATCCGCCATACGCCGGAAGGCGGGCGCATCACGGTCACCCTGCGCGCGGCCGATGGCCAGGTGCAGGTCAGCGTGGCCGATACTGGCTCGGGCATTGCCGCCGAACGCCGCGCCACCCTGTTTACCGCGATGCCGGCGTTGAGCAGCCAGCGGCCGGACAGCGGTGGTCTGGGCCTGCTGATCGTGCATCGCATCGTGCAGTTGCACGGGCGTGAGATCCGCCTGCTGGAGAGCCCGGAAGGGGCGTTGTTCGTGTTCTCGTTGCCGGCGGCGCGGTAACAGCGCCCAAAAAAAGACCCGACAGAGGGAGGGTTCTGTCGGGTCTGGGATTGCGTGGGGGGAGGGACCCACGCAAATTCGATGTTGTCCGGCTCAGCCGCGGGTCTTGCCCGCGCTGGGCGTGGCGGCCGCGAACGGCTGCCGGGCGAGTTCGCTGAAGGCTTCGGAGGCCTTCAACCCCAGGCCGGCCACTTCCTGGCTGGCGCTGGTCCAACGGGCGAGGTTGTCACGTGCCAGTTGCGCGCCCTTGGGCAGCAGCGACTGCAGCGTGCCGGAATCCTGTGACTGCACGATTTCACCCAAGAACCCGCTGGTGGCGGTGATGTTCTTCTCCAGCGTCTTCAACTGCACCCCGAACATGCTTTCGGCATTTTCCAGCGCGAGCCGGTTGGCGCGCGTGGCCGTGGCGGCCAGCTGGCGGGTGTAGTCGCTGAAGGAATCGGTGAACGCGGACGCCATGGTCAGGACAGCTCGAGAACGTTGATGCAATGCAGCATACGCCGAATATATTGCATTGCAACATTTCATTGCCAGTTGTGGTCCGGTTTCAACTGAACCGCTTTCCGATCAATGGGTTGCGTGGGTCGGGGGCCGCGATGACTGGCGGGCAGCCGACCAACGGTCGGCTCTACCGCGCTGTGCACCCGCGCGCCGCCAATCAACCGCGATAGCGGCAGCCGGACGTGCAGGTTTCGTGCACGGTGACTTCGCTCAGCTCGGGCAGGGCCGGCTTGAGTTCGTTCCAGATCCAGGCCGCCAGCCGCTCGCTGGTCGGGTTCTCCAGACCGGGGATGTCATTGAGGTAGTGGTGGTCCAGGCGGTCATAGATCGGCTGGAAGGCGGCTTTGACGTCGCCGAAATCCATGATCCAGCCGGTCTGCTCACCTGGCTCGCCCTCCACTTTCAGTTCCACCCGGAACGAGTGGCCGTGCAGGCGCGCGCACTTGTGGCCCGGCGGCACATTGGGGAGGTGGTGAGCGGCCTCGAGGGTAAAGACTTTGAAGATTTCCATGGCCGCATTGTAGCGGTGGGCCGGGGGTGCGGCAGCGCCAGGCCGTTAATTGTTGCTAACGAAAACATTTCCATCCGGATGAAGAGATGTTAGTTTCTCTTATATCCGTATGAAGAGATGTTATTGGCCGTGGTTCAGCCAGACATGGACTACTGCGGAACTTGTCGTCCACCACCCCACTGAAGTTCATGCCCAAGCCCACTCTTCTTGTAGCGGCGTTGTCCGTCGCTCTGGCAACGCCTTTGACCGCGTTCGCCGACGCCGCCCCCGATGCCGCCGCCGCCGGCGACAGCAAGACCCTCGCCGCCGTACGGGTCACCGGGTCCAACATCAAGCGCACCGATACCGAGTCGGCCAACCCGGTGCAGGTGATCGAGCGCCAGCAGCTGGAGGAGACCGGCAAGGCCACCGTCGCCGACCTGCTGCGCTCGATCTCGGCCAACACCGGCAACGCCAACAACGAAACCACCAACAACGGCTGGGCCTCCGGCTCGGCCGGCATCGGCCTGCGCGGCCTGTCGCAGAAGAACACGCTGGTACTGCTCAACGGCCGCCGCCTGGCCAACTACGGCTTCCCGGCCGGCGGCCTGTCGGACACCTTCGTCAACCTCAACGCGCTGCCGCTGGTCGCCGTGGAACGCATCGAAGTGCTCAAGGACGGCGCCTCGGCGGTGTACGGCTCGGACGCGGTGGCCGGCGTGGTCAACATCATCACCCGGCAGAATTTCCAGGGCGCCGAACTCGGTGGCAGCCTCGGCAACGCCGACCAGGGCGGGCTGGACGAGCAGAACCTGAAGTTCATCGGCGGCATCGGTGATCTGGACACGGATGGCTACAACATCCTGGTCAGCCTGGAAGGCTACAACCGCGAGCGCCTGGACCAGGACCAGCGCGACCTGACCAAGTCGGGCATCTACACGGACAAGCCCGGCGGCCGCTGGAACGGCTGGTCGGCCAAGGGTGCGCGTTATCTGGTCAACGGCACCTCGGTGCCGATGCTCGATGCCAACGGCAACTGCCCGGAGGGCACCACCCTGGTCGCCAGCGCGCCGATCGATGGCCTGGCCGGCAACACCTGCGGCTTCAACCAGGCGCCGTACACCACGCTGATCCCCTCGACCAAGCGTTACCAGGCCTACGTCAACGGCACCTTCCGGGTGAACGACAACGTCGAAGCCTTCGGTGAAGTGCTCTACAGCGACATCAAGGGCGTCTCCTGGTTCGGCAGCAGCCCGTTCTTCACCCTGGAAAGCGGCCGCTTCGCGCTCAACGCCGATACCGGGCTGGCCGAGCCGGTCTCCTCCAATCTGCCGGCGAGCAGCCCTTACAACCCCTACGGCCGCGCCGTGCCGATCGAGTACACCTTCTTCAACCTCGGTGCGACCATCAAGACCAACCGCTCGCAGGCCTACCGCGGCCTGGTCGGGCTGCGCGGCAGCCTGCAGAACTGGGACTGGGAAGTGGGTGCATTCGGTGCGCGCAGCAGTGAGCGCGAGACCGTCTCCGGCGGCTTCGCCAACCGCTATGCGCTGGCCGATGCGCTGGCCACCGGCAGCTACAACCTGCTCAATCCCGCGGCCACCCCGCAGGACGTGCTCAACGCGATCAACATCAGCACGCTGCGCCCGGCCGAGTCGGTGCTGCAGGGCGTGGATGCCAAGATCTCCGGTGCGATCGGGCACACCTGGGCCGGCGAGATCGGCTTTGCCGCCGGTGCCGAGTGGCGCCGCGAAAAACTCGATTCCAACAATCCCTGGCAGATCGATGCGGGCCTGCAGATCCGCCCGGCGATCGCCGAGGTGCACGGTGAGCGCAAGGTGACCGCGGCCTATGCCGAAGTGAACGTGCCGCTGGCCGAGCGCCTGGAACTGCAGGCCGCCGCGCGGGCCGATCACTACAGCGATTTTGGCGATGCCTTCTCGCCCAAGCTGAGCCTGCGCTGGCAGCCGTGGGACATCCTGCTGGTGCGCGCGGCCGCCTCCAAGGGCTTCCGTGCGCCGTCGCTGTCGGAGAATTCCAACAGCACCAGCATCGCCTACGGCAGCGTGATCGATCCGCGTGATCCGGACGTGCCGGGCTCGCGGCAGAACCCGACCTTCTTCACTGTCGGCAACAACGATCTCAAGCCCGAGCGCACCAAGAGCTTCAATGCCGGCATCGTGCTCTCGCCGTGGTCCAACACCAGCCTGAGCGTGGACTACTACCGCATCGAGCTGGAGAACCTGGTAGGCACCAACAACACCCAGACCCTGGTCACCGATGACGTGCCCGGTGCGGTGCTGCGCGATGAGCGCGGCAAGCTGCTGGCGGTCTACAACCGCTATCAGAACCTGAGCGAGCTGAAGACCTCCGGCTTCGATGTCGAACTGCGCCAGCGCTTCCCGACCGAGCGTGCCGGCGACTTCGGCCTGAGCACCGCCTTCACCCACGTGCGCGACTACAGCCGCCCCACCGTGGTCGGTGGTCCGCTGGTGGATTACGCCGGCAGCAACCTCGGCGCCACCCTGCCCAAGAACAAGGCGACCACCACCTTCGATTGGAGCTATGGCGATTTCCGCACCGCGCTGACCTGGTACTACACCAGCGGCTACGACCAGAAGGCCAGCGCCGCGGCCACCGCCGTGCAGGATCGCGTGGATGCCTACAACCAGTTCGACCTGTACCTGGGCTACACCGGCATCGACAAGCTGACCCTGTACGCAAAGATCCAGAACCTGGCCGATGAGGAACCGCCGTACGACGCCTCGTTCCCGGGTATCCGCGCGCCGTACGACTTCAGTCAGTACGACCTGCGCGGGCGCTACTTCACGGTCGGCTTCGACTACCGCTTCTGAACCTGCGGGCCGGTCGCCTTCGCGCCGGCCCGGCACCTGGCTGCACCGGAGCGTGCGCATCCAACGGGGCCGGCGGAGATGCCGGCCCGCTTCATGGGGAACTGCTGTGTCTTTGCATCGTGTCGTGTCACGTCCCATCACCTGGCTGGTGGGCGCGTTGTGGTTGCTGGCCGCGCCAGCGTTCGCGCAGAGCGCGTACTTCTTCCCGCAGGGCGGCGAGTTCGATCCGTCCATTCCCACCCCGCAGCAGTTCCTCGGCTATGAGATCGGCAGCCGCTACACGCGGCACGACCAGCTGGTGGCCTACTTCAACGAATTGGCCAAACACTCGGACAAGATCAAGGTCGAACAGATCGGCCGCAGTTACGAGGGCCGCCCGCTGCTGATCGCCACGGTGACCTCGGCGCAGAACCTGCAGAACCTGGAGGCGCTGCGGCGCCAGCACGTCACCCTGGCCGATCCGGCGCAGCCGCTCTCGGCCGCCGGCAGCAGCCCGGTGGTGGTGTGGCTGGGCTACAGCGTGCACGGCAATGAAACCTCCAGCGGTGAAGCAGCGATGCTCACCGCCTACTACCTGGTCGCCAACCGCAGTGTGGAAACCGCGCAGTGGCTGCAGCAGGCGGTGGTGCTGTTCGATCCGGCACAGAACCCGGACGGGCGTGACCGCGCGGCGAGCTGGCACAATGCGTATGCGTCCTCGCCGGCCTCGGCCGACCCGGCCGACAAGGAACATGTCGAACCGTTCCCGCAGGGCCGCACCAATCACTACTTCACCGACCTCAACCGCGACTGGCTGGCGCTGACCCAGCAGGACACGCGGCCGAAGATCGCGTACTTCCACCAGTGGTATCCCAACGTCCAGATCGATTTCCACGAGATGGGCAAGGACAGCACCTACTACTTCGAACCGTCGCCGGCCAGCATGCACAGCCCGCTCATCCCGGCCTCGTCGTATGCGTTCAACAAGACCCTGGCCAAGTACCACGCACAGTCGCTGGATGCGCTGGGCTCGCTGTACTACACCGGGGAGAACTTCGATAATTTCTCGCCGGTCTATGGCTCGACCTACCCGGACTTCCACGGTGCGGTGGGGGTGACCGTGGAGCAGGCCAGCTCGCGCGGCCGCGTGCAGGAATCGGTCAACGGCCTGCTGACCTTCGGCTTCACCATCCGCAACCAGGTGGCCACCGGCCTGGGCACCGTGCGCGGCGCGGTCACCGAGCGCGACGGGCTGCTGAAGCTGCAGAAGGATTTCTTCCAGTCGGCCCTGAAGCAGGCCAACCAGCAGCCGGTGAAGTCGTTCGTGTTCGGCGACGCGGCCGATCCGGGCCTGACCCGGCGCCTGCTGGATCTGCTGCTGCAGCACCAGATCACCGTTCAGGCATTGAGCGCCCCGGTGACGGTGGACGGCCAACGCTTCGAGCCGGGCAGCGCCTACGTGGTCCAGGCCGCGCAGCCGCAGTTCCGCCTCGTCCATTCGATCTTCGCCGACACCCCGCCGATCAAGGGCGATGTGTTCTACGGCAGCACCTCCTATGCGATCGCACCAGCCTACGGCGTCGCATTCGCCGCCAGCCGCAGCCGGATTGCCGGTGGCGAGCGCGTGGCCAGCGTGCCGGACGCGAACGGCGGCGTGGTCGGTGGCCAGGCAGGCTATGCCTACGTGTTTGACTGGCGCGATTACAACGCCAGCCGCGCGCTGTACGCGCTGCAGGCCAAGGGCCTGCTGACCCGCGCCGCGTTCCAGCCGTTCACGGCAGCCACCGCGCAGGGCGAGCAGTCGTTCGGCTACGGCAGCGTGGTGGTGCCGGTGGCGGGCCAGCCGCTGGCCGGTGCCGAACTGCTCGCGGCGGTCGACGCCGCGGCACGCAGCAGTGGCGTGCATATCCAGGCGCTGTCCAGCGGGCAGAGCCGTGGGGGTATCGATCTGGGCAGCGACAGTGTCAAGGCACTGCGCAAGCCGGCGGTCGCGCTGGTGATGGGCGAGGGCGTGAGTGCCACCGAGATCGGCTCGGCCTGGTTCCTGCTTGATCAGCACCTGCAACTGCCGGCCAGCAAGATCGATCCGGCCCAGCTCGGCAAGGTCGCTCTGGATCGCTACACCACCATTGTCCTGGCCGGGGGCACCTACGGTGGCGTCGATGCCACCGCCGTGGCCGCGCTCAAGCGCTGGATCAATGCTGGCGGCACGTTGATCACCTACGGCACCGCCGCGCGCTGGGCAATCGAGCAGAAGCTCAGCGACGAAGTGCTGGGGCCGGAGGAGAAGGAACCGGAGGCGGCACGACGCGCCTTTGGCGATCAGCGCGACATCGCCGCGATCGAGCGCGTGAGCGGCAACATCCTCAGCGCCGACGTGGACACCACGCATCCGCTGGGCTTCGGCGTGCCGCGCCGGCAGCTGGCGGTGAACAAGGAAAACGGCCTGAGCTTCCAGCCCAGCCGCAACCCGTTCTCCACGGTGGTACGCATCGACGAAGCGCCCAAGGTCAATGGGTATCTGTCCGAGCGCAACCGCAGCCGTGTCGCCGGTGCGGCCTGGCTGCTGGTATCGCCGCAGGGGCAGGGCAACGTGGTGCTGTTCGCCGATGACCCGGCGCACCGCAAGTACTGGCATGGCACCGAGCGCCTGCTGTTGAACGCGATCTTCTTCGGCAACCAGCTCAACCCGACCAAGCCGCGCGGCTGACGCCTTCGGCAGCGGTAGTGCCGGCCGCTGGCCGGCTCCCGACCACACCCGGGGTGACACGCAGGCCTCCTCTGCAATGCGTCCGAAACAGCCGACCAACGTCGGCTGTTTTCGGTTGCTGGACACCCATCACACCCCTTGTGAAAATTCCGTATTGCGAATCATTCGCAATAAGAATAGGATGGCGCCCGCCGGGATCGCCCGGCTGTTTCCGCGAGAAGCCGCCCGCCTGATCGCTGCGCGTCCACGTTGTCGAACCGTAACCGTCCTTTCTCCAGGGGAACCTCCATGAAGATCGTCCCGCTCACCGCGGCCCTGCTGGCACTGGTGCTGGCGCCGGCCGCCCATGCACAGCCGGCCACCAAGGCCACCCCTGTGTCCCCGACCGCAGCCGCCTTCCTGGCGCAGTTCGCCACCGGAGGGACCTACAGCGTCAGCTGGGCCCAGTTCGAGGCCTTCCGCAAGCAGCGTTACACCGACACCGACCGCAACCAGGACGGCCACGTCGACGAACAGGAATACGTCGATGAGTACCTGCAGCGCTTCGATGTGCGCCTGGCCGACGCGCGCACCGGCCACCTGCGCCAGACCGACATCCGTTTCAAGGCACTGGATCGCGACGGGAACGGGGCGATCAGCCGCGCCGAGTACGATGCCGCCGGCGAACGCACCTGGGCCGGCTACGAGGCCTCGCAGAACGCCACGCAGGAGACGGCCGCGGCGTCTTCGCGCGATCCGCTGAAGATGCCGACCTCGCACACCGCCAACGGCATGCTGGAACTGTACGACCGCAACCAGGATGGCGCGGTGGATCGCGACGAGTTCGATGCAGTGCGTGCCGCGGGCTTCGCCGCCACCGATGCCGACGGCAACGGTACGCTGTCGCTGGCCGAATACACCGCCGAGTTCAGCGGCCGCCTGGAGCAGCAGCGCCAGCGTGTGCGTGCCGATGCCGCGCGCCAGGCCCGCGTGCGCTTCGCCTCGCTGGACAAGGACACCGATGGCCGCATGACCTTTGCCGAGTACCAGCTCTCGGGCAAGCGCATGTTCGACCGCGCCGACAGCAATGGCGACGGCATCGTCGATGCACGCGATCCCGAGCCGGTCGCCGGCGCGCACTCGGCCAACGGCAACCGCTAGCTGCCTGGACGTGCGCTGCATGTCGCACGCCTGCACCCACGGATGAACCCGGCGCGCGCCCCCTGCGCGCCCTTGCCCCCCAGCCCCGCTCGATCCACCGATCGCCGCAGCCAGGAACGGCCCGCCGCCACCGCGGCCTCACGCCATTACCTTCCCCTCCTGCGGAGCTTGATCATGAAGTCGTCCCTCACCCTGCTGGCGCTGGCGGTTGGCGCCAGCCTGTCCGTCACCGTGCATGCTGAAACCGCTGCCGATGCCAGCACGCTCGATACCGTGCGCGTGCAGGCCGAGCGCGCCAAGAAAACCCGTTCGACCAACCAGAACGTCACCGTCCTTACCGCGGCCGATCTCGACAACGAGATGGCCAACACGATGGAAGAAGCGATCCGCTACATCCCCGGTGTCAGCATCGTGGACATGGGCCGCTTCGGTGACAACGGCTTCAATATCCGCGGCCTGGAAAGCGACCGCGTCGCGATCACCGTCGATGGCCTGAGCCTGGGCGAATCGGTGGAAACCGCGCGGTCCTACGAGTTCTTCCGAGGTGGCCGCGGCGATGTGGACATCGATACCCTCAAAAGCCTGGCCGTGATCAAGGGCGCCGACTCGATCAGCGCCGGCAGCGGTGCGCTGGGGGGGGCGGTGGTGTTCACCACCAAGGACCCGGCCGACTACCTCACGCCCACCGGCAACGACACCCACCTGGGCTTCAAGGCGGGGTACTCCGGTGCCAATGACGAAACCATGGGCACGCTGACCTTTGCCAACCGTACCGGCATCGTCGAATCGATGCTGGTCTACACCCGCCGCGAAGGCCATGAATCCGAGTCGTGGTATGACACCACCAACGACCGCATCGGGGTCGGTCGCCGCACGCCGGATCCGGTGGACAGCACCCGCGACAACCTGCTGGGCAAGCTCGACCTGCAGCTCGACGAGGCCAACACGCTGGGCTTCCTCTACGAGCGTGGCCGCGCCACCAACGACGTGGACAACCTCTCGCGCGTCTACGCGCCGGGTTACCTGTCGCGCAAAGGCCATGACACCAACGACCGTGACCGCTACGGGGTGAACTACCAGTGGCGCGCTGACAACGCGCTGTTCGATACGCTGGATGCACAGCTGGACCGCCAGGTCACCGACAGCCGTGGCATCACCACCATCGTGGCCGGCAGCGGTTGCCCCGGCGGCACCACGCCATGCCTGCGCAGCGAGAACCGCTCGACCAAGCAGACCCTGGACCGCGCCGCGGCCGACTTCAGCAAGGTCTTCGCCACTGCCGGCGCGCGCCATGACGTGGTCTACGGCCTGGCCTGGCAGCAGCGCGACATCGATTTCACTGCGGTTGATACGCGCTGGAATGCGGCCGGCGCGGTCGCCTCGGTGGAGATCGACCCGCGGCAGGTGCCCAAGACCGACGTGACTGCCTGGAACCTGTACCTGCGCGACAGCGTGCAGCTGCTGGACGAACGGCTGACGCTCAGCGCCGGTGCGCGCTACGACCGTTACGATTACTCACCGCAGGTGGATGCCACCTTCGTGGACCGCACCGGCACCGTGCGCGATGTGAGCTTCGCTTCGCCGAGCTGGCAGCTGGGCGCCGAGTACCGCTTCCTGCCCGATCATGCGCTGTGGGCCCAGGTGGGTCGTGGCTTCCGCGCCCCGACCGTGGCGGACATGTATTCGCCGACCAGCGCCACCCAGGTCATCAACGCGCAGAACGGCCAGCCGCTGCTGCTCAACGACACCGTGTCCAACCCGGACCTGGAGGCGGAGGAGAGCCTGAATCTGGAGTTCGGCTACCGCTGGAGCACCGATCGCGCGCAGCTGGGCCTGTCGGTGTTCCGCGACCGCTACGAGAACTTCATCGAGTACACCAACCTGGTCCAGTCGGTACCCGGCGGCTTCCGCACCGCCGCCACCGGCCCGGTGCTGTATTCGCGCAACTACACGATGCCGACCAACGCGGGCGAAGTGACGGTGAAGGGCGTGGAACTGGAAGGGCGCTGGCAGATCAGCGACGCCTGGTCCTCGCGCCTGGCGGCCTCCTACAGCGAAGGCGAGAAGCGCAACGGCGACCCGCTGGAAAGCATCGTGCCGGCCAGTGCGGTACTGGGCGTGCGCTACGCGCCGTCGCCGGTGTGGAACCTCACCGCCAGCGTGACCCACGCCGTGGCCAAGAAAGCGAAGGACGCCTACACCACCGACGCCACCGGCAAGGTCACCACGCCGGCCTTCGTCGACAAGGCCGATGGCTACACCGTGCTGGATCTGTACGGCACCTGGAACGTCACCCCGCAGTGGAAGCTCAGCGCCGGTATCTACAACCTGACCAATGAGGAGTACTACCTCTGGCAGCGCGTGCGCAACATCAACAAGGGCACCAACACGCTGTACGGCTACGTCAACGATGAGGGCATCGGCCGCTACAGCGAGCCCGGCCGCAATGCGCGGATCACGGTGGCCTTCAGCTTCTGAGTCGGGGCGCCGAGCCACTGCCGGACAGGCGCCAACGACCGGGCCGGTAGTGCCGGCCGCTGGCCGGCTCCCGATATACACAAAAAAGGGCGACGCAGATGCGTCGCCCTTTTTGCGTTTCAGCGATGCCCGTAGGAATCAGCTGGCGCGACCGCCGCCGCCACCCTGGCTGCGACCGGCACCGCCACGGCGCTGGCCCTGCGGCTGGCCACCGCGCGGTGCACCGCGACCGGCGCCATCACGCTGGCCGCCACCGGCCTTCTTCGGGCCGGCATGGGCGTGGCGCGGGGCCTCGCTGTGCGGACGACGCGCATGCTTGCGCGGCGAACGATCGCCACCCGGCACTTCGGCCTTGCCCGGCGCACTGTTGCCCCAGCGGATCGGGGTCTGCGGCTCGAAGCCCGGCACGTCGCGGATGTCCATGTCCTTGTCGAGCAGGCGCACGATCTGGCGCAGCAGCTTGGCTTCGTCCTGGGCCACCAGCGAAATCGCCTGGCCGGTCGAACCGTTACGGCCGGTACGGCCGATGCGGTGCACGTAATCCTCGGCCACCATCGGCAGGTCGTAGTTGATGACCTTCGGCAGCTCGTTGATGTCGATACCGCGCGCGGCGATGTCGGTGGCCACCAGCACGGTCACGCGGCCGGCCTTGAAGTCACCCAGGGCACGCAGGCGCTGGCCCTGGCTCTTGTTGCCGTGGATCGCCGCGGTCTTGATGCCGGACTTGTCCAGGAACATCGCCAGCTTGTCGCAGCCATGCTTGGTACGGCCGAACACCAGGGTCTGCTCACGGCTGTCCTGCGCCAGCAGGTGCAGCAGCAGTTCGCGCTTGCGCGCGCCATCGACCGGATGCACGCGGTGGGTGATGGTCTCGGCGACGGTGTTCTTCGGGGTCACCTGGATCTGCGCCGGATCGCGCATGAACTCCAGGGCCAGCTGCTTGATGCTCTCTTCGAAGGTGGCCGAGAACAGCAGGGTCTGGCGGTTCTGGCGCGGCAGCTTGGCGAGGATCTTCTTGATCGACGGCAGGAAGCCCATGTCGAGCATGCGGTCGGCTTCGTCCAAGACCAGGATTTCGATGCCGGACAGGTCGACGCTGCGACGCTCGATGTGATCGATCAGGCGGCCCGGGCAGGCGACCAGCAGGTCCACGCCACGGCGCAGCACGTCGAACTGGTTGCCCATGCCGACGCCGCCGTAGATGCAGGCGCTCGGGATGCGCAGGTACTTGCTGTAGCCGCGCAGGCTGTCATGCACCTGGGTGGCCAGCTCGCGGGTGGGGGCGAGCACCAGTGCACGCGGCTTGCGCGGGCCATTGACGGCCTGCGGGTTGGTGCCCAGGTGCTGCAGCAGCGGCAGGCCGAACGCGGCCGTCTTGCCGGTACCGGTCTGTGCGCCGGCCAGCAGGTCGCGGCCTTCCAGGGCGAGCGGAATGGCCTGCTCCTGGATCGGGGTCGGGGTATCGTAGCCCTGCTCGGTCAACGCGCGCAGCAGGAACGGGGCAAGGCCCAAGGATTCAAAAGACATCGGGTGGAAGCTCCAAAGACAAAGTAACGCCAGGCCGAATGGCCGGACGCGAGGCAGATCAATGTGATCGGCTGACTCGGAGCGTTCCCGTGAACCGCGCTGCGAGAATTGGGTGCAGTCGACGCGGTGCGAAGACTGGAATGCATGACGAATGGCGTCGGAGTGGGGGCGGGCGACGGATCGTTGATCCATATCGCCGGCGATCCCGAAGGGAAACGGACGGCCGCTGCAGACCCGGATAGTCTAACGGATGTTTGAGACCCATACCAAACCTCCCTGTTCAGCTTGGGAGGAGGGGGCAGACCGATAGAGCCACGCCATGCGTGGCTGCTCCTGCGCGTAGGCAATGCATTAGGGTAAGGCGATGCGGCGGTGCAGCTGGTCGGTCCGCCAAGCATTTGATTACACTTGAAACCTATTTTCGCGATCCCGGATACCCACCCATGAAGCTTGGTTCTTTGAAGGAAGGCGGCCGCGACGGCACCCTGATCGTGGTCTCGCGCGATCTGCGCCAGGGCGTGCGCGCCACCGGCATCGCCGCGACCCTGCAGCAGGCCCTGGAAGACTGGAGCCACCTGGCCCCGCGCCTGAATGCCCTGTACGAATCGCTGAACGACGGTGACGCCGACGGCGTGTTCGACATCGACCTGCAGGCGCTGGCCGCGCCGCTGCCGCGTGCCTATGAATTCGTCGATGGCAGCGCCTACCTGCCGCACGTGGCCCGCGTGCGCCGCGCCCGTGGCGCCGAAGTGCCGGAGAGCTTCTACACCGACCCGCTGATGTACCAGGCCACGAGCGCCGGTTTCTACGGCCCGCGCGACGCGGTCAAGGTGGTCAGCGAGGAATACGGCATCGATCTGGAAGCCGAGCTGGTGGTGATCACCGACGACGTGCCCATGGCGGTGACGCCGGAGCAGGCCGCCGGCCACATCCAGCTGATCGGCCTGGTCAACGATGTCTCGCTGCGCAACCTGATCCCGGGTGAGCTGGCCAAGGGCTTCGGGTTCCTGCAGTCCAAGCCGCGCTCGGCGCTGTCGCCGGTGTTCGTCACCCCCGATGAGCTGGGTGACGCCTGGCAGGACAGCAAGGTCCACCTGCCGCTGCTCACCCATATCAATGGGGAATGGTTCGGCGCGCCGGAAGCCGGCGTGGACATGCAGTTCAACTTCGCCCAGCTGGTCGCGCACGCCGCCAAGACCCGTCCGCTGGGCGCCGGTGCGATCGTCGGCTCGGGCACCATCGCCAACGAGGACACCAGCAAGGGTGCGTCCTGCTTCGCCGAACAGCGCACCGTGGAAACCCTGCGCGATGGCAAGCCGAGCACGCCGTTCATGTCCTTCGGCGATGTGGTGCGGATCGAGATGTTCGATGCGGCCGGCGAGAGCATCTTCGGTGCGATCGAACAGCGCATCGAGCAGGCGGCCAAGCCCTGAGCACTGGCCGGGAGACCGCCATGGAACCGATCGAGCTGTTCAGTTACTGGCGCTCCAGCGCAGCCTACCGCGTGCGCATCGGGCTGAATCTCAAGGGCCTGCCGCACCGGATCACCCCGGTGCACCTGGTCCGTGAGGGCGGCGAGCAGCACGGCGCGGCCTATGCCGCGCTCAACCCGCAGGAACTGGTGCCGACCCTGCGCCATGGCGAGCGCGTGCTGCAGCAGTCGATGGCGATCCTGGAGTATCTGGACGAGGTGTTCCCGGCCCCGCCGTTGCTGCCCGTCGATGCGGAGGACAGGGCACGGGTGCGTGCGCTGGCGCAGCTGGTGGCCTGTGACATCCACCCGCTCAACAACCTGCGGGTGATGCAGTATCTGGAGCGCACGCTGCAGGCCGGCGCCGAGGCACGCACCCAGTGGACGCTGCACTGGATGGCGGAGGCGTTCGCGGCGATGGAAACGCTGTTGGCCGGCGATGCCAGGACGGGTACGTTCTGTCATGGCGACCAGCCCGGCCTGGCCGATGCCTGCCTGGTGCCGCAGCTGTACAACGCGCACCGGTTCGGGCTGGATCTGGCGCCGTACCCGACGTTGCAGCGGATCGAAGCCGCGTGCCTGGCCCTGCCGGCATTCGATGCAGCCAGGCCCGAGCATCAGATCGACGCAGGATGACGGTGGGCATCGACAGATCGACGAGGGGAGACGGGTAGGCATCGACCGTTGGTCGATGCGCCGTGTCGATTGCCCCCACCAACGGTGGGGAACTGCTAGAACCCGTGCGTGATCGCCGGGGCGGAGGCAGCCGAGTAATCCGCGTACGGATCGTGTTCGCTGCCGCCTTCGGACAGCCGGAATTTCAACGCCAGGCCATCGCGCGAGTCGGCCGCGCGCAGCGCCTCCTCCTGCTCGATGATGCCGTTCTTGGCCATCCGGAACAGGCACTGGTCGAAGCTCTCCATGCCTTCTTCCAGCGAGGCCTCCATCGCCGCCTTGATCTCGTGCACCTGGCCGCGGCGCAGCAGGTCGCGGATCATCGGCGTGTTGATGAGCACTTCGGTGGCCGGCAGGCGGCGCCCGTCCTTGCCCTTGACCAGGCGCTGGGAGACGACCGCGCGCAGGTTCAGGGAGAGGTTCATCAGCACGTTGCGGTGTGCGCTCTCGGGGAAGAAGTTGAGGATGCGCTCGATGGTCTGGTCGGCGTTGTTGGAGTGCAGGGTGGCCAGGCACAGGTGCCCGGTTTCAGCGAATGCGATGGCCGCCTCCATGGTTTCCGCATCCAGGATCTCGCCGATCAGGATCACGTCGGGCGCTTCACGCATCGCGTTCTTCAACGCGTCGTGGAAGGTGTGCGTGTCCAGCCCGACCTCGCGCTGGTTCACGATCGACATCTTGTGTTTGTGCAGGTACTCGATCGGGTCCTCGATGGTGAGGATGTGCCCGGTCGTGGTGCTGTTGCGGTGGTCGATCATCGAGGCCAGCGAGGTCGACTTTCCCGAGCCGGTCGAGCCGACCACCAACACCAGCCCGCGCGGGGTCATGATGACGTCCTTCAGGACCTGGGGCAGGTTGAGTTCTTCGATGCTGGGGATCTTGCTGCGGATCGCGCGGATCACCATGCCGACCTCGCCGCGCTGCTTGAACACGTTGACGCGGAAGCGCCCGGCGTCGGGCAGGGCAATGGCCATGTTGAGCTCGAGCTCGCGCTCGAACTGCGGGGCCTGGCCCTCATCCATCAGCGAGTAGGCGATCTTCTTGACCATCCCGGGCGGCAACCCGGTGTTGCCCAGCGGATAGAGTTTCCCCTCGATCTTGATGTATACCGGTGCTCCGGTCGTCAAGAACATGTCCGACGCGTTCTTTTCGGTCATCAGCTTCAGGAAATAGCCGATATCCATGCGAAATGTTTCCCCAACAATCAGCGGCTTGCCATTGCAAGCGCGCCGCAGGCTTCCGACAATGGCCGCGCACACAACTCTGGCGACGGCACCCCCAATGAAACCTAGCTTCGCACAAATACGACGGGCCCTGTATGTGACGGTGTGCGCATTCGCGCTCTCTGGTGCCGTACAGGCGCAGGATGGCGCGCTGGAACTGATGCAGGCCCGGCAGGCGGTCGACAAGGCCACCCAGGCCGATGCCGACCAGTACGCCCCGGACCTGATCGCCGTGGCCCGGCAGGGCCTGGAGCAGGCCCAGCGCGCCGCCGGTGACCGCCGCGAGCGCAAGAACGCGCCGATGCTGGCCGTTCGCGCCACGGTCGACGCCGACCTGGCCCGCGCCCGCAGCGAGGAAGCCACCGCTACGGCCCAGCTGCAGCTGCGCCGCAATGAAGTCACCCAGCTGCAGCGCCAGCTCGCCACCGGGGAAGACCGCTGATGCTCTCCACCAAGATGCGCATGCCCTGCCTGCTGCTGGCCGCCAGCCTCAGCCTGCCGCTGATGGCCCAGGCCGCCGATGACCCGGCGGTGGCCCAGCTCACCCAGCGCCTGATGGCGATCCAGGCCAACCCGGATGCCGCCCAGCTGGCCGCCTTCGAGCGCCTGCAGGCCCAGCAGGCGGTGGCCGATCTGGCCAAGGCCAAGCGCCGGGATCTGGACCAGGCCCGTTACCTGGCCGAGCGCCGGGTCGAGATCGCCGAGACCAGCGTCCGTGCCGCGTTGGCCCAGCGTGAGGTCGACCAGCTCGAGCGCACCCGCAGCGAGCTGTTGATCGAAGCCAGCCGCCGCGATGCCCAGCGGGCGCGCCAGGAAGCCGAGCGCCTGCGCGTGCAGGCTCAGATCCAGGCCGAGGAAAGCGAGCGCCTGCGCCAGGCGGCCGAGCAGGAAGCGTTGGCCCGCCAGGACGCCGAAACCGCGCTGACCAGCGTGGCCGGCAAGCAGACCGCGCGCCTGAGTGCGGCCCAGCAGAATGCCGCCAAGCTGGCCCGTGAAGAAGCCGAGCTGGTGTCGGGCAGCAAGCTGCCCGGCTCGAAGTTCGAATCCCGCGGGGAAGTGTTCACCTTCAGCGGCGACGCCTTTGCCGCCGGCAAGGGCAGCCTGTCCGGCGGGGCCAAGGGCCAGGCCAAGGCGCTGGCCGAGTACCTGAACATCGGCAAGAAGGGCCGGGTCCGGATCGAAGCCTATGACGCGGCCGCCGGCGTCGGCCAGCAGCGTGCCGAGGCGCTGCGCGATGCACTCGTGGCCGCCGGTGTCAGTGCCAGCCGGCTGCAGGTCAGCGGCAAGAAGGCCGCGGCGACCAAGGCCCGTTCGGCGGAAGTCATCATCGCGCCCTGATGCCGGGCCAGTGTTGCGTCATGACCGCGGGTCATGACGCAACTGGTTGTTTTTGTTTAATTTCCGTTGTTCTGCGCGTTCAGCCTGAACCCCGCCTAGGCGCGGTCGACGATATCGTTTGAAAGGGTTGAACCGGTCCCGAAGCAAGCGTAGGGTCAGTTGTCCGGGTCGCCTTCCGCGGCCTGGACGATTGGAGGGCCGGCAATGCACCAGCGCCACGAACCACAGCAGTCGCAGGTCCAGTACGCACTGGACGCCGCCGCGGGTTCGCAGGTCACGGTTGCCCGGCACTCCGCCCCAAGCGCCCCGTGCCGTCAGGCCGGGGCGTTCTTGTTTCTGCAGAAGCGATAGGAGGTTCATCATGTTTGAAGGTCAGCCCCAGAGCGATATCGACGCACGGCGCAAGCAGGATCCCGAATTCAAGGCGCTTTACGAACGGCACCAGAAGTTGAACAAGAAGTGCATGGATGCCGAGCTGGGTGTGCTCCCGATAGACAGCCTCACCCTGGGACAGATGAAGCGTGAAAAGCTGCTGGCCAAGCAGAAACTGGAACGGATGTACGCCTCCCCCGTGCACTGACCCCCTCTTGCCACCCTACGTCGCGGGCGGTTCCGGTCTCCTCGTCGACCGGTGCCGTCCGCGCCGCTCCGGGTCCGTTCCCGCAGCGGCAAACCGGCCGCAAGGCTGATGAACGCGGCAACCTGACTTTCGCCGCCAACCGTCGGATAATCACCGGTCCGGCCGCATTGCGGCGCGAATCGATGTGAACCGATGGCAATCCACTCCTCCGTACTCGAACTCATTGGCCAGACCCCGATCGTCAAGGCCCAGCGCCTGGATACGGGGGTCTGCGAGCTTTACCTGAAGCTCGAGAGTGCCAATCCCGGAGGATCGATCAAGGACCGCATCGGCCTGTCGATGATCGAAGCCGCCGAGAAGCGTGGCGACCTCAAGCCGGGCGCGACCCTGGTCGAGGGCACCGCCGGCAACACCGGCCTGGGCCTGGCGCTGGTCGCCCAGCAGAAGGGCTACAAGCTGATCCTGGTCGTGCCGGACAAGATGAGCCGCGAGAAGATCTTCAACCTGAAGGCGATGGGTGCCGAAGTGCGCCTGACCCGTTCGGACGTGGCCAAGGGCCACCCGGAGTACTACCAGGACATGGCCAAGCGCGTGGCCGAGGAAACCCCCGGCGCGTACTTCATCAACCAGTTCGGCAACCCGGACAACCCGGCCGCGCACGAATTCGGCACCGGCCCGGAAATCCTGGCGCAGATGGACGGCGACCTGGACGCGATCGTGTTCGGCTGTGGCAGCTCGGGCACCATGACCGGCCTGTCGCGCGCCTTCGCCACCCTCTCGCCGAAGACCGAGCTGGTCCTGGCCGATCCGGTCGGCTCGATCCTGGCCGAGTACATCAATGATGGCGTGCTCAACGACAAGTCGGGCAGCTGGCTGGTGGAAGGCATCGGCGAAGACTTCCTGCCCTCGATCGCCGATTTCAGCCGCGTCACCAAGGCCTACGCGATCAGCGATGCCGAGAGCTTCCACACCGCCCGTGAACTGCTGGGCAAGGAAGGCATCCTCGGCGGGTCCTCCACCGGCACCCTGCTGGCCGCGGCGCTGAAGTACTGCAAGGAGCAGACCACCCCGAAGAAGGTGCTGGTGCTGGTCTGCGACACCGGCAACAAGTACCTGTCCAAGATGTACAACGACTACTGGATGCTGGACAACGGCTTCCTGGAGCGCCCGCAGTCGGGCGACCTGCGCGACCTGATCCTGCGCCCGTACGGCCAGCGCGACACTGTCGTGATCGGCCCGAACGACCTGCTGACCACCGCCTACCAGCGCATGAAGCTGTATGACGTGTCGCAGCTGCCGGTGATGGACGGCGACCAGCTGGTCGGCATCGTGGATGAAAGCGACGTGCTGCTGCATGTCTACGGCGATGAAGCCCGTTTCCGCGACCCGGTGGCCACCGCGATGGTCAGCAAGCTGGACCGCCTGGACGTGAAATCCCCGATCGAGGCCCTGCTGCCGGTGTTCGACCGTGGCCAGGTGGCCATCGTGATGGACGGCGCCAATTTCCTTGGCCTGATCACCCGGATCGACCTGCTGAACTACCTGCGTCGCCGCGTACAGTAAGCCGTAGTGTCGCAATGAACCCATGTTTATCCGCGTCAACGGCCGATTAAGCCAGCGCTGATAGACTTCCGCTCCTTTTGCGGGGGCCCCCTTGGGGGCTCCTCTTGCTGGGAAACAACATGTCCGATCACGCTTCTTCCGGGCACGGCGACCGCTCGCTCGCCCTGGCTACCCTGGCCATCCACGGCGGCCAATCGCCGGACCCGAGCACCGGCGCGGTGATGCCGCCGATCTACGCGACCTCCACCTACGCCCAGTCCAGCCCCGGTGAGCACCAGGGCTTCGAGTACTCGCGTACCCACAATCCCACCCGCTTCGCCTACGAGCGTTGCGTGGCCTCCCTGGAAGGCGGCAGCCGCGGCTACGCGTTCGCCTCGGGCATGGCCGCCAGCTCCACGGTGATGGAACTGCTGGATGCCGGCAGCCACGTGGTGGCGATGGACGACATCTACGGCGGCACCTTCCGCCTGTTCGAGCGCGTGCGTAAGCGTACCGCCGGCCTGCAGTTCAGCTTCGTCGATCTGACCGACCTGGCCGCGTTCGAAGCCTCGATCACCCCGCAGACCAGGATGGTCTGGATCGAGACCCCGACCAACCCGATGCTCAAGATCGTGGACATCGCGGCAGTGGCGGCGATCGCCAAGCGCCACAACCTGCTGGTGGTGGTCGACAACACCTTCGCCTCGCCGATGCTGCAGCGCCCGCTGGAGCAGGGCGCGGACCTGGTCCTGCACTCGGCCACCAAGTACCTCAACGGGCACTCGGACATGGTCGGCGGCATGGTCGTGGTCGGTGACAATGCCGAACTGGCCGAGCAGATGGCCTTCCTGCAGAACTCCATCGGCGCCGTGCAGGGGCCCTTCGACAGCTTCCTGGCCCTGCGCGGCCTGAAGACCCTGCCGCTGCGCATGAAGGCGCATTGCGCCAACGCGCTGGCCCTGGCCCAGTGGCTGGAAAAACACCCGGCCGTCGAGAAGGTCATCTACCCCGGCCTGACCTCGCACCCGCAGCACGAACTGGCGACGCGCCAGATGAACGGTTACGGCGGCATCGTCTCGATCGTCCTCAAGGGCGGGTTCGATGCAGCCAAGCGTTTCTGCGAAAAGACCGAACTGTTCACCCTGGCCGAGTCGCTGGGTGGCGTGGAAAGCCTGGTCAACCATCCTGCGGTGATGACGCATGCCTCGATTCCGGTCGAGCGCCGCGAGAAGCTGGGCATCAGCGACGCGCTGGTGCGGCTGAGCGTGGGGGTTGAGGAGTTGGGGGATCTGCAGGTGGATTTGGAGCGGGCACTCCAGTGAAGGGGCGCGACATGAATGATCCCCGGTCGCTGGCGACGCGGCTGAGCTTGGCCTGGGAGATGGCCAAGCGGGACGTGTTCGCCCGCTATAAGGGATCGGTGGTCGGACTTGCCTGGTCGTTCTTTTACCCGGTGCTGATGCTCGGTGTGTACACATTCGTGTTCGGGGTGATCTTCCGGTCGCGCTGGACGGCGGCACCGGGTGAGACTCCGCTGACGTCCGAGTTCGCGCTGATCCTGTTCTCCGGCCTGGTCGTCTATGGTTTCTTCTCCGAATGCTTGAACAAGGCCCCGGGGCTGATCACGGCCAACGCCCAGTTCGTCAAGAAGGTGGTGTTCCCCCTGGAAGTGCTGCCGGTCTCGACGGCCCTGTCGGCGCTGTTCCACATGCTGGTCAGCCTCCTGGTGCTGCTGATTGCCATGCTCCTGCTGAAGGGAAGCGTGCCGGCAACGGCAGTGGCGTTCCCGGTGGTGGTAATGCCGCTGCTGCTGGCGACGCTGGGCTGTACCTGGCTGTTCTCCGCACTGGGCGTGTACCTGCGGGATCTCGGGCAGGTGATGCCGCTGGTGACCACGATGCTGCTGTTCCTGTCGCCGGTGTTCTATCCGATCACTGCCGTTCCAGCGTCCTTCCGGCGCATTGTGGAACTCAACCCGATCACAGGCGTGATGGACGGCGTGCGCGATACCCTGATCTTCGGGCATTGGCCAGATCCGCGGCTGCTGCTGTGGCAGTTCGCTGTAGGCCTGGCGATCATGCTGGTCGGGTTCGTGGTATTCCAATACGTACGCCGAGGTTTTGCCGATGTCATCTGATCCGCTCATCAAGGTGCGCGGCCTCGGCAAGCGCTATGACATGTTCGCCAAGCCTGTCGATCGACTGGTGCAGTTGATCGCGGACCCGGTGCGGCGCGGGCTGCGCATGGCGCCCATGCAGCACAGCAAGGAAGTGTGGGCGCTGCGCAACGTCAGCTTCGAGGTGCCGCGCGGTGAAGCACTGGGCGTGATGGGCCGCAACGGATCCGGGAAGAGCACGATGCTGCAGATGCTCTGCGGAACGCTGACGCCTACGGAAGGCGAAGTGGACGTGCGCGGCCGCATCGCGGCACTGCTCGAGCTTGGCGCGGGATTCAATCCGGAATTCACCGGCCGCGAGAATGTCTTCCTCAATGGCCGTCTGCTGGGCCTGGAGCAGTCACAGATCGAAGCGCGCTTCGATGACATCTGTGCATTCGCCGATATCGGCCAGTACGTGGACGAGCCTACCAAGACCTACTCAAGCGGCATGTTCGTCCGTCTGGCATTTGCCGTGGCCACGTCCGTGGATGCAGACGTGCTGGTGGTGGATGAGGCGCTGGCGGTCGGCGACGCGCGTTTCCAGGCGCGCTGCATGAAGCGCATCCGCGCTATCCAGGATGATGGTGCGTCGGTGCTGTTCGTCAGTCACGACGTTGCCGCCGTGCGCACCTTGTGCCAGCGCGCGCTGTGGCTGGATCGGGGTGTGATGAAGGAGCTGGGACCGGTCCTGCAGGTCAGCTCACGGTACATGGAAGCGATCTTTGCCGACGATCCCGATGCGCTGCACGTGCCCGTGGGTGCTGCAGCGGACGGGGAGGGCGGTGTCGCGCCCTTGGTCGATGGCGACGCAAGCACGCTCGACATGCCGGTCGAGGCAGCCGTCATTCCCGCGCTGGCCGCGGCCAGCCGGGAGAAGCCGCTCGCGCATTGGGGTCAGCAGATCGGGTTGATCCACGCGGTCACGCTGAAGAACGCCGCCGGCCGGGAAACCGAGCTGATGGAGTGGGGCCAGCAGTGCCGCATCGGGCTGGTGGTGGCACTGCCCCAGGATTACGCGCCTGACACGTTCTGCGTTGCGTTCTCGATCAAAGACCTGCGCGGGCATGACATTGTGGTGTCCAGCACCGCCGATACCGATGTCGCCCTGCCTGCCCATTGGCACCCGGGCAAAGTGGTGGAGATCGAATTCTCGTTCGAGAACGGTCTGGTGGAGGGCAAGTACTTCCTGGTAGCGGCGGCGGAGAAACGCGTCGGCCCCGTCGTGGAGTACTACGAGTACATCGAAGGCGTCCGCTACTTCTCTGTAGCCAGTTCCATCCGCCATTTCGGCATCTATCAGCCGAAGATCGAACACCAGTTCAAGGAGTCCGAGCGTGTCTGAGACTGTCATCAATTCCAAGGGCTACTGGAACGAACGCTTCGGCGACGACTGGGAAGACCTTGGTGGGCGCGAACAATCGCGCTTCTTCGGCGCTGTGGCCCTGCAGATGATGCCGGCATGGCTGGTCCAGGCCAGCAACCGACAGCACTTGAGCTGGTGCGACTGGGGCTGCGCGCTTGGCGATGGCACCAATGAAATCGCCCAGGGCATGCCCGGGACGACGTTCACCGGAGTGGACTTCTCCGCGGTCGCCATCGCCGACGCCGCGGAGCGCTTCCCGGGTCAGCAGTTCATCAGCGAAGACTGGCTGGCTCCCGGCGCAACCCCGGCGGTCAACCGCTTCGATGTCCTGTTCAGTTCCAATACGCTGGAACACTTCCATACCCCCTGGGACGTGCTTGCGACCATCGCGCCGCAGGCGCGGCACTGCATCGTACTGATGCTGCCGTACCGCGAGCGACACCGTATCGATGAGCACCACGCCTCCTTCATGCCCGACAACATCCCGCAGCAGATCGGTGGCAAGGTGCTGGTGCATGCGCAGGTGCGCGATACCCGCCATGACCATCCCTGCTTCTGGCCGGGCGAGCAGATCATGCTCGTCTGGGCGGATCCCGCCTGGCTGGCGGCCGAGGGTCTGCACCTGAGCGACCTGATGCTCGACCAAGAGCCGGACAGCCCGCTGGAGTCGCTGTCCACGTCGGCCGTAGCGCTCGCCCATGCGCTGAGCAACGGCTTGGCGACCGTGCGCAGCCACGTACCGGCCGACCCCTCGCAGGTCGCGATGCTCGACCAGATTCGCACCGATCTTGACCGTTGGCAGATGATCCGCGATGCCACCGCCGGTTCGACCGGTCCGGCATGGAGCGAAGACCAGCAAGCGCGCGATCGGCGCGACGCGGAACTGCTCGGTCAGGCCCTGGCCGCGTTGGCCCCGCTGTTGACCGGCAGCACACTGCTCGATCGCCTGCACGTCGCGGTAGAGGATCTGTCCAGCAGGCAGCATGCACTGCATCAGGCAGAACTGAGCGAGAGCGAGCGCCGCGAACGCGATGAGGATCGGCAGCAGAAAAGCCTGGCCGATATCGACATCGTTCGGCGCCAGGCCGAACAGGCACTGGCCGAAGCGGATGCGATCCGGCGGCAGGCGGCCGAGTCCCGCGCCCAGGCGGACCACAGCCTGGGGACCACGCTGCGCCTGGGTGAAGAGATCGTGGCGTTGCTGGGCCCGTCGGTCGGCTCCCATCTCGACGCCATCTCGGGCAAGGCCGATGCGTCCCAGGACGTGCAACTACAGAGGCTGCGCATGAGGTTGCTGGCGATGGACCAGGAGCTCAACAGGGTCTATTCGAGCACTTCGTGGCGGGTGACCACCCCGATCCGCGTGGTGCGCCGCCTCCTGTCCAGCCCGAAGCAGGAGCTTCGCAACCTGCTCGGGCGTGCGCCCCGGCCGGTGCAGGGGGCTGCGCGCTTCGGGCTGCGCACACTGCGCACCGGGCGGGTGGATCCGTCCGACAAGGCGAGGCTGATCGAGTTGATGTGGCCATCGCCGCAGGTCAACGTCACCGACCCCCTTGCGGCGGTGGACTATTCGCATCTGCCGCCACTGGCCGCGTTGGATGAGCAGGGCACGGATGTGTTCATCTGGGCCGTCATCGACTGGAAGTTCCGCACCCAGCGACCGCAACACCTCGCCATGGCGCTTGCGGCCAAGGGGCATCGCGTCTTCTATGTGTCCAACAATTTCGTGGACGCAGGCCAGCCTGGTTTCAAGGTCGACGCGCTCGACGATAGCGAGCGCCTGTTCCAGATCAACCTGAACCTGTCCGGCGCGCCGCAGATCTATCACGCCATGCCGGACCAGGACCAGGTGGCGGCCATCACCGCCAGCCTGGCCTCGCTGTTGGGTTGGACGCGTTCGATCCGCTGCATGTCGTTCGTACAGCACCCTTACTGGCTCGAACCGGCGCAGTCGCTGCCCAATGCCAAGCTGGTGTATGACTGCATGGATCACCACGGAGGCTTCGAAGACAACGCCGAAGGCATCCTGGGCGGCGAACGTTCGTTGATCCGGCAGGCGGACCTGCTGGTCGTGACGTCGCAATGGCTGCACGACGAGCTCAGCCCGCAGGCGAAGAACATTGCTATGGTGCGCAACGCCACCGAGTACGAGCATTTCTGCACGCGCCCGCAGAAGGTGTTCAGCGACGCGAAGGGACGGCGGATCATCGGTTACTACGGGGCCATTGCCGAATGGTTCGACGTCGAGCTGCTGCGCCGCGTTGCGCTGGATAATCCCGAGGCACTGGTGCTGATGATCGGGCGGGACACGGCGAACGTTTCGTCCCAAGTCGGAGATATCGCCAACATCCGCTTCGTCGGTGAGGTTCCTTATGCCGAGCTACCTTACTGGCTGCATGCATTCGACGTGTGCCTGTTGCCGTTCAAGGTGATTCCGCTGACGCTGGCGACCAACCCGGTGAAAGTCTACGAATATCTCAGCGCGGGCAAAGCGGTGGTGTCGGTCGACCTGCCGGAGCTGTCCCAGTTCGAAGGACTGGTGCGACTAGCCGATGACCACGACGGTTTCCTTGCCGAGGTGAAACAGGCGTTGGCGGAGGACCGCGATGACCCGGCCCTGCGGCAGTCGCGGCAGGCGTTTGCGAGCAGGCAGACCTGGCAGCACCGTGCGGAAACGCTGGACCAGGCGTTGTCGTCCATCGACGAGCCGCTGATCAGCATTGTCGTGTTGACCTACAACAATCTCGAGTACACCCGGCAATGCCTGCACAGCTTGGAGACCCACACGGACTACGACAACGTAGAAGTGATCGTGGTCGACAACGCTTCTTCAGACGAAAGCCCTGCATTCCTTGCGGCATGGGCCGAAGCCGGCCCGCGTCGGCGCTTCATCGCCAACGATGCCAACCTTGGTTTCTCGGCGGGCAACAATGTCGGGCTCCGGGTTGCCAAGGGCGAGTACCTGGTCATGCTCAACAACGATACGTATGTCACCCCGGGTTGGCTGCGGACGCTGCGCAACCAGATCCGTCGGCATCCGCAGGCCGGCCTGGTGGGCCCGGTCACCAACAACATCGGCAACGAAGCCAAGATCGACATCGTCTACGGCACGATGGAAGAGATGGTCGAACGCGCGGGTGTGTATACGCGCGCGCATGCAGGCCAGAGCTTCCCGGTCCGGACCAGCGCCTTCTTCTGCGTCATGATCTCGCGTCAGGCCTACGAGCTGGTGGGCGGACTGGATGAGCAGTTCGGCGTGGGCTTCTTCGAGGACGACGATTACTGCCGTCGGCTGGAGCAGAACGGTCTGCAGCGACGCTGTGTAGAGGATGCCTTCGTCCATCATCAGCTATCCGCGAGCTTCAACAAGCTCAAGGCGGAAGTGAAGCAGAAACTGTTTGAACAGAACAAGGCGCTGTACGAAGCCAAATGGGGGCCGTGGACGCCCCACGGCTATCGCGCGCGCCGGTAACACCGCATCCGCGACACCTGCCCTGCAGACGCAGGGCAGGTGTCGTCATCCGCAGGGCTGGATCAGGCGGCAGCAACCCGTTTTGCGATCTGCATGGCGGCCGTGCCATTGCCATACGGATTGTGGATGCGGGAGAACCGCGCATAGGCGGTCGGGTCGTCCAGCAACCGGGTCGCTTCGCCGACGATACGGGCCGCATCGGTACCCACCAGTATCACCGTCCCGGCTTCAACGGCCTCCGGGCGCTCGGTCACGTCCCGCATCACCAGCACCGGCTTGCCCAACGAGGGCGCTTCTTCCTGCACGCCGCCGGAATCGGTGATGAGCAGATGCGCACGCGACATCAGGTACACGAACGGAAGGTAGTCCTGAGGTGGGATCAGGCTGATGGCCGGATGGTTGGCCAGCAGTCGATTCACCGGCTCCTGCACGTTGGGATTGAGGTGTACCGGGTAGACGACCTGTGTGTCACCGCGTTCGGCCAGCTCGCGCAATGCCGTGCAGATCTGCTCGAAACCATCCCCGAAGTTCTCGCGACGATGCCCGGTGACCAGCACCAGCTTCTTGCTCTCATCCAGGAACGGGAACCGCGCGGCCAGTTCGGCGCTGAGGGCATCGTCGGCTTCGATGCGCGCGGTGACCTGCAGCAGCGCGTCGATGACGGTGTTGCCGGTGACTTCGATGCGCGCGTCGTCGATGTTCTCGCGCCGAAGGTTTTCCCGAGCGCGCTCGGTGGGCGCGAAATGCAGCGACGTCAGTGGCGCGGTGAGGCAGCGGTTGCCTTCCTCGGGCCAGGGCGCATAGATGTCGCCGGTCCGCAGGCCTGCTTCGACGTGCCCAACGGGCACCCGGTTGTAGAACGCCGCCAGGGCAGAGGCCAGCGTGGTGCTGGTATCGCCATGGACGAGAACGAGGTCGGGCGCATGGCGGGCAATCACATCGCACATGCCCATCAGGATCTTGCTGAACAGCCCCTGCAACGACTGCCCCGGCTCCATCACATCCAGGTCTTCGTCGGGCGTGATGCCGAAAAGATCCAGGACCTGGTCGAGCATCTGCCGATGCTGGGCGGTCACAACGACGATGGGCTCCACGCCCGGGGTCAGGCGCAATGCTTCGACGACGGGGGCCATCTTGATGGCTTCAGGGCGGGTACCGAACACCACCAGCACTTTCTTCGGCGTTTGCTTCATCGATGTTCCTCGATCATGGAGCAGAGCGGCGCAGCGCAGCCGCGGGCATGGAACTGGAATTATCCCAGAACACCGGGATGATGTTCGTGCCGGGATGCACCTTCGTTCAGCGCAGGCGCTGCGCTGTCGCCCCTGCCTTGCCCCCGGCTAGAATGGCCATCTTTGGCCGGAGACGCTCATGATTCACAGTAGGCGCGTACTGCTGTGCGGGGTGCTGTTGTTGAGCGCCTGCCAGCGCCCGCCGGCGGATGCTTCTGCGGTGGGGTACCGGGTGGTGGATGAGGGCCGGGCCCACGGCGATTGCGTGGTCTGCGTCCAGCCAACGGCGGCACCGGGTTGCATCGACGGTGGGCAGGCGGCCGCAATCCAATGGCACGTGCCGGCGACAGACGATGCCCAGGCCGTGCGGATCGAGGTCCGGCGCGCCGACCAGTCCATCCTGGAAGTGACCACCGGGCCGTCCGCGGGGCAGGCAGCGCTTCCCGTACCGTTGCTGCCGACCGATCGGATCAGCGTCGTCAGTGCAGGCACGGGCGCGGAGCTTGCCTTCACCCGTGTTGCCGAGCCGACAGGCTGCGCGCTGCCGCCTGCGGCTCACTGAGCGGACCCTCAGGGTGCGGGCGCATCCACCAGTTCTACCGGGCCCGCGTCCGCGTCGAGTGACTCCATGGAATAGCGCTCCAGCATCCGCGTGGAGAACGCGTTGAGCTGGTGGTCGCGCAGCAGCGAGATCGAGCGGACCTGCTCGTCCCGGTCGGCCTGGCAGATCACCAAAGTGGGAGCGCAGGAGGCCAGCCGCACGGAGGGATCCTTGCCGAGCAGGATCATCTCGCGGCCCAGGTTGTTGCCGTAGTTCTGTACGTACACCGCGTCTGCCCAGGTCACCTTGGACAATGGCCACTGGATCGCGACCAACGCAAGCAGGCCCAGGCCCATCAGCGTCCGCTGGGGCCAGCGCCACGCCGACCAGTCGGCGCCTGCTGCCATCAACGTGAACGCGACGGTCCCCAGCTGGTACAGCATCAGGTAGCGCTGCTGGAACACGTACTCCGGTCCGAACATCGACACCCGGCCGATGACAATGCCGGCGACGGCCCCGTAGCAGAACAGCATCAAGGTCACCGCGATGAACTGGGTACGGTTCCATGCGTCGCGCCATGCGCGCCACCAGAACCAGGCGTGCGCCGCGACAACCGCCAGTCCGACGGCCCGATGCAGCAGCTCGGCCTTGGCGGGCACGTAGAACTGCAGGGCAGGGCGATCGGAAATGGACAGCGCGGCAATGGACAGGACCATCTGCTGTAGCCGCTCGGCACCGAAGCCACGCAACGCCGAGAGCGCCGACGGCCCTGCCGCGGCGTCGGCGAGATGGGGATGCAGATAGAAGCGGCTTGCCAACCCGTACGCGGCCACGGACACCGCCACGACGGCGATCACGGCCGCAGTGCGCCGCCAACCGGCGCCGCGCTGTTTGGCTTCAAGGATCAGCAGCGCGAGGGCGATGCTGATCGCGCAGATCAATGCGGCGCTGTCGAGCGTGAATGCCACCAATGCCGCCACAAGCCACAGCGGCAGCCAGCGTTCGTGTCGGACCGCGTGCCAGCTGGCCATGGCCAGCCCGATCAAGGCCAAGGGCCCCAGGTAGCCCAGAGTCACCAGCGACCAGTTGAAGACCATGCCGCCACTGAGCGAGACGAAGCTCGCGGCCGAGGCGGTCATCGGCAGGATCCACCACGCACCCCGGTCCCGATCGCGGTTGTCGCAGCGGGCGGCATGCAGCATCAGTACCCAGGCGGCTGCGGCAATAGCGAGCCCCATGTAGGACTCGATCACGAAGTCCAGATCGAACGACTCCGCATTCCATAGCAGCAACAGCTTCTGGATCGGCTGGGCGTGGTCATCCGCACTGCGCTTGATATACAGATCCTGAAGCGTCACACCGCCGTGATAGTGCTTCTGCAGGAAGGCATCGATGAAATACCAGCCATCGGACGTGACAAACGGAATGCTCGCGTAGGAGATGTACATCGCGGCGTTGATGAAGGCCGCGCTGGCCATGACGATGACGACCATGGTGGGCCAGTCGAACGCCGGCTTCCGGGAAAACGCCTGAATGTGCATCTCTCAGGCGACCAGTGCTCGGTCGGCCGCGGCGAGGATTTCAGGGAGATAGTCTTCCACGCCGATCCACAACGGCATTCTCACCAGGCGCTGGCTGATGTCATCAGTGACCGACATGTCCGAACCGGTCCGGCCGTGCGCCAGGCCCGCCGGCGAGGAATGCAGCGGGATGTAATGGAACACCGCCTGCACGCCGCGCTCCCTCAGGTCCTGGATGAATCGGGTACGGATCTCCAGAGACGGCAGGACCATGTAATACATGTGCGCATTGTGGGTGCAATGCGCGGGAATCGTGGGGCGGGTGAGTAGCCCTGCGGTCTCATGGGCTTCGGCCCAGGCGTGGTAGCGGTTCCAGATGGCCAGGCGGCGCTCGGTGATGTCCTCTGCCGCATCCATCTGCGCGGAGAGGAACGCGGCCGTGATCTCGCCCGGAAGGAACGAGGAGCCCACGTCCACCCACGTGTACTTGTCGACCTGGCCGCGGAAGAAGCGGCTGCGGTTGGTGCCCTTCTCACGGATGATCTCCGCGCGCTCGGCATGCGTGGTGTCGCGGCAGAGCAGCGCCCCGCCTTCGCCGGAAATGATGTTCTTGGTCTCGTGGAAGCTCAGGGCGCCCAGGTCGCCGAGCGTACCCAGCGGGCGTCCCTTGTAGCTGGACATGATGCCCTGTGCGGCATCTTCCACCACGGCCAGGTCATGTCGCGCCGCGATCGCCAGGATCGCATCCATCTCGCACGAGACGCCTGCGTAATGCACCACGCAGATGGCTTTCGTACGGGGCGTGATGGCGGCTTCGATCAGCGCCTCGTCGATGTTCAGGGTGTCGGCGCGGATATCCACGAAGACCGGCACCGCGCCGCGCAGCACGAAGGCGTTGGAGGTCGACACGAAGGTGTAGGACGGCATGATCACTTCATCACCCGGCACCAGGTCCAGCAGCAGCGCCGCCATCTCCAGGGCCGCGGTGCAGGAGTGGGTCAGCAAGGAACTGCTGGCACCGGTCCGCCCGGTCAGCCAGGCGTTGCATTGCTTGGTGAACGGACCATCTCCGCTGAGGTGACCATTGGCATGGGCGTGGGTGATATTCACCAGCTCTTGGCCGGTCATGTAGGGCTTGTTGAACGGAATCACTGGTGCTCCTGATCGCGGCTGGGCGGGGCCTAGCGCACGCATTCCATGATGTAGTGTGTATACGGTACGTAAAGCATATCGTCTCTGACCTGGCCCTTCACCGGGCCGAATTCAGCCTCGGCCAAGGCCTGGTAGGCCGCCGGGGTGCGGATGCTCTGGCCCCGGTCACGGGCGATCAGGGCTCGTGCGATGGGCGACTGGCCATCGATGTAGGTACCGTCCAGCGAGATGAAGCGGCCGCCCGGCTTCAAGGCAGCGTGCGCGGTGCGCATCAGGGCGCGCGCGCGATCGTCATCGAGGTGGTGCAGGATGCCGATCGCCAGCACCAGATCGGCGCCCTGTTCCTCGGTGCCTGCAACGTGGTACTCCGCGACGTCCATGCACTCAAATCGCGCGTGGGCGCCGTGCCGTTGCCGGGCCGCGGCGATGTAGTCCTCGGACAGATCGAATCCGACGTAACGCAGTCCCGCCGGCATCTGGCTGAACAACTCGCCGGTGCCGCAGCCGATGTCGAGGATGCGGTCGCCGGCGCGTGGGCGGATGTGATCCCGGATCAATCTTGCGCGGGATCGCTTGGCGCCGAGTAGGTTTTGCAGCAGATCGTAGACTTTCGGATGCGACAGTACAGCATGCAAACCATCGGTCTTCTGCGACATGATTCAGGCCCCTGACCGTGATAGCACGATGACCCCGAGGATGATCAGGGTAGTGCCCGCGATCTTATGTGAGTCGAAGGACTCCCGGAAGAGCAGGACCGTCAGTACTGCGACTAGCGGGAAGCTCAATGCCGTGAAGGGATAGGCCTTGCTCAACGGCATCCTGCTGATCGCGGCCATCCAGCACAACGAGGCTCCGAACGCGGCCGCGAAGGCACTGATCACCCACGGATTGAGCAGCAGGGTGATGATGGCACGCGGGTTCAGGCCGTCGATGGTCGCCCCGGGGTTGAGCCCGACCTGCCATTTCAGAGTGATCTGA
Organism: Stenotrophomonas sp. RIT-551; assembly: GCF_026241915.1. NCBI lineage: Bacteria > Pseudomonadati > Pseudomonadota > Gammaproteobacteria > Lysobacterales > Lysobacteraceae > Stenotrophomonas > Stenotrophomonas sp. RIT-551. The sequence goes on along the minus strand of NZ_JAPJIU010000002.1, from coordinate 366,309 downwards.
CCGTAGACGGTCAGCAAGATGGTCATTGCGATAAAGACGTAGCTCATCGGGTTCAGGTCGCCGGCAGGGTGATTTTGCGGGTGAGAACGTCAAGCAGGTCGTTGCCGTCCCAGACGGGGTGGAAATCCAATGCCCGTCCGAATGGCACGACCCGGTCCACGGCTCGGTTGCCGAGACCGGACAGGAAGGTGCCCAGGTCCTGCGCAGTGAATCCATGCTGCACCAGGGTCTGGTCCCGGTCATCCAACTGCGCGGCAAGCTCGTGTAGCGCCTGCAGCTCAACTTCGACGACCAGGCCGTGGCCCGACTGGATCTCCCGGATGTGGCCGTCGGCGTGACCGGTCTCCAGGCGGAGCGGATACAGGCCCATCGAGTCCGGACTATGGACGCGATGGCCCAGCGCGGCCAGCAGATTGGCGTCGGTCACGCGCGCCATCAGTGCGGCGGGCTCGTCTTCGACCTGTCCGGCCTGGGCGCGAACGGCAGGCCAGAAGCGTGCCTTGGCCGCCGCGACATCCGCGGGAGCGCCGATCCAGTAGACGCACCGGGGCGACGAGCAGGCCTGCTGGCCGAACCACAGCACGTCATTGCAGAAGCGGCGGGCCAGTTCCTCGATCTCGATGTCGGTGCTGGCGGTCAGTGCGGCCGCGCGGACCACAGCAACGCCGAAGCGGTCCGGGAATGCCAGTTCCACCGCGAGGGGCGCGATCGGCAGCGAACGGATCTTGGCGACGGTGGCATCGCCGCCCCAGATGATGCGGGAATGGCAGTGGCGGGAAATCTGGCTGGTGATCGCGTCGTCATGCGGGTACGTCAGCAGCACCGCACGTTCCAGCACCTGGGCATGCAGGCCTTCGCGGTGCATCGCATGCAGGATCGACACCAGGGCGTCACGCTGGGTGCTGGGCTTCTGCGACAGGCGCGCCAGGTTGGTGTTGCCCGCCAGTACCGACATCAGCCAGGCGTAGGCGAACAGCACATCGACGTTGGCCGGCGCGAGGTGGAAGACGAGCCCGCGTGCCAGGTTCAGCTCCGACGGTCCGCCCGCCAGGCGCTGTGACAGCTGGTTGACCGCGGCACCGCGGAACCAGTGGCCGAGGGTGGCCAGCTCGGGATGCTCGCGCAGCTGCGGGAGGGCGAAAATGCGCTTGGAGAATTCGGCGACGAACTCGCGCAGCGGTGCCGAGAACGGCACCACGGGCGGAAGTGCGGACAGCCGCGCCAACTCGCTGTCCAGCGTGGCGTGCGGGTGGATCGAAAAGAGCAGAGTCGTCATGCGCCGGATACCGTCCGAGTGTCGCTGCAGCCGCGGATTTCCACGTTCTTGATACGTCCCAGTACACCGAAGTACTTGCCGGGCCTTCCGCAGGCGCAGTTGTCCTCGCCGTGGATCACGCCCAGATCTTCGGTCAGCAGGCTATGGCCGGGATAGCTTTCTGGCAGCAGGCTCAACACCTGGATCGCGCCGACGGTGCCATGCGGCACGGGCGCAAGATCCTGCAGGTCACGCACAATCACGTCTGCGTAGGCCGGCGCATGCAGGTGGCCATGTTCGCATTCGAAGAAGATCGATCCCACCTGCTCGACCATGCCATAGTAGTTGTGGACCCGTTCGATCGCGAACGTGCTCGACAGCGCTGCCTTGTACGCGGCGTTGTCGACCTTCTGCTCGTCCATCTTCTTCCAGCCGCCGCCATGCACGAGCATGCTGCCGGCGGGGAAGCGGATCTGTTTACCATCGCGCTGCGCAGCCTGCACAAACGACTGCCAGACGATGAAAGTAAAACCGAACAGCAGCACCGGCTCGTCCGGGTGTGCCTGCAGCCAGCCCTCAAGCGCGGCCCAGTCCGGCTGCAGCGATTCATCGAGCAGATACAAGTGGTCCCGGCCGAAGTTGGAAAAGCCCAGGATGCCGGCCGCGCGCGCATTGAAACGGCTGCGGTCGCGCAGGAAGCTGTCGTCGTCCACCACCAGCATTCGCATGCGCTTGGCACCGGCGAAATGCGAGAAGATCCGGGTCAATGCCCGGGCCTGTGCACGCGCGGTCTCGGCATCCAGGAAGATGCGCGAGACCGCCGCCCCGGTCGTACCGCTGGAGACCAGGGTGCGCGACACCTGGACGTCATCGATGCTCTTCAGGTCGAGCAGCTTGAACATGCGTACCGGTAACCATGGCACGGTTTCCAGTGTCTGCGCCGGTGAAGCCGGCCACAGCCCGTCCAGGATGCGCGCGTAGGGCGCGCAATGCGACTGGTGGTGCGCGGTCAGGCGGTTTAGTCCCTCCAGCAGCCAGGCCCGCTTGCGGTCGCGGTCCAGGCCGAATACATCCACGTCCAGCGCGCTGGAGGGGCTGGCCACGGGGGTGGCAGGCAGGGTCACGTTGCTGCTCCTTGTCCGGTCATCTGCCGGAGGCTCTGATAGTCCACCTTGCCGCTGGCCATCAACGGCAAAGCATCCAGGTGGATCGCGCGGACATGGCCGCCGAAAAGCTTGTAGCGGGCCTGCACCAGCTGGCGGACCTGGGCCTGCTCCGCGATGGCATCGCCATGGCTGAAGGCGACCAGGTCATCGTCACCGCCGGAACAGACGATCTGCTGCCCGAGCGCAGCCGACAGCATCGCCTCCACCTCGTCCAGGTTCACGCGGTTGCCCGAAATCTTCAGGAAGCGCTTGGCGCGCCCGATGATGTAGTGGAACCCTTCGTCGTCTACCCGTACCAGGTCACCGGTCCGCAGCACACCGTGCAGGTCATCGCCGTTGCCCAGGTCCGCGCGTTCGACCGCATAGCCCATCATGACGTTCGGCCCGGAATAGACCAGTTCGCCGCTGGCCGCATCGACCTGCATGCGCCCACCGGGGACGGGAATGCCGATGCTGCCGATCTTGTCCAGCAGGCGGTCGGCCGGTACGTAGCTGATGCGGGGCGATGCTTCGGTCTGGCCGTACATCACATAGAACGCCAGACCGTGCTCTTGGCTGGCGGTGGCGAAATACTGGACCAGCTCGTCGCGCAGGCGCCCACCGGCCTGGGTCAGCATCCGCAGGCTCGGCAGCTGCATGCGGGCTAGCCCCATGCGCCGGAGGATTTCGAAAGTGGCAGGCACGCCGGACAGCGAGGTGATTGCATGGGTCCGCGCGGCATCCCAGAATTCGCGGGTCATCAGGCTGTCGTTGCTCAGCACCACCGATCCGCCACAGGCAAGGTGGCTGTTGAGGATCGACATGCCGAACGAATACGCCAACGGCAGCGTGGTGATCGCACGATCCGACGGCTGCAGCCCGAGGTAGGCGACGATCGCCTCGGCATTGGCGTTCAGGCCACTGCCCGACAGCCGTACGAGCTTGGAAGAGCCGGTGCTCCCGGAGGTGCTCAACAATAACGCGAGATCGGGATGCGGCGCGATCGCGGGCGCAGCGGCCTGGCGCACGTGCAGTGCGAGCACGGTGCCGCGCTGCACGGTCTGGTAGCCGTCGACGGCTTCATCGGTACTGGCGACCCAGTCCGGCTGGTAGTGCTCGACGAGATCGGCGAGCAGCTCCGGATCGATGTCCGGCTGCAGCAGCAACGGCACCTGGCCGGCGCGCAGCGCGCCGAGGTAGAGCGCAATCGCTTCGACGCTGGTGGGCATGCACAGCAGACCCATGCCGCGCCCCGCAGGCAGGACGGCCGCCTGCTGGTCGGCCAACCGGGCCAGCGTCGTGAAATCGAGCTGCTGTTCGCCGTCGACGAGGGCGATGCGGGGCCCGTGTTGTTCCAGATTCCAGAACGGCATTCAGATCACCATCTGCCCGTCGATGCCGATCACTTGGCCGGTGACATAGCTCGACGCGTCGCCCAGCAGGAAGGACACCAGCTCGGCAACCTCCTGGGGTGTACCGGCACGCCCCATTCCGATCGAGGCCACGCGCTTGGCGTGCGCGGCCTCGGGCATGCCGCGGGTCATGTCGGTGTCGATGAAGCCGGGCGAGACGGCATTGACGCGGATTCCGCGCGGCGCCAGCTCTTTGGATGCCGAGCGCGTCGCGCCGACCAAGGCGGCCTTGCTGGCGGCGTACAGGCTCAGCCCGGCAGCGCCGTTGACGCCCATGATCGAGACCAGATTGACGATGCTTCCCTTGCCGAGGCGTGCCATCAGGCGCGACGCATACTGCATCGCCATCAGCGGCGCCTTGACGTTGATGGCCAGCACCTGGTCGATGTCTTCGGCGCGGATCATGCCAAGCAGGCCCTCATGCAGCACCCCTGCATTGTTGACCAGTCCGTCAAGGCGACCGAAACGGGAAAACACCTGCTTGAACAACGCGGCAATCGCGTCCGCATCGGTCAGGTCCAGTGCCGCACACCACGGAGCGGGGGCGCCAAGCGATTCGACCTCCGTGGCGAGGCTGGCCAACGCCTTCTCGTCGCGCGCCACCAGAACAAGCTGGGCCGGCTGTGCGGCCAGATGCAGCGCGATCGCCCGTCCGATCCCGCGCGAGGCACCGGTAACCAGGATGACAGGCACGGCGGTGGACATGCTCAGACAGCCGCGCCGTGCTTGCGCAGGATCTCGCGCGCCTTGCCGACCGAGCTCATGTCGATCACTTCGTCCATGTCGATCATCACGCCGAAGGCTTCTTCGAGCGCTGCAACCACGGACATGTGCGCGATGGAATCCCACTGCGGGATGGTCGCGTAGCGCAGATCATCGTTGATGGCGTCCGGGGCGATGCCCAGCACACGGGCGAAAACGGCGACAACTTTATCTTCGGTAACGGCATCGTTCATAGAAATTTCCTGAACCCAAACAGGGTGCTGTTGAAATGGAATCCGAGACGGGCATACAGATTGAGGATGCCCGTATTGGCGGCAGAGACGAGCGTGGTGCACTGCTGAATATCCCGGGCGGCGAGGGATTCCAGTGCGGTGACCCACAGCGGCAGCGCCAGCATCGCGTAGGGCGCGGTGGCGCCGGTCAGCAGCAGTTCGGCACTGCGTTGTTCGGGATTGACGCGCTCGGCATGGAAGCCAATCGTCCTGCCGCGCGATTCGGCGACCTGGGCAAGCCCGCCGGTGACGAGGTCCTCGACCCAGTTGGCGGTGCGGTTGGCCGCGCGCGCCGGGTCGATGGTCGGATCTTCAAGGAACCTGCCATGGGCGAAATCCGTGGCCGCGATACGGCGAAGCTCCGGGATATCCTCTGCGGTGGCCGGGCGCAGCGTCGGCAACATGCCGCGCGGGACGGTGGGCAGGTGGGCGAAACCGCTGCGCGAGACAGTCAGCGAGGTTTCAACGAACTGGTAGCCGTGCAGCAGCAGCGCGGCCTTGGCCACCGGAGACGCCGCATTGATGCGGCCGAACAGGTAATACACCGATTGGCCCGCGCACCAGTGCTCGAGCTCCTCCAGCAACGGACCGGCCTGATCGACCGTCGCGATATCCAGCGCAGTGACTTCGGCGGTGATGAAACCCAGCGCCCGTTCATCCCACGGTGTAAGGCGCGCGGCAATGCGGCCATGGCCGTGATCGAAGACGACGCTCATCGCGCTTCCCGCGCATCGTTCACCGCATCGGCAACGATGTAGTAGGGGCGGCGCTGCACGTTCCGGAAGACCTGGCCCACGTACAGCCCGACCACGCCCAGGCAGAACATCACCAGGCCACCGATCAGCCACACCGATCCGATGATCGAGGTGTAGCCGGCGACTTCGATATCCCCGTCCCACCAGCGCAGTAGGCTCATGCCGACCAGGACGAAGGCGACCAGCGAGCATACGATGCCGGTTCCGGCGACCATGCGCAGCGGTTTTTCCGAATAGCCCAGCGCGATGTTCATCGACAGCTTGAGCAGTTTGCGGAGGGTGTAGGAGGTTTCACCGACGGCGCGTGCCTGGTGCTGGACCGGGAGCTTGCCGGTACGGAAGCCGGCCCACTTGACCATCAGGGGGAACGAACGGTCGCGTTCGGGCATCTGGCAGACGGCATCGATCACCTTGCGGTGGAAGATGCCGAAGTTGGCGGTTGTCGGGTCCTGCGGAACGCCGGTAAGCCAGCCCAGTAGGGTGAAGAAACCCCAGGAGGAGAGCCGTTTGAGCGGTTTGTCCTGGCGTTCGATGCGCTGTGCGAAGACCACGTCCAGCTGCTCGTCGATGGCCTTGCGGTACAGCGGCGGGATTTCACTGGGCGCATCCTGCAGGTCGCAGTCCATCACCACCGTCCAACGGCCCGTCGCATGCTCGATGCCGGCGGAGATCGCTGAATGCTGGCCGAAATTCCGCGACAGGCGCAGTCCGCGCAACCACGGCCGGGTGCGCGACAGCTCTTCGATGCGGGCCCATGCCCCGTCGGGGCTGGCGTCATCGACGAGGATCATCTCGAATGACACGGCCATGGACGATGCCGCAGCCTGCACCTGATCCACGAGATCTTCCAGGCACCCCTGGCACCCGTAGACCGGTGCCACGACGGAAAGCGCCACGCCGTGAGCCGGGCCGGAACTGTGGGAGGGAAGGGAAGTGGCAGTCATCTGATCAAGGATCCTTCGGCGCCCAGGCTCGGTGAGGGGTCGGTCGACACAGTCGAACGGCGCTGCAGGCGGCACGGTGCCGCGCTTGATCTGGCATTCCGCAGCCCGCGCGACATTCAGTGTCAGCGGTCGGCGATTATAGCTTTACCCGGCGGTCTGGGCTGAGGCCAGTCCAGACCGCGTCTCACGCCGCCCAGCGACCGCATGTGCGGTCGCTGGGCTGGAACTTACAGTGCAGCTTCCAACTCCGGCAACAGCGTGAACAGATCCCCCACCAGCCCGATATCGGCGATCTCAAAGATCGGCGAGTCCGGATCCTTGTTGATCGCCACGATGGTGCCGGCGTCCTTGATCCCGGTCAGGTGCTGGATGGCACCGCTGATGCCCACGGCCACGTACAGCTCCGGCGAGATGATCTTGCCGGTCTGGCCCACCTGCAGGTCGCTCGGCACATAGCCGGCGTCCACGGCGGCGCGCGAGGCACCCACGGCGGCGCCGAGCTTGTCGGCGAGCTGGAAGATCACCTTGAAGTTCTCTTCCGAACCCACGCCACGGCCGCCGGAGACCACGCGCTTGGCGCTCTGCAGGTCCGGTCGGTCGGTCGCGCCGGCGGCCAGGCCGATGAAGCGGGTGTGGCTCGGCAGGGCCGCATCCACGTTGGCCGCTTCCACGGAGGCGGTGCCGCCCTTGGCCGCTTCCGGCCACGAGGCAGCGCGCACGGTGGCGACCACGATCTGGTCGGCCGGCACCTCGACGGTGATGATGGCGTTGCCCGCATAGATCGGGCGCTTGAAGGTGTGGCTGCCTTCGACGGTCATCAGGTCGGAGACCTGGTTGACGCCCAGCAGGGCGGCCACGCACGGCATCAGGTCCTTGCCGAAGGTGGTGGAGGGGCCGAACACGTGGGTGTAGCCGGTGGCCAGCTGCGCGATCTGCGGGGCCAGGACCTGGGCCAGCGCCTGCGCGTTGGCGGCGTTGGTCACGGTCAGCACCTTGGCGACGCCGGCCAGCTGCGCTGCTTCAGCGGCGGCTGCGGACGCGTCGGCGGCCAGCACCAGCACGTCGATGCTGGCGCCGCTGATCGCAGCGGCCGCACTGACGGTCTTGGCGGTGGCGGCGTTGAGCTTGCCGTCGTGGTGTTCAGCGACAACGAGGATCTTGGTCATTACAGCAACCCCTTCTGCTTGAGTGCAGCGACCAGTTCGGCCGCGTCCTTGACCATCACGCCCTTGCTGCGCTTGACCGGCGCGGCGTACTGGGTGGTCTTGAAGGTATCGGCGGCTTCAACGCCGAGGTCGGCCAGCTGCAGGGTTTCCAGCGGCTTGGCCTTGGCCTTCATGATGTCGGGCAGCTTGATGAAGCGCGGCTCGTTCAGGCGCAGGTCCGTGGTGACCACGGCCGGCAGGTCGACTTCCAGCGTTTCCAGGCCGGCGTCGACTTCACGGGTCACCGTGGCCTTGCCGTCGGCGATCTCCAGCTTGCTGGCGAAGGTCGCCTGCGGGCGCCCCCACAGCGTGGCCAGCATCTGGCCGGTCTGGTTGGCATCGTCGTCGATGGCCTGCTTGCCGAGGATCACCAGGTCCGGCTGTTCCTTCTCGACCAGCTTGAGCAGGGTGCGGGCGGCCGTCAGCGGCTGGATCGCCTGGTCGGTCACGACATGGATGGCGCGGTTGGCGCCCATGGCCAGGCCGTTGCGCAGGTGCGCCTGGGCATCGGCCGGTGCGATCGTGGCGACCACGACCTCGGTGGCGATGCCCTTGTCGCGCAGGCGCAGCGCTTCTTCCAGGGCGATTTCATCGAACGGGTTGGGGGACAGCTTGACGCCGTCGGTGACCACGCCGGAACCGTCCGGCTTGACCTGAATGCGGACGTTGTAGTCCACCACGCGCTTGTACGCGACGAGGATTTTCATCTGGTGCTGGATCCTTCAATAACGGGAGAACGTCCGGTTCTTTGAGTAGCAACCGGTTCGGGGGTGGGACCGCGATTCTAACTGGCCCGGGGGGACCATGCGAATGCGTATGGTTATGCTGCATTGCGACATGAAATTGCGGGGTGAGGTCTGTTGTTCACACTGCGCGGGCAGTCGTGAAGACGGCCGCCATGTATCCTGTGGCGCTGAGTCGGGGCGCCATCAGGCCCCTGCGCGCATATCGAACAGGAGAATGGGTAGTGCCCACATGGCTTGTCACCGGCGGAGCCGGATTCATTGGCGGTAACTTTGTCCTCGAAGCGGTCGCCAAAGGCGTGCGCGTCATCAACCTCGATGCGCTGACCTACGCGGGCAACCTCAAGACCCTGGCCACGCTTGAGGGCAATCCGGACCACGTGTTCGTCGAGGGCGACATCGGCGACCAAGCGCTGGTATCGCGCCTGCTGGCCGAGCACCAGCCCGACGCGGTGCTGAACTTCGCCGCCGAAAGCCACGTGGACCGTTCCATCGACGGCCCGGGCGCGTTCATCCAGACCAACGTGGTCGGCACCCTGGCGCTGCTGGAAGCCGTGCGCGATTACTGGAAGGCGCTGCCGGCCGACAAGGGCCAGGCGTTCCGCTTCCTGCACGTATCCACCGATGAGGTCTACGGCACCCTCGGCGAGACCGGCAAGTTCAGCGAGACCACCCCGTATGCGCCGAACTCGCCGTACTCGGCGTCCAAGGCGGCCTCGGACCATCTGGTGCGTGCGTTCCACCACACCTACGGGCTGCCGGTGCTGACCACCAACTGCTCCAACAACTACGGCCCGTACCACTTCCCCGAGAAGCTGATCCCGCTGGTGATCGCCAAGGCGCTGGCCGGTGAGCCGCTGCCGGTCTACGGCGATGGCAAGCAGGTGCGCGACTGGCTGTTCGTGAGCGACCACTGCGAAGCGATCCGCACCGTGCTGGCCAAGGGCCAGGTCGGCGAGACCTACAACGTCGGCGGCAACTCCGAGAAGCAGAACATCGAAGTGGTGCAGGCGATCTGCGCACTGCTCGATGCACGCCGCCCGCGTGAGGATGGCCAGCCGCGCGCCAGCCAGATCACCTATGTGACCGACCGCCCCGGCCATGACCGCCGCTACGCGATCGATGCCTCCAAGCTCAAGGACCAGCTGGGCTGGGAACCGAAGTACACCTTCGAGCAGGGCATCGGCTTCACCGTGGACTGGTACCTGGACAACCAGGACTGGGTCAACGGCGTACTCGACGGCAGCTACCGCCTGCAGCGCATCGGCACCACCGCCTGAGTGCGGTGATCACCAGACAGAGGACAACCGCATGACTCAACGCAAGGGCATCATCCTCGCGGGTGGTTCGGGCACGCGCCTGTATCCGATCACCAAGGGCGTCAGCAAGCAGCTGCTGCCCGTGTACGACAAGCCGATGATCTACTACCCGCTCAGCGTGCTGATGCTGGCCGGGATCCGCGACGTGCTGATCATCAACACGCCGCACGAGCAGGCGCTGTTCCAGAGCCTGCTCGGCGACGGCTCGCAGTGGGGCATGAACATCGAGTACGCCGTGCAGCCGAGTCCGGACGGGCTGGCGCAGGCCTACCTGATCGGCAAGGAGTTCATCGGCGGCAAGCCGAGCTGCCTGGTGCTGGGCGACAACATCTTCCACGGCCATGGCCTGCGTGAGGTGCTGCGCAATGCCGACCAGCGCGATACCGGTGCCACGGTGTTCGGCTACTGGGTCAATGATCCGGAGCGCTACGGCGTGGCCGAATTCGACGCCGCCGGCAAGGTCATCGACCTGGTCGAGAAGCCGGAGAAGCCGCGGTCGAACTATGCCGTCACCGGGCTGTACTTCTACGACGGCAACGCCAGCGATTACGCCGCCGAACTGAAGCCCTCGCCGCGTGGCGAGCTGGAAATCACCGATCTCAACCAGCGTTACCTGCGCGAGGGCAACCTGCATCTGGAAGCGCTGGGTCGTGGCTATGCGTGGCTGGATACCGGTACCCACCAGTCGCTGCTGGAAGCCTCCAACTTCATCGAGACCATCCAGACCCGCCAGGGCCTGCAGGTCTGCTGCCCGGAAGAAATCGCCTTCGGCCAGGGCTGGATCAATGCCGAGCAGCTGGAGAGGCTGGCAGCGCCGTTGATCAAGAACGGCTACGGCCAGTACCTGCACACGCTGGCTGTGCGAGGAGTAGTGCCGTGAAGATTGTCGAAACCAAGCTGCCCGGTTGCGTGGTGATCGAGCCTGCCGTGTTCGGCGACGAGCGCGGGTTCTTCTTCGAGACCTGGAACGCGGCCCGCTTCGGTGAGCATGGACTGCCGACGAAATTCGTACAGAGCAACGTCTCCAGCTCGTCCAAGGGCGTGCTGCGCGGCCTGCATTACCAGTGGCCGCGGCCGCAGGGCAAGCTGGTCAGCGTGCTTGAAGGCGAAGTCTACGACGTGGCCGTGGATATCCGTCGCGGCTCGCCGACCTTCGGCCAGTGGGCCGCCGTGGTGCTGAGCGCGGATAACAAAAAGCAGTTCTGGATTCCGGAAGGCTTCGCGCATGGTTTCGCTGTACTCTCCGAACGCGCGATCTTCAGCTATCTGTGCACCGAGGTGTACCTGAAGGACTTCGACGCCGGCGTCCGCTGGAACGATGCCGACATCGCCGTCGACTGGCCGATCAGCGCACCCACGCTGTCGGCCAAGGACGAGTCCGCGCCGTTCCTGAAGGACATCGCCGAGGACCGCCTGCCGGTCTACCAGCCGTGACGATCCTGCTGCTGGGGGCCAATGGCCAGCTTGGCCAGGAACTGCAACGCGCGCTGGCCCCGCTGGGGACGATCGTGGCGACCACGCGCAGCGGCGCGCTGCCCGATGGCAGCGCGTGCGAAGTGGCCGACTTCGACCAGCCCGCCTCGCTGGCCGCATTGCTGGACCGCGTCCAGCCGACGGTGGTGGTCAATGCCGCCGCCTACACGGCGGTCGACCGCGCCGAGGGCGACCGCGATGCCGCGTTCCGCGCCAATGCAGAAGCGCCAGGCGTGCTGGCGCAGTGGTGCGCGCAGGCCGGCGTCCCATTGGTGCATTACTCCACCGATTACGTGTTCGACGGGCAGGGCACGCGCCCGTACCGGGAAGACGATGCAACCGCCCCGCTGGGCGTATATGGCGCCAGCAAGCTGGCCGGTGAGCAAGCCATCCGTGCGGCCGGTGGACGCCACCTGATCTTCCGCACGGCCTGGGTATACGCCTCGCACAGCGCCAACTTCCTGCGCACGATGCTGCGGGTGGGGGCCGAGCGCGACGTCCTGCGTGTGGTGGCTGATCAGGTCGGTACGCCGACGCCGGCAGCGTTGATTGCCGATGTGACCGCGCAGGCGCTGCAGCACGACGGCGCACTGTCGGGCACGTGGCATCTGACGGCCAAGGGCGAGACCAGCTGGCACGGCTTTGCCGAGGCGATCTTTGCGGAAGCGGTGGCAACAGGCGTGCTGCCGCGGGCGCCGAAAGTCGAGGCGATCACTACGGCCGAGTACCCCACGCCGGCCAAGCGCCCCGCCTATTCGCACCTGGATGTGGCGAAGCTGGAGCAGGACTTCGGCGTCGTGCTGCCGAGCTGGCAGGACGGCCTGAAGCGGGTCATCGCGGACGGTTGAGCCAGACGTGGAGCCACGCCATGCGTGGCTGACGCGGTGTCAGGATCCCAGGCAGGGCAGCCACGCATGGCGTGGCTCTACCCGCAATAAAAAACCCGGCCTTGGCCGGGTTTTCTGTTTATCTGCCTACCGTCGATCAGGTACGACCGTAGGTATCTTCAAACCGCACGATATCGTCCTCGCCCAGATAGCTGCCGGACTGCACTTCGATCAGTTCCAGCGGCAGCTTGCCCGGGTTCTTCAGGCGATGGGTCACGCCCAGCGGAATGTACGTGCTCTGGTTCTCGGTGAGCAGCAGCACTTCCTCGCCGCGGGTCACCTCGGCCGTGCCGCTGACCACGATCCAGTGCTCGGCACGGTGGTGGTGCATCTGCAGGCTCAGCGTTGCACCCGGCTTGACGGTGATGCGCTTGACCTGGAAGCGGGAACCGTTATCGATCGAGTCGTACGCGCCCCAGGGGCGGTACACCTTGCGGTGCCAGGTTGCTTCGGGGCGCCCGTCGGCCTTGATCTGCGCGACCACCTGCTTGATCTCCTGCATGCGGTCGCTCTTGCCGACCATCACCGCATCATCGGTTTCCACCACGATCACATCGTCCAGGCCGACCAGCGCGATCAGCCGCTCGCCGTAGGCGAAGGTGTTGCGGCAGTCGATCGCGATCACATCGCCGTGGTGCGCGTTGCCATTCCCATCCTGTTCGGATACATCACGCAGCGCGGTCCACGAGCCCACGTCGTTCCAGCCGGCATCCAGCGGCACGACCACCGCATCAGCGGTCTTTTCCATCACTGCATAGTCGATGGAATCCGACGGCACGGCGGCGAAGGCGTCCTTGTCCAGGCGGGTGAAATCGCTGTCACGACGCGCCTGCTGCCAGGCGGTGCGGCTGCCGGCCAGCATGGCGGGGTGGAACGTCTCCAGCTCGGCCAGGAATCGGGACGCCTTGAACAGGAACATGCCGCTGTTCCAGAAGTACTCGCCCGACTGCACGTAAGCGGTCGCGGTCTGTGCATCCGGCTTCTCGACAAACCGGTCCACGGCGCGGACATCGCCGCCGGAGGCCGCCTTGATGTAGCCATAGCCGGTTTCCGGGCCGGTCGGCACGATGCCGAAGGTCACCAGCTTGCCGGACTCCGCGGCCGGCACCGCACGCAGCACCGCAGCACGGAACGCATTCTCGTCGGCAATCACGTGGTCTGAAGGAAGCACCAGCAGCAGCGCATCATCGCCATCACGGGTCGCTTCCAGCGCCGCCACCGCGATGGCAGGTGCGGTATTGCGGCCGACCGGCTCCAGCAGGATCGCCTGCGGCTGCACGCCCAGCTGCTGCAGCTGCTCGGCGGCCACGAAGCGGTGTTCCTCGTTGGCGACGATCAGCGGCGCGCGGCCGGCGATCCGGGCCACGCGCTGCCAGGTCGCCTGCAGCATGGTCTGTTCGCCAGCCAGGGCCAGGAACTGCTTGGGGTAGGACTCGCGCGACAGCGGCCACAGGCGGGTGCCGGAACCACCGGAAAGGATGACGGGAAGAAGGTTCTGCATGGTGGGGTATTCGCCTCAGGCGTCCTTGAGCAACTGGGAAATTTCATCGGTGCGTGCGCGCAGCAGCGCTGCGTCGCCGCGGGTTTCAACATTCAGGCGCAGCAGCGGCTCGGTATTGGAGCTGCGCAGGTTGAAGCGCCAGTCGCCGAAATCGGCGCTGATGCCATCGGTGTGGTCCAGCGACGGTGCCTGCGCGGCGTAATGCTCCATCACGCGGGCAACGGAACGCTTGGCGTCGGCCACCTTGAAGTTGATCTCGCCGCTGCACGGGAACTTCTGCATGCGCGCCTCGACCAGGTCGGCCAGCGAGCGGCCGGACTCGGAGACCAGCGCGGCGATCAGCAGCCACGGGATCATCCCGGAATCGGCGTAGGCGAACTCGCGGAAATAGTGATGCGCGCTCATCTCGCCGCCATAGACGGCATTTTCCGAGCGCATCTTTTCCTTGATGAAGGCATGGCCGCTCTTGCACAGCACCGGCTGGCCACCGGCTTCCTCGACCATTTCCACCGTGTTCCAGGTCAGGCGCGGGTCGTGCACGATCTTGCCGCCGGGCTGGCGCGCCAGGATCGCCTGGGCGAGCAGGCCGACCAGGTAATAGCCTTCGATGAAGCGGCCGTTGTGGTCGAAGAAGAAGCAGCGGTCGAAATCGCCATCCCAGGCGATGCCGAAGTCCGCGCCATGCTCGCGCACGGCCTGCGCGGTGAGCTCGCGGTTCTCCGGCAGCAGCGGATTGGGGATGCCGTTGGGGAAGCTGCCGTCGGGTTCATGGCAGATGCGGATGAACTCCAGCGGCAGGTGCGGGGCGAGCAGATCCACGATCGTGCCGGCGCCGCCGTTGCCGGCATTGACCACCAGCTTCAGCGGCTTGAGTGCCTTGGGCTCGATGTAGCTCAGCAGGTGGGCGATGTAGGCGCTCTTGTCCGGATGCGACTGCAGGCCGGCGCTCGGCTCGGCCGCGGGGGCCTGGTCGGCCTCGACCGCGTCGGAGATCGCGAACAGGCCGGTATCGGAGCTGATCGGACGGGCCTGCTCCTTGACCAGCTTCATGCCGTTGTAATCCATCGGATTATGGCTGGCGGTGACCATTACCCCGCCGGCCGCCTTCAGGTGGTCGACCTGGAAATAGACTTCTTCAGTCCCGCACAGCCCGATGTCGAGCACCTCGCGGCCGGCGCCGCGCAGGCCGGCTGCCAGGGCATCCTGCAGGGCCCCGCTGGTCAGGCGGACATCGTGGCCCACCACCACCGTGCCGGGCGACAGCTGGGCGGCCAGGGCCACGCCGATGCGGCGGGCCAGATCTTCGTTCAGTTCATCCGGAACCCGGCCGCGGATGTCGTACGCCTTGAATGCGGGGAGCGTCATCTATTCAGTCCTTCTGACAGTCAGCGCACTAGTTTAGCCGCTGCCGTGTATGGGAATCGTTTTCACCGGTGCGGGCCGGGTCAACGCCGGACCCCGGGGGCAGGGAAAGCCCCGGGCAATGGCTACAATGGCCGCTTACATCAACGAGGTGAGGGCGTAGATGAGCAAGTCCCCAGACAACGCCGGGCGACGTGGCAAGCAGTACGCCAGTGCGGCTGAAGCGCTGCAAGGCGCCATCGCCGATGGCCAGACCCTGGCGGTCGGCGGGTTCGGCCTGTGCGGTATTCCCGAGGCCCTGATCGCCGCGCTGCGCGATACCGGTGCCAAGGACCTGACTGTGATCTCCAACAATGCGGGCGTGGATGGCTTCGGCCTCGGCCAGCTGCTGGCGACCCGCCAGATCCGCAAGATGATCTCCTCCTACGTGGGCGAGAACAAGGAGTTCGAACGTCAGTATCTGGCCGGCGAGCTGGAGCTGGAGTTCAACCCGCAGGGCACCCTGGCCGAGCGGCTGCGCGCCGGCGGTGCGGGCATTCCGGCCTTCTTCACCGCGACCGGCTACGGCACGGTGGTGGCCGAAGGCAAGGAAACCCGCGAGTTCGACGGCAAGCACTACGTGATGGAGACCGCGCTGCGGGCCGACGTAGCGCTGGTCAAGGCCTGGAAGGCCGACGAGGCCGGCAACCTGGTGTTCCGCAAGACCGCGCGCAACTTCAACCCGGCCTGCGCGATGGCCGGCAAGCTGTGCATCGTGGAAGTGGAAGAGGTGGTGCCGGTGGGCAGCATCGACCCGGACCAGGTGCACCTGCCGGGCATCTACGTGCACCGCATCGTGCACAACCCGCACCCCGAGAAGCGTATCGAACAGCATACCGTGCGCCAGGAGGCGAACTGAGATGGCCTGGACCCGCGATGAAATGGCACAGCGCGCCGCGCGCGAACTGACCGACGGCGCCTACGTGAACTTGGGCATCGGCCTGCCCACCCTGGTCGCCAACCACATTCCCGACGGCGTGGATGTCTGGCTGCAGTCCGAAAATGGTCTGCTCGGCATCGGCCCGTTCCCGACCGAAGCCGACGTGGATGCCGACCTGATCAACGCCGGCAAGCAGACGGTGACCGCACGCGCGGGCGCCAGCTACTTTGGCAGCCACGACAGCTTCGCGATGATCCGTGGCGGTCATATCAACCTGGCCATCCTCGGCGCGATGCAGGTCACCGACAAGGGCGATCTGGCCAACTGGATGGTGCCCGGCAAGATGGTCAAGGGCATGGGCGGGGCGATGGATCTGGTCGCCGGCGTTCAGCGCGTGGTGGTGCTGATGGAGCACACCGCCAAGAACGGCGAGCACAAGATTCTGCCCGAATGCAATCTGCCGCTGACCGGGGTTGGCGTGGTCGATCGCATCATCACCGACCTGGCCGTGTTCGATGTCACCGACAAGGGCCTGGTGCTGATCGAGTCCGCGCCGGGCGTGGGTATCGATGAGCTGAAGGAAAAGACCGGCGTGGCCTTCGGCCAGGCCTGATCGCTGTCGCCGCCGTGGTGCCCGTGCGACGGGCACCACGATAGTCGTTGAGGATTCCATGGATCTGCATCTGCGCGAGGCTGAGGTGCACTGGCACCGCCATTGGCTACCCCGCGACGCCGCCGACACCCTCCAGCGCACGCTGCGCGAGGATGTCCCGTGGGAGGTGCACAGGATCCGCATGTTCGGCCGCCAGGTCGATTCCCCGCGGCTGAGCTGCTGGATGGGCGACCCGGCCGCCCGCTACCGCTATTCCGGTACCGACTTCGTGCCGCAGCCGTGGCATCCGGCGCTGCTGCCGCTTCGGGATCAGCTGGCCGCATTCTGTGGCCACGCGTTCAACAGCGTGCTGCTCAACCGTTACCGCGATGGTGATGACGGGATGGGCTGGCACAGTGACAACGAGCCCGAGCTGGGGCCGGCGCCGGTGATCGCGTCACTGAGCCTGGGCGCGGGGCGGCGGTTCCTGCTGCGGCGACGGGACGACCATGCGAAAAAGGCCGAGGTCCTGCTGGACCATGGCGATCTGCTGGTGATGGGTGGGCAGACCCAGCGCCTTTACCAGCATTGCCTGCCGAAAAGCGCCCGGCCGCTGGCCGAGCGCCTCAATCTCACCTTCCGCTGGATCAACGCACCCGGGCAGGGGTAACCGCGCTGCGGGCGTGATCCTGCTCGCCGGTCACCAGCGTCCAGCCCACCACGTTCGTGGTCAGTGTCTGCAGCCCCTGTTCCAGCGCGGCGGTGACCTGGGCGACGTCGGTGCTGCCCACCGGGTTTTCCTGGCGGAAGGTGCGGTCGGCGACCACGCGCTGGTCGATCACGTGGATCAGTTTGGCATTCACTTCGATCAGCGCGGTCGGGGTGGCCTGGCCGCGGTAATCGGCTTCGAAACGGCGCACGTCCATGGCCAGCTTGTAGTCGGCGCGGATGCCGGTGGTGACCCGGGCCACGCCGTTGATGCGGCCGGAATCCTCGAAGCCGCGCACCAGCGCGTCGTCGAGCATGTCGGTGGCCGGCTGGGCCCAGCTCACGCCCTTGTAGACCTCCAGCTCGGAGGGGGTCGGACGTACGTTGATGCGCGGGCTGTCGACCACGCGGGCGGCGCTGGGCTTGACCAGCACCAGCTGCCAATCGACGGTCGGCCAGCTCGGGTCGGCCTGGATGCGCACCACGGGCGAATAGATCGTCACCGCGCTGCGTTCGTTGCTGCCCAGCAGCGAGCAGCCGCCAAGCGCGGCGATCAGGGCGATCGGCAGCAGGGGCCGGAAGAAGGTCGCGTGGTTCATTTGGGTTCGAACTCCTTGGGTGCGTCACGGCCGAGCAGATAGCGTGCCGGGTTGTTGTCCAGGCGGTCGCTGACCCGGCGCAGGTCGCGGATCAGGCCGCGCAGCTCGGTGAGGGTCGGGCCGAGCTGGGCCAGGCCATCATTGGCGAAGCTGTTGATCGCGGCCCGGTTCTCGCCAAGGATCGAGTCGGCATTGCCGGCCGCCGAGTCCAGCTTGCTCAGCGTGGTTTCCAGCTTGTCCAGGATCGGCGGCAGCTGCTGCACCAGATTCTTGTCCAGCCGCTGGATGGTGCCATTGGTGCTCTTGAGGGTCACGTCCAGGCTGCGGGCGGCATCACGCGCGCTCAGCAGCAGCGCCTGGGTACCCTGGTCGCGGTCGGCCAGGCCGCCGCTGATGGTTTCCAGGTTGGCCAGGGTGGCGTTGATGCTGGCCACGTTGCGGTCGCTGAGCACCTGGTCCATGCGCTCGACGATGCGGTTGGCCACGTCGGTGATGTTCTGCAGCGCCGAGGGGGTGGTCGGGATGATCGGGGCCGGATCCTTGTTGACCGCGGTCAGCGCGGGCGACTGCGGCGTGCCGCCACTGAGCTGGATGATCGACGGGCCGGTCAGGCTGGTGATCGCCAGCTTGGCGCGGGTGTCGGTCTTGACGGGCGTATTGGAGTTCAGGCGGATCCGTGCGACCACCTGGCGCGGATCGTCCGGTACCAGGTTCAGTTCGGTGATCGAGCCGACCGCGATGCCGTTGTACTGCACCGGGCTGCCGACTGACAGGCCGGTGACGGCCTCGCGGAACACCACGCGGTACTCGGTCCAGGTGCGATCGGAGGAGTACTTGGCGGCCCACAGGCCGAAGGCCAGCAGCGCCAGGCCCACTATCAGGGTGAAGGCGCCGATCAGGACGTAATTGGCTTTGGTTTCCATGGCTTACTCGCTCTCGTGCTTTGCATCGCGCGCAGCACGCGCGCGCGGTCCGTGGAAGTACTCCTGGATCCACGGGTGGTCCAGTTGTTCGATCTCGTGCAGCGGGGCATTGGCGATGACTTTCTTGTCGGCCAGCACCGCCACCCGGTCACAGATCGCATACAGCGTGTCCAGATCATGTGTGATCAGGAAGACCGTCAGGCCCAGCGCTTCCTGCAGGGTCTTGATCAGGCGGTCGAAGGCGGCCGCGCCGATCGGATCCAGCCCGGCGGTGGGCTCGTCCAGGAACAGCAGCGGCGGGTCCAGCGCCAGCGCCCGGGCCAGGCCGGCGCGCTTGCGCATGCCGCCGGACAGCTGCGAGGGGAGCTTGTTGATCGCATCGGCCGGCAGGCCGGCCAGCTTCACCTTGAGCAGGGCCAGCTCGTAATGCCAGCGCTCGGGCAGCTCGCCGTGGTGTTCCTTCAGCGGCACCTGCACGTTCTCGCCCACGGTGAGCGAGGAGAACAGGGCGCCATCCTGGAACAGCACGCCGGTATTGCGTTCGATATGCAGGCGGTTGGCCGGGTCGCTGGAACGGGCGTCGACGCCGAGTACCTCGATCTGGCCGTCATCGGGCGTGCGCAGGCCGAGGATGCTGCGCATCAACACCGATTTGCCGGTACCCGAGCCGCCGACCACGCCGAGAATCTCGCCGCGGCGCACGTCCAGGTCCAGCCCGTCGTGCACGACCTGCGCGCCGAAACGGTTGGTCAGCCCGCGCACGCGGATCAGCAGTTCACCATCACCGGTGGCGGCGTCGTCGCGGTCCATGGCCGGGGCGGTATCGGTGCTCATCGGTTACCAGCCCATCTTCATGAACCACAGCGCGGCGAACGCGTCGAGGATGATCACCAGCGAAATCGCCTGCACCACGCTGGAGGTGGTGCGCTCACCGACCGACTGCGCGGTGCCTTCAACCTTGAGGCCTTCCAGGCAGCCGATCAGGCCGATCACCAGCGCGAACACCGGGGCCTTGGACAGGCCGACCAGCATGTTGCGCACTTCCATGGTGTCGTGCATCCGCGCGATGTACATCTGCGGCGGAATATCCAGATCGAACGCGCCCACGGTGATGCCACCGGCCAGGCCGGCGACCATGGCGATGAAGGTCAGCAGCGGCAGGGTGATCAGCAGGGCGATCAGGCGCGGCAGCACCAGCAGGTCGACCGGGTCCAGGCCGAGCGTCTTCATCGCGTCGATTTCTTCGCGGGCCTTCATCGCGCCGATCTGCGCGGTGAACGCACTGGCGGTGCGGCCGGCCAGCACGATGGCGGTCAACAGCACCGCGAACTCGCGCAGGAAGGCGATGCTGACCAGTTCGACTACATAGATCTCCGCGCCGAAGTCGCGCAGGATCGTGGAGCCGAGGAAGGCGATCACCGCGCCGACCAGATACGACAGCAGGGCCACCAGCGGCACCGCGTCCAGGCCGACCTGCTCCATCTGCGCGACGGTGGCAGTAAGACGGAAGCGGCGCGGTTCCTTTATAAGGCGCGCGCCCTTGACCAGGTTCTCGCCCAGGAAACTGGCCAACGCCACGATGTTGTGGCCCATGCCGTGCACGCTGACACCGAGTCGTTCCAGCGCGGCCAGCACGCCGAAGTCGCGTTTGGCCTTGGGCCGGTCGTCGGCGACTTCCTCGATGGTGGAGACCAGCGCGCGATGCTCCTCGCGGAACGTCACCGCGTCCTCGCCCAGGTCGGCGCGGTGCGCGACACGCAGCAGCTGCAGCACGCCGGCCGAATCGAGCAGGGTGATGCCGCTGGCGTCCAGGCCGGTCACTTTCTCCGGGAGGCCGCGCAGCACTTCGGCCGCGTCCAGCGCGGTGCGTAATGTCCAATGGCCAGACAACCGGATCAGGCCGGGGTCCTGGGCATCCTGCTCGAGATGGGGGGCTTGGTCTGAGGTCATGTAGGCGTCCTGCGCGCAGCATACCCTGTCCGGGTGCATGGCTCGCGTATGCGCCGGACCGGTCCATGCACGCCGCTCGGCACTGCCGGGCATGCGCGCGGCTGCATCATGACACCGGGATTCTTCAGGCCGGGGCGTGTTCGGGTAATACTACGGCGCATGTCTGCCGACGCCCCCACCATCGTTGCACCACCTGCCACCTACGCTCAGCGCGTGGCCTTCGTTTCGGAAATGGCCGGGCGCCTGCACAGCTATGGCACCACCGCGCAGCGGCTGGAGGCGGCGGTGGTCGCCCTGGCGCAGCGGCTGGATCTGGATTGCGAGCCGTGGTCGAACCCGACCGGCCTGATCCTGAGTTTCAGCGACCCGACCAAGGCGATCGGTTCGTCGGACATCACCCGCGTGATCCGCCTGGCCCCGGGCGAAAACGATCTGCATAAACTCAGCATCGCCGACCAGATCACCGATGCGGTGGCCAACGGCACCATGAGCATCGCGCAGGGGCATACCGCGCTGCGGCAGCTGGACAAGGACCCCGGGCGCTGGGGCAAGGTCCGCACGATTCTCTCCTACAGCCTCGGCGCGGCCGGCGTGGCCGGGCTGTGGAAACTGCCGTGGCTGGATATCGCCACCGCCGGCGTGATCGGGCTGCTGATCGGCGTCATGGGCATGTACACCGACCGCCGCCCGGCCACGCGCGAGGCCAACGAAGCCCTGGCGGCGCTGCTGGCCGGTTCGGTGGCAACGCTGGTGGCCTCGTTCATCGGCGCGCTCAACCTCAATACGGTGATCATCGCCTCGCTGGTGGTGCTGCTGCCCGGGATGTCGCTGACCAATGCGGTCAACGAACTGGCCAGCCAGCACTGGGTCTCGGGGACGGCACGCTTCGCCGGGGCGGTGACCACGATTCTGAAATTGACGGTGGGCGCGGTGATCGCGGTGACCCTGTCCGGCATCGTCGGGCTGGAACCGCTGGTGCGCGCGTCGCGTCCACAGGCCGATTGGGTCGAGTGGGGTGCGTTGCTGCTGGCCGCCTTCGCGTTCGCGATGCTGTTCAAAGCCAACCGGCGCGATTTTCCGTGGGTGATGGCCGCGGCGGTGGCCGGCTATGCGATTTCAAAATTCGCGGGCCAGGCCTGGGGCATACCGGCCGGCATTTTCATGTCGGCGATGCTGCTCACGGCCGCAGGCAACCTGTTTGGTCGCCTGGCGCAGCGCCCGGGCGCGATCATCCGCTTGCCCGGCATCATCATGCTGGTGCCCGGCAGTACCAGCCTGCGTGGCGTGCTGACCCTGGTCCAGCAGCAGGACATGAGCGCCGGCCAGACCGTGCTGATGACTGTGCTCAACGTGGTGATGGCACTGGTGGCCGGGCTGCTGTTCGGCAATCTGCTGATCCCGGCACGCAAGAATCTCTGACCGCCGCGGCCATCGCGCAGGTGTGCACCAGGAACGAAAACGCCGGCGCGAGGCCGGCGTTTCCATGTGCGTCAGTAACTGACCGGCTTACTTCTTGATCAGGAACTCTTCGACCTTCTTGCCCTTGGCGGTATGCGCGGCCAGCCAGCGCGGCTGCTTGCCACGGCCGGTCCAGGTTTCCTTCGGGTTGGCCGGGTTGCGGTACTTCGGGGCCACCTTGCCAAGCTTGCGCACGGCCTTGGCCAGGGCCTTGGTCGCCTTGCCCGCGGCACGACCGCG
The DNA here is from genome assembly GCF_026241915.1 of Stenotrophomonas sp. RIT-551. NCBI lineage: Bacteria > Pseudomonadati > Pseudomonadota > Gammaproteobacteria > Lysobacterales > Lysobacteraceae > Stenotrophomonas > Stenotrophomonas sp. RIT-551. Next base: position 343,924 of record NZ_JAPJIU010000002.1, on the reverse strand, counting down.
TGCGGCCGGGGCGGCGCCGCCGAACAGTTCTTCCACCGAATAGCCCTGGGCCTTGGCCAGCTTGGTCAGCTGCGCGCGGACCTTGCTGATCGCCGGACGCTTGGCCACGATGGTCTGCTGCTTCTTGGCGTTCTTGATCAGCGCGCCCAGCTCTTTGGCGGACAGGCCGCTCAGGTCAATGCTCATCTACTACTCCGCAATATATTAAGGACAGGGTGAGCCGGTCCTTGGCATCGGAAACAGCATACATTCTCTTTTGCGAAATACACAAACAAACCGGAGATATTGAAACCGGGTCCGCCATTGAAAAGGCCGGGTTATTCACCCGGCCTTTGTCATTACTGCGTCAACTTCGCCAGCAGTGCTTCCTTGTCCAGGACTTCGGCTTCGGCGGCGCTGCGCGCGCGGTACTCGAACGTGCCGGCGGCGACACCGCGTTCGGACACCACGATCCGGTGCGGCACGCCGATCAGTTCCATGTCGGCAAACATCGCGCCCGGGCGCAGGCCGCGGTCGTCCAGGGCCACGTCCAGGCCGGCGGCCTGCAGCTGTGCAAGCAGCTCGGCGGCAGTGGCCGACACGGTCTCGTCCTGCTTCGGGTTGATCATGCAGACCACCACCTGCCACGGCGCCATAGCGTCGGGCCAGATAATGCCGGCGTCGTCATGATTCTGTTCAATCGCCGCAGCCACGATGCGCGAAATGCCGATGCCGTAGCAGCCCATCGCCAGTACCGCGGCCTTGCCGTTCTCGTCGAGCACGGTCGCATTCAACGCCTGCGCATACTGGCGGCCGAGCTGGAACACGTGGCCGACCTCGATGCCGCGCGCGATCTTGAGTTCACCGCCATCGGCAGCACGATCACCGGCCTTGGCGTTGCGGATGTCCGCCACTTCCGGTTCGGGCAGGTCACGGCCCCAGTTGACGCCGGCGATGTGGAAACCGGCTTCGTTGGCGCCGACGACGAAATCGGCCAGCGCGGCGACGTCGCGGTCGGCGACGATGCGGATCGGCTGGGCCGGATTGAGCGGGCCGAGGAAACCGGGCTGGCTGCCCAGGTGCGTGGCGATCTCCGCCTCGCTGGCCATGCGGTAGCCCTGCAGGCCCTCGACTTTACCGAGTTTGATTTCATTGACGTCGTGATCGCCACGCACCAGCGCCAGCACGAAGCCGCCCTCGCTCATGATCGCGATCGACTTGACCGTGCGCTCCAGGCCCAGGCCGAGCAGGGCGGCCACGGCTTCACAGGTTTTCTGCGTGGGCGTGTCGACCTTGCGCAGTGCTTCGCTGGCGGCCGGGCGCTCGCCCGGGGCCGCGGCGATGGCCGCTTCCATGTTCGCGGCGTAATCCGAGCCGGTGGAAAACACCAGCGCGTCTTCGCCGGACTCGGCGATCACGTGGAATTCCTGCGAGGCGTCGCCACCGATCGCGCCGGAGTCGGCCTGCACCATGCGGAAATCCAGGCCGAGGCGGGTGAAGATGCGGGCATAGGCCGACTTCATGTTTTCGTACTCGCGCACCAGGCACTCATCGTGCAGGTGGAAGGAGTACGCATCCTTCATCAGGAACTCGCGCGCGCGCATCACGCCGAAACGCGGGCGGATCTCGTCGCGGAACTTGGTCTGGATCTGGAAGAAATTGACCGGCAGCTGCTTGTAGCTGGACAGCTCCTGGCGCGCGAAATCGGCAGCGGCCTCTTCGGCGGTCGGGCTGTAGCAGAACACCTGCTCCTTGCGGTCCTTGATCTTCAGCAGCTGCGGGCCGAACTTTTCCCAGCGGCCGGTGGCTTCCCACAGTTCCTTGGGCTGGATGGTCGGAATCTGGAATTCCACCGCGCCGGCACGCTCCATTTCCTCACGCACGATGCGCTCGACCTTGCGCAGCACGCGCAGGCCCAGCGGCGACCAGGTGTACAGCCCCGAGGCCAGCTTGCGGATCATGCCCGCGCGCAGCATCAAGCGGTGGCTGGTCAGCTCCGCGTCGCTGGGGGTTTCCTTGGTGGTGTGCAGGTGGAACTGGGAGAGGCGCATCGTCGGCTTCGCTGAACGGCAGAAGCCGATATTCTGCCAGTCTGGCCGCCGCGATGGGTGCTGGCGGTGGTTTTGGCCCTTGCCGGGACCGGCGGCTCAGGCCTTGGGCGTGCAGTACGCCTGGATGGCGGCCTCGGCCAGGGTCCTCTGGGCGCTGCGCTGCGCGTCGGTCAGGGCGGTATCGGCCTTGCCGTCGCCATCGGTGTCCTGCATGACCTTGCCTGGCCCATCGAGCAGGACGATATTGCCGCGGGCGGTGGTGCAGTCGCTGTTCTCGGCCGGGGCGGCCGCCGCCTCGCGCGGGGCCGGGTCGCGGTGTTGGACCTGGCGGGCCTCGTAGTTCTGCCCGGTGGGCGGCTTCTCCGAATACTGGGTCACGCCATGGGCGTCTTTCCACTTATAGACGTTGCCGGCACTGGCCGTCGCACTGGCGAGCAGCAGCAGGGCGCTCAGACGGGACAGGGCACGCATGGCGACTCCGGAGACAGGGCAGAAGCGCGATTGCAGCACCCCGGGCCGGCGCTGGCAAGCCGATCACGGCAGCAATGGCAGGGGGCGGCGCGCTGGCACTGCCCCAAAGGGCACCGCAGCCACTAAACTGGCCGCATGGATCAACTGAAACCCCCGCCGCGCTCGCGCAGCATCTACCTGCTGCCCAACCTGTTCACCACCGCAGGCCTGTTCGCCGGCTTCTACGCGATCATCGCCGCGGCCAACGGCGACTTCGTCAATGCCGCCATCGCCGTGTTCGTCGCGGCGGTCATGGACGGCCTGGACGGCCGCGTGGCCCGGCTGACCGGGACCAGCAGCGAATTCGGCGTGCAGTACGACTCGCTGGCCGACCTGGTCAGCTTCGGCATGGCCCCGGCCCTGGTGATGTACCACTGGTCGCTGTCCTGGCTGAAGTTCGACGACCCGGTGCTCGGCCGCGTCGGCTGGGCGGTCGCCTTCCTGTATGCCGCCTGCGCCGCGTTGCGCCTGGCCCGCTTCAATACCCAGGTCACGGTGGTCGACAAGCGCTGGTTCATCGGGCTGGCCAGCCCGGCCGCCGCCGGCCTGATGATGTCCTTCGTCTGGGCCTTCGCCGATGGCAACCTGGGCTGGGACGGCAACCAGCTGCGCTACGTCGCCCTCGGCGTGACCCTGGTCTCGGCCCTGCTGATGGTCAGCCGGATCCGCTTCTGGAGCTTCAAGGGCAGTGGCGAGAAGGGGCCGCGCGCGGACCGCGTGCCGTTCCTGGCGCTGGCCCTGGTGCCGATCGCCATCGCGATCATGGTCATCGATCTGCCGCGCGTGCTGTTCGCGGTGGGCCTGGTGTATGCCCTGTCCGGCCCGTGCTACTGGGTGTGGCAACGCACCCGCAGGCCGGTCGAGCCGAACGCGTGAGCGGGCAGGCGCTGCCGCCATTGTGGTCGCCGGCGCAGCAGTCCTGGCTGCAGGCCATGGGCTACACGGTGTTCGTCGACGGCAGTGTCGCGCCCGAGGCGGTGGTGTTGCCGGAGATCGAGCTGCGCGCGGCCCCGGTGGCCGAGCCGCCGGTGCCCGTACGCCCCGCACGGCCGGCGCCATCGGCGGACGCGCCCGCACCGGTACGGCGCAGTGCCCCGCGCACGGTGGAAGAAGGCGCGCCCAGCAGCCCGCCGGCCGCGACACCCGTGCGCGCGAGCGGTGGCCGCCGCGCCGCGGTGCGGATGCCTGATCGCCTGCAGATCGCGCTGCTGCGTGCCTCCGGCTGCAACCCCGCCGAACCGGATACCCAGGCCTTGATGGCCAGCTGGAACCTGGATGAACTGCGCGGCAGTGCGGCCGCCAAGCGTGCGTTGTGGCCGCAGTTGCGTGCCCTGCGCAGGAAGAACCGCCCGTGAGCGCGGTGAGCTCGCCACGGCCGTTGTCGCTGCGCGCGCTGCGCGAAAGCGACCTCAATGCGGTGATGGCGATCGAAGTGCGCGGGTATCCGTACCCGTGGACCCGCGGCATCTTCCAGGACTGCCTGCGCGCCGGTTATCCCGGCCTGGCGATGGAAGAGGACGGCCTGCTGATGGGCTACGGCCTGCTCAGCATCGCCGCCGATGAAGCCCATATCCTCAATATCTGCGTGGACCCGCTGTGCCAGTCGCGCGGCCACGGCCGGCATCTGCTGCGCGCGCTGGTGAAGCTGGCCCGCGACCACGGCGCGCACCGCGTGTTCCTGGAAGTGCGCCCGTCCAATACCCCGGCGGTGGCGCTGTACCACAGCGAGGGCTTCAACGAGATCGGCCGCCGGCCCCGCTATTACCCCGCCCGCGAGGGGCGCGAGGATGCGCTGGTCATGGCCATCGAGCTGGTCGACGACGACATCCAGGTGATGCCGCCGCTCTGACCGCGTGGTGTAGAGCCACCCCATGGGTGGCTGCGCGTCATCCCGCCCCGGAAGGCAGCCACGCATGGCGTGGCACTACCTCCCCCCAGCGCTTACAGCTTCGCGCGCTGCGAACGCAGGCCATCCAGCTGCGCGGTCCATTCGACCAGGCGCACGCGCTCCTGCTCGACCACGGCCGCCGGCACCTTGTCGGTGAACTTGGCCAGCTTGGTCCCGCTCTTTTCCTTTTCCGATTCCACCCGGGCGATTTCCTTGTCCAGGCGCGCGCGTTCGGCGCCCAGATCGACCAGGCCCTCCAGCGGCACCAGCAGGGTCAGGTCGCCCACGATCGCGGTGGCGGCTGGCGGCGTGTTGCTGCCGTTGGCCAGCCACTCGATGCGCTCCAGCTTGAGCAGGAACGACAGCGAGGCGGTGAAGCGGGTCATGCGCGCGCGGTCGTCGTCATTGCCGCCCTGCAGCAGCAGCGGCACCAGCTTGGACGGCGGCACGTTCAACTCGCTGCGCACGCGGCGCAGCGCATTGACCATCGACTTCAGCCACTCCACGTCGGCTTCGGCGCGGGCGAAGTCACCAGCGAATTCCTCCGCGGTCGGATACGGGCGCTGGGAGATGGTGTCATCGGTGATGCCCAGGCGCGGGGCGACCTGGCCCCACAGCTGCTCGGTGACGAACGGAATCAGCGGGTGCAGCAGGCGCAGCAGCGCTTCGAGCACGTACAGCAGGGTGTGGCGGGTGCTGTTGGCATCCTCGGCGTCGGCGCCGTTGAGGGCCGGCTTGGTCAGCTCCAGGAACCAGTCGCAGAACTCGTTCCAGGCGAATTCGTACAGGCACTGCGCCAGCAGGTCGAAGCGGTAGTTGGCGAAATGCGTCTGGGCTTCGGCCGAGACCGCCGCCAGGCGCGCGAGAATCCAGCGCTCGGCGTCGGTCCGCGGCTGAGGCACACCGGTGAACGTGCTGCCCTCGGTGTTCATCAGGGTGAAGCGGCTGGCGTTCCACAGCTTGTTGCAGAAATTCTTGTAGCCCTCGGCGCGGTTCATGTCGAACTTGATGTCGCGGCCGTGGGTGGCCAGGGCCGCGATGGTGAAGCGCAGCGCATCGGCACCGTGGGCGATGATGCCATCGGGGAACTCGCGGCGGGTCGCCTTCTCGATCTTCGGCGCATCCTTGGGCTTCATCAGGCCAGTGGTGCGCTTGGCGACCAGGTCTTCGATGGAAATACCATCGATGATGTCCAGCGGGTCGAGCACGTTGCCCTTGGACTTGGACATCTTCTGACCCTGCGCATCGCGGATCAGGCCGGTCATGTAGATGTCCTTGAACGGAATCTTCCCGGTGAAGCTGTCGGTGGCCATGATCATGCGGGCCACCCAGAAGAAGATGATGTCAAAGCCGGTGACCAGCACCGCAGACGGCAGGTAGCGCTCGAAACCGCGCTCGGCCATCGCCTGTTCGTTCGGCCAGCCCAGCGTGGAGAACGGCCACAGCTGCGAGGAGAACCAGGTCTCCAGCACGTCGCTGTCCTGGTGCAGGGCGAGGTCGGCGGCGAGGTTGTTCTTCGCGCGCGCTTCGGCTTCGTCGCGGCCGACATAGCAGTTGCCCGCGTCGTCGAACCACGCCGGAATGCGGTGGCCCCACCACAGCTGGCGGCTGATGCACCAATCCTGGATGTTCTCCATCCAGTGGCGGTAGGTGTTGATCCAGTTGGCCGGCACGAACTGGATGCTGCCGTTCTCGACCAGCTCCAGGCCGCGCTTGGCCAGCACGTCCATCTTCACGAACCACTGGTCGGTCAGGTAGGGCTCGATCACCTGCTGGGTGCGGTCGCCACGCGGCACCTGCAGCTTGTGTGCCTTGGTCTCGACCAGGATGCCGAGGTCTTCCAGTTCGGCCAGGATCACCTTGCGCGCGTCGTAACGGTCCAGCCCGCGGTACTTCTCCGGGGCGTTGTCGTTGATCGCCGCGTCCGGGGTGAACAGGTTGATCATCGGCAGGTTGTGGCGCAGGCCAACCTGGTAATCGTTGAAATCGTGGGCGGGGGTCACCTTGACCACGCCGGTACCGAACTCGCGGTCGACGTAATCATCGGCGATCACCGGAATCTCGCGATCGGTCAGCGGCAGCTTCACCTTCTTGCCGATCAGGTGCGCGTAGCGCTCATCGTCCGGGTGCACCATCACTGCGGTGTCGCCCAGCATGGTTTCCGGGCGGGTGGTGGCCACGGTCAGGGTGCCGCTGCCATCGGCCAGCGGGTAGCTGATCGACCACAGGAAACCGTCTTCCTCCACGCTCTCCACTTCCAGATCGGAAATGGCGGTCTTGAGCACCGGATCCCAGTTGACCAGGCGCTGGCCACGGTAGATCAGGCCCTGCTCGTGCCAGCGCACGAAGGCCTCGATCACCGCTTCGGACGGCTGCGGGTCCATGGTGAAGGTGCTGCGCGACCAGTCGCTGGAGGTGCCCAGGCGGCGCATCTGGCGCTCGATGGTGTCACCGGACTGCGCCTTCCACTCCCACACCTTTTCGATGAAGCCGTCGCGGCCCAGCGAATCGCGGGTTTCGCCCTGGCCGGCCAGCGCCAGGTTGCGCGACACCACCATTTCGGTGGCGATGCCGGCGTGGTCGGTACCCACCTGCCACAAGGTATCGTAGCCGCGCATGCGGTGGTAGCGCACCAGCGCATCCATCAGGGTCTGCTGGAAGGCATGGCCCATGTGCAGCGTACCGGTCACGTTCGGCGGCGGCAGCAGGATGGTGTACGGCTCGCCCTTGCCGGACGGCTTGAAATGGCCGGCCTTCTCCCACGCGTCGTACAACGCGGTTTCAAAGGTTTTGGGGTCGTAGCTGGAGGCGAGTTGGGTCATGCGGGAACCAGGATCGAATACGGAAGGTGGGGGTGCCGGAAGCTCAGCGCCCTAAGGCGCGACGGATCTTCTGGCCGGTATGGAACGGTGAGACCGCGCAGGCGGCCCAGATCGCGGCGGGCCGCCAGCCAGACAAGGACAGCCGACTGACAGTCGGCGCTCCCTTCGAGACGTTGAGGATGCCTGCGATCGGGCGGCCGATGGTGAAGAAGGCGAACCAGGAAAAGATCAGGGCGATCAACAGGCGCATCAAGGGTCTCCGGGGGCGGCGGCGACCGGACGGACGCCACGCGGGTTACATGTCGTACTTGTTCAGCTCAAAGCCCAGCGCTTTGTACTGGCGCCAGCGCTCGCGCAGCGGTTCGCGCGCTTCCGGGTCGGCCGGGACCACTTCCAGCACGCGGTCGCAGGCGGCCAGGTAGGGGTCGTCACGCAGGTTGATGACCAGCGGCCGGGCCGGGGCCTCGGTACCGGGAACGGCGATCAGCACCAGCGCCTCTTCCTCGTCCATGTCTTCGCCGGCGATCTGGTGCGGGATGTAGGCATCGTTGTCGAACGCCCACAGCAGTTCGTCCAGTTCTTCGGCCTGGGCCTGGTCGCGTGCCAGCACCAGGGTGAACAGCCCGGCGTCGTTGGCCTTGCGGGCCAGCTCACAGACCAGCCGCAACGGCTCGGTCAGGAAGCGGGGCTTGGCGATCAGGTAGAAATCAGCACGGGACATGGCAGGGCCTGGAGCGAAGGGAGAACCCGGCGCCAGGCCGGGCGGGATCGCGGCCACCGATGGGCGGCCGCGATCGGGCAGGGCATCAGGCGCGGGCGACCTGGTCCAGCAGCCACTGGCTCAGCAGGCCGACCGGGCGACCCGTGGCCATGCCGCGCTTGCCTTCATCGCTGGCCACGCCGGCGATGTCCAGATGGGCCCAGCGCTGGCCTTCGGTGAAGCGCGACAGGAAGCAGCCGGCGGTGATCGCACCGGCCCAGCGGCCGCCGATGTTGTAGATGTCGGCGAAGCTGGAATCCAGCATCGGCTGGTACTCGTCCCACAGCGGCAGGCGCCAGGCGCGGTCGAACACGTGCTCGCCGGCGGCCAGCAGTTCGTTGGCCAGGTCGTCGTGCTTGGTCATCAGGCCGGCGGTCTGGTGGCCCAGGGCAACCAGGCAGGCACCGGTCAGGGTGGCCACGTCGATCAGCGCGGCCGGCTCGAAGCGCTGCGCGTAGGTCAGCGCGTCGCACAGGATCAGGCGGCCTTCGGCGTCGGTGTTGCCCACTTCGATGGTCTTGCCCGACATCGAGGTGATCACGTCCGAGGGGCGGTAGGCGTTGCCGTCGATGGCGTTTTCCACCGCCGGCACCACCACCACCAGGTTCAACGGCAGCTTGGCCGTCACCGCCGCGACGAAGGTGCCGATGACGTTGGCGCCACCGCACATGTCGTACTTCATCTCTTCGATGCCGCCCTGGGTCTTCAGGTTGACGCCACCGGTATCGAAGGTGATGCCCTTGCCGACCAGCACGTAGGGCTTGGCGTCGCCGCCGTTGCTCCACTTCAGCACCACCAGGCGCGGGCGGTTGGCCGAGCCACGGGCCACGGCCAGCAGCGAGCCCATGCCCAGCGCTTCCATCTGCTGCTCGTCCAGGATCTCCGCTTCGGCGCCGTCATGGGCCTGGGCGAAGGCGACCGAGGACTCGGCCAGGTAGGCCGGAGTGCAGACGTTCGGCGGCAGGTTGCCCAGTTCGCGGGCGTACTGCACGCCGGCGGCGATCGCCTGGCCCTGGGCCAGCGCCTGGGTGTCGGTGCCGGCGATGGCCAGCGTGGTCAGGCCGGGTTCGTCGGCCTTCTTCTTGCCCAGCGTGGCGCTGTAGCGGTAGGCGGCGTGGTCGGCGGTGATGATGGCCTGGCGGATGTTCCAGGCGGCATCGCGGCCCTTGACCTCGATCTCGGTCAGGGTGAACAGCGCGTGGTGGTTGACCCCGCTCTTCAGGGCGCGGCTGGCATCGCCCACGGCCTTGAGGTACTGCGGCACGCCGAACTTGGCCGGCTCACCGAGCCCGACCACCAGCACGCGTGCGGCGGCGACGCCGGGCAGATCGTGCAGTACGGTGGTGTTGCCGGTCTTGCCGCCAACGTCGCCGCGGGCGATCAGGGCCGACAGGCGGCCGCCGGATGCGGTGTCCAGGGCCTGTGCCGCCGGGCTCAGGGTCTGGTCGGCATAGGCGCCGACGATGACGCAATCGCACTCGGCCGAGGCCGGGGCTGCGTGGTTCAGGGTGAATTCCAGGGCCATTGATCAGATTCCGTTGGCAAATCCGTACAATCGCGAGCTGTTTACGTCCCGTCAGTAGACTGGGCAGCACCGCGAACGAATCCGAGAGTTTAAACCACCGCCCCATGTCGAAGCTCGATCGCTATCTCCTGCGTGATTTCGTCCAGAGTTTCCTGGCCACCCTGATCGTGCTGCTGGTGGTGAGCGTCGGTGGTGTCCTGGTGGACATCCTCGGCAACATCGCCGACGGCCGCCTGCCTGCCCGCCTGCTGTTCTCCCAGCTGGGCCTGCAGTTCATCGTCTATATGCCGCTGATCCTGCCCCTGGCGCTGATGCTGGGCCTGCTGCTGGCCACGGCCCGGCTGTACCGGGACTCGGAAATGGCGGTCATCACCGCCATCGGGGTCGGCCCCAAGCGCCTGCTGCGCCCGGTGCTGATGCTGGTGGTGCCGGTGGTCGGGCTGATCGCCCTGTGCTCGCTGTGGCTGGGCCCCTGGGCCGACCGCACCGGCGAGACGATGATCGACGAGGCCAACCGCAGCGTGGTCATGGCCGGCCTGGAGGCGGGCAAGTTCACCCCGCTGCCCAACGGCGGCGTGGTCTACCTCTCCTCGGTCTCCCCGGATGGCACCCAGCTGGGCAAGGTCTTCCTGCAGCGCCAGAAGGAGGACCGCCTCGAAGTGATCTCCGCCGATCACGGCCGGATGTACTTCGAAGGCGCCAAGCAGCGCTATCTGGAACTGGACGATGGCCACCAGGTGGAAGGCCCGGCCAATGGTGCGCTGGACTACAAGCTGATGACCTTCGCCCGCAACGACGTGGCCATGCCCGACGGTGCCGAGACCCGCAAGGACGATGCCCCCGAGCTGCTGCGCACCACCCAGCTGTTCGGCGATGAACGCCCCGAGGCGCAGGCCCAGCTGCACTCGCGCATCGCCCCGCCGCTGATCGCACTGGCCTTCGCCCTGATGACCCTGCCGCTGGCCCGCAGCTCGCCGCGCCAGCAGCGCTATGGCCGGATGATGCTGGCCTTCCTGGCCTACATGGTCGGCATGAACCTGATGTTCATCGGCACCCGCTGGATCGCCGATGGCAAGATCCCCGCCGTGGCGGGCCTGTGGTGGCTGACCCTGCCGCTGCTGGGCCTGGCCCTGTGGATGTATTTCCGCGACGGCAAGCTGTCGCGCCCCCGGAGGACCGCATGAACGTGTTGCGCCCCATGCGGTTTGATCTGTACCTGGGCCGTGCCGTGTTCGGCACCGTCCTGCTGACCTGGGCGGTGCTGGTCGGCCTGGACGTGGTGATGGCCTTCTCCGGCGAGTTCAAGGACGTCGGCAAGGGCAGCTATACCCTTGGCCACGCCGCCGCCTGGGTGCTGTACACCGTGCCCAGGCGTGCCTACACCTTCTTCCCGACCGCCGCCGTGATCGGCGCGCTGATGGGGCTGGGCCAGCTGGCCGCCACCTCCGAACTGACCGCGCTGCGTGCGCTGGGCCTGTCGCGCAAGCGGCTGAGCGTTTCGGTGGCGATCGCGCTGTCGCTGATGACCGCGGTGATGGTGTTCAGCGGCGAAACGCTGGGCCCGTGGGGCCAGAGCAAGGCCGACGACATCAAGATCAGCGCCAAGTGGGGCAGCAGCCTCAGCGCGGCCCGCTATTCGGGCGTATGGGCGCGCGAAGGCGATACCTTCCTCAATGCCCAGAGCGGCGATGAGCAGTTGCAGGCCGGCGGTGGCACGCGCCTGATCCTGCACGACGTGCGCCTGTACAAGATCGCCGACGACGGCCGCCTGGCCTCGCTCACCTATGCCACCACCGCCGAGCATGGCGCCGACGGCTGGGTGTTGAACAAGGTCCGCCGCGACACGTTCGGTGAGCGTTCGGCGACCCGCGAGACGGCCGAGTCCGAGCCGTGGGATTCACGCCTGGATGCGGCGGCGCTGGCCAGCGGCATTTCCAAGCCGCGCAATCTGACGGCGATGGATCTGCGCACCAGCATCGAGTACCGCAAGCGCAATGGGCTGGATGCGCGCGATTACGAGGATGTGTACTGGAGCCGCTGGTTCTATCCGATCAACGTGCTGGCGCTGTGCCTGGCGGCGGTGCCGTTCGCGTTCGGTTCGCTGCGCAGCGGTGGCATGGGCAAGCGGTTGTTCCTGGGCATTCTGTTCGCGCTGGGCTTCTGGTTGCTGCAGTTGTTCTTCGGCCGTATGGCAGGTGCGTTGAAGTTCGATTACCGGATTGCGTATGCGTTGCCGCCGATCGTGATGATGGTGGTGTCCGGGTTGTTGTTCCGACGTAAGTCGGGCTGATTTCTCTGCTCGAACGCTGGACGCTAGACGCGGAAGTCAAAAGCCGAAGCCGAAGCGGCCTCCATGTGCTCTCGAGCCAGGCGCGACGGGCTCGCCATTCCGGGACCCGCCGCAAGTCCCGCTCCGCGGCCCGGCCCAGCCGCTGGCGGCTGTGCGTTCGATCGGATGCGAGGCAGTGCCTCGCGAGCCATCCGCTCTCACCCATGTAGGCTCGTGTGCTGCCATCCATGGCAGCACACGGTCCCGGCCTGGCAATCCCGCCGCGCCTCCGATCGTGTGCTGGTGGGGAGGGGAGAGCAGCCGGGCATGGCCCGGCTCTACCCGTTCTGATGGAATGCGCAGGCGCCTTTGCTCGTGTCGAATCCTGTTGGTCGAGCGGCAGAGCGGCAGAGCGGCGAATGAATTTATCGATTGAGCCAACGTTCGACTTCGCGATGAAGGTTGCGCTCCTTGAGGCATCTTGATCGCGACACTCGGTGTTCAGCGCGATACCTCAGGCACGCAGTAATTCCGCTTCTACCAACCGAATTACGTGATCTGTCAATGCGGAGAGGCGCAGCCCATTTCAGGACCGTAGTGCGCCATGGATGGCGCACTACGAGCCTACATGGACGTACTTGCGGCGGGTCCAGAAATGGGTTGCGCCTCTCCGCAAACGCAGAGAAAAAGAGACGCTGCTTGTTGCTGTTTGCTGTTTTCTGTTTGCTTCACGGCTTCGGCAGCCGCACAACCCGCGTCCCGCTGGCGCGGTCATGCCAGGTCAACCGCTGCCGATCCACCAGCGCCCACCAGAACCCCAGGCCGGCCGCCAGCACCGACAACGTCCCCACTGCATACCGCCGCCACAACTGCCCGCGCGACGGTACCGTGCCGTCCAACGACACCACCTGCAACCGCCACGGCCGCATTCCCAGCGTCTGCCCACCGCGGCGCCAGCTCATCGTCGCGTACAGCCCCGTCACGCCCCAGCAGCACGCCCACAACGCCCACTGCCACGCACTGAACGGCGCGATGTTTTCCCGCTCCGCATGACCGCTCAACGTATAGACCGCCACGAACACCGCACCGAGCAGCATCCACAGCGCCAGCGCCGGGAAGAAGTCGTACAACAGTGACAACAGCCGCCACGGCAGCAACGATGCAGGGCGATCAGCAGCGGGGGACGACAGCGCGGTATCAGTCATGACCCGGAGCATACCCGGCCCGCGGCCCCCGTTCGATGGCCCACGCACGGTCTGCTCCGTATGCTGTCCGCATGTCCGACGCCACCACCCCCGCCCTGCGCCGCCAGCTCATCCAGCACCTGCCCGAGCTGCGCGATGACGACACCCTGCGCATCCAGCGCTTCCTCGACACCGCCTGGGCTGAACACGGCCTCGCGCGTGCCAGTCTGGACAGTTACCGGCGCGATCTGGAAGGACTCGCGCGCTGGCGTGATGGCGCGGCCGGAGGGCTGGCCGGTCTCGATCGCGCTGGGCTGTTCGACTACCTGGCCTGGCGCTCCCGCCATGGCTGGTCGCCGCGCAGCAATGCCCGCCTGCTCTCCGCGCTGCGGGCCTTCTTCGCCGATGCCGTGCGCCGCGGCGAGCGCACGGACGACCCAAGCGCGCTGCTCGACCCGCCCAAGCTGCCGCGGCTGCTGCCCAAGGCGCTGGCCGAAAGCCAGATCGATGCGCTGTTGGCCAGTCCCGATATCGAGACGCCGCTGGGGCTGCGCGACCGCGCCATGCTGGAGTTGATGTATGCCGCGGGCCTGCGTGTCAGCGAACTGGTCAACCTGCCGGCCAATGCGGTGAACCTGCGCCAGGGCGTGCTGCGCGTGACCGGCAAGGGCAGCAAGGAACGCCTGGTGCCGCTGGGCGAGGAGTCCCAGCACTGGCTTGAGCGTTATCTGGCCGAATCGCGGCCGCAGCTCACCGGCAAGCGCAACGTGCCGACGCCGCAGGACGGCGCCGTGCCGATGTTCCTGGAGCCCTCCCTGCATCCCTTGAGCCGCCAGCAGTTCTGGGGGCTGGTGAAGAAGTATGCGGTGCTGGCCGGGATCGACCCGGCCCGGATCAGCCCCCACGGCCTGCGCCACAGCTTTGCCACCCACCTACTCAACCGTGGCGCGGATCTGCGCGCGCTGCAGATGCTGCTGGGCCACAGCTCGCTGTCCACCACCCAGATCTACACGCTGGTGGCCCGCGAGCACCTGCAGAAGCTGCACGCCAAGCACCATCCGCGCGGCTGAGGGGCGGGCAGAACCTGGCCGCGCGTCACCGTTCCACTGCGGTCCAGCTGCGTGGGCAGGCAGCTGTGCGAGAATCCAGCCTGACCTCTTACACCGGAATGCTCGATGCTCCGTGTTGCCATTGCGGCGCTCTTCGGCGCGCTCAGCCTGACTGCCTGCGCGCAGCAACCGTCCGCTCCGGCGGCCACATCCACTGCCGCCGCCCCGGCCGCCGCCGGTGATGCCGACCAGCGCGTGCGCACCGCGCTGCAGCAGCTGGACCCCAACTTCAAGCCCGATTTCATCGGCGCCGCCCCGTTCCCCGGCTTCCGCGAAGTGCTGGTCGGCGGCCAGGTGCTGTACGTTTCCGATGACGGCCGCTACCTGATGCAGTCCCAGCCGTACGACATCCAGAACAAGGCCCCGGTCAGCAGCCAGGGCCTGCTGAGCTACCGCCGCAAGCTGCTCGATGGCGTGCCGCATAACGAGCGCATCGTGTTCGCCGCGCCGAATGCCAAGTACACCGTCAGCGTCTTCACCGATATCGAATGCGGCTACTGCCGCAAGCTGCACCAGGACATCGCCGAGCTCAACCGCAACGGCATCACGGTGGAGTACCTGGCGTTCCCGCGCATGGGCCTGGGCAGCCAGGACTACACCGACATGATCTCGGTGTGGTGCGCGGCCGACCGCAAGCAGGCCCTGACCGCAGCCAAGACCGGCAAGGCCGTCACCCCGAAGAACTGCACCAACCCGGTGGCCATGCAGTACAAGCTCGGCCAGCAGATGGGCGTCAACGGCACCCCGGCGATCTTCGCCGCCGATGGCACCCAGCTCGGTGGCTACCTGCCGCCGGCCCAGCTCAAGGCCGCGCTGGAACGTGTCTCTGCAGGCGGCAGCCGCTGAAACAGAACGCCCCGGCCAGGCCGGGGCGTTTTTTTTACTCCGCGCGAGCGCCCTGTTCGATCAACGGGGCTGCGTCCGGCGCGACGGCATCACTTCAAGCCGTCACTGATCGCCTTGGTCAGGGTGCCCTGCGCGTCATCCCCGCTGAACTCCCAGAAGAATGCACCACCCAGGCCCTGGGTTTTCACGTAGCCCATCTTCTCGGTGACCATCGCCGGCGTGTCCACGCTCCAGAATGTGGTGCCGTTGGAGATCCACGTGGCCTTGGCGACGCTGTCGGTGTAGACCGGCCAGTTGAGGTTCTTGAGCACCTTCCAGTCTTCGATCCCGGCCTCGTACGTGCCCGGTGCCGCGCCGCTGGCGCTCCTGTAGAGCCCGTTGTTGCCACTGGCCACGCCGGTCCAGCCGCGCCCGTAGTAACCGATGCCCAGGTTCAATTTGCTGGCCGGCACACCGCGGCTGAGGAAGGCCTCCATCGCATCATTGCTGTTGTAGAACTTCTGGTCGCCCGTGGAAGGATCGGCCGGTGAATCGAACAGCGCCGAGTGATGGTTGGTCTGCGGATCCCACGCGCCGTGGAAGTCGTAGGTCATCACGTTGATGAAATCCAGGTACGGGTGGTAGCTGGCCGGATCGGTCACACGGATCTTGTCCACGCCTGCGCCCACGGCGACCGTCAGCAGCAGGCCGGGCCGCACGGCGTCGAGCTGGCGGCGGAATTCGGCCAGCAGGGCGGTGAAGTTGGCATTGTCGGCCGGTGTGCCGCAGCTCAACCCGCAGGCCACCGGGTACTCCCAGTCGATGTCGATGCCATCGAACACGCCCAGTGCCGCACCCGCGCCGCCGGCACCATCGGCGACCGGCAGGTTGCCCTTGATGTAGGCATCGATGCACGAGGCCACGAACGCCTGCCGGTTGGCCGGCTGCGCTGCGCTGGAGAACCCGCGCGACCAGGTCCAGCCGCCGAGCGAGATCAGCACCTTGATGTTCGGGTGTTTGGCCTTGAGCTGCTTGAGCTGGTTCCAGTTGCCACGCAGCGGCTGGTCCCAGGTATCGCCGACGCCGCTCACGCTGGCCCCGGCAGCGAAGGATTTGCCGTAATCAGCGTATGCATCGCCGCCCACGCCGGTATTCGGGTCGGAGGCCTGGGTCACGCCCACTTCGCAGCGGTTGTTGCGCACATTGCCGAAGGCGTAGTTGATGTGGGTCAGCTTCGCTGCCGAGCCGCTGGTATCGATGTTCTTGACCTGGTAGTTGCGGCCGTAGATGCCCCATTGGGTGAAGTAGCCGATCACCCGCTTGTTGCCGCCGCCCCCGCCACCGGCAGCCGTGGTCACGCTGATCGAACTGCTCTGCGCCGACGCATTCCCGGCGTTGTCACGCGCGCGCACCGTGTAGGTGTAGGCCGTGCTCGCGGTGAGGCCGCCGTCGGTGTACTGGGTGGCACTCGGCGAGCCGACCAGGCTGCCGTTGCGGTACACGTCGTAGCCGGCCACGCCGCTGCCGCCGCTGTTGTCGGTGGCGGCATTCCAGGTCAGGTTCACCGTGGTGGCAGTCCTGGAAGGTGAAGCCAGCCCACCCGGCACGCTGGGCGGCGTGGTGTCGTTGCTGGCTGCGGTGACGGTCACGCTGACCGTGGCCGAGGAGGTCACCGCATTGTTGTTGTCGGTGGCCACCGCCTTGAAGGTGTGGCTGCCCGCCGAGGCATTGCTCCAGACCACGCTGTACGGCGCGCTGGTGTCGATGCCCAGCGAGGTGCCGCCGCGGAAGAATTCCACCTTGCTGACGCTGCCGTCGGTATCGCTGGCGTTGGCGCTCACGGTGATGCTGCTGCCGGCGGTGAAGCTGGCCCCGGCGGTGGGCGAGGTCAGGCTGACGGTGGGCGGTTGGTTGCTGCCGCTGCCATCGCAGGCGCCCAGGTTGGTGTAGTAGGGCGCGCCGGCCGGGTGGTCCGGCGGTGCGTTCCAGATGTCCTGGTTGGCGCGGTACAGCACGCCTCCCTTCTGCAGGGTCTGGCCGGCCAGATAGATGGCCGCGCCGTTCCATTCGGGCGCCCCGGTACAGTTCGCGGCCTGCACCAGGGTGGGCGTGCCGGCCGCGGCGGCCAGGGCCAGGGCCAGCAGCCAGCGCCGCGAGCGCAGGGTGGGGGCTGGGGAGGTAAACGATGTCACTGCACGACGCGCAATCGGGTCTGGCATGGTCGGTCTCCGATCAGGTGGTGTGCGCATGCCGCCGGGATGGCGGCATGCGTGCAGCAGTTCCGGACGCCGGTGAGAGAGGCCGGCAACGACATGGGGGACGGACGGCACCTGGCCGTGGGCCAGGTGGTGATAACGTTGTCATGTAATCGGCGGCCAATCCGTGAACCAGTGCATGGTTCGGGTGTGAACTGGGCTGGGCACCGCCTGGGCCTGCCGATCCCCGGGGCCGGGCCGCGGCGGCCGAGTTGGGTACAATAGTGGGCCCCGTTCCCAACCACGGTTCCCCGGACATGATGGTCCTCGAGGGCGCATCCGCCCTTTCGCCGTTCCGCCGCGAACGTCTTGAATCCCGCCTGCAGTCCCTGGCCGCCGATCTGCGCATCACCGGTGCCTGGCATGTCTACTTCATCCAGACCGAGGGCGATGCGGCCCCGGACCCGGCGATCCTGAGCCGGATCCTGGAAGCCCAGCCCGCGCTGGCCGGGCGTGAGGACGGGGCGGTATCGCGCTTCGTGGTGCCGCGGTTGGGCACGCTGTCGCCGTGGTCGAGCAAGGCCACCGAGCTGGTCCGCGGTGCCGGGCAGCCGATCCGCCGGGTCGAACGTGGCCTGCGTATCGATCTGGCCGGATGGCCGGCCGACGCGGCCGCGCAGGAAGCGGTGATCCGCGCGCTGCACGACCCGATGACCCAGTCCGTGCTGGCCGAGACCGCGCAGGCGCAGGCGCTGTTCAGCGCCCCGGCCCGCGGTGAGCTGGAACGGATCGCGCTGGATGACCTGGAAGCGGCCAACACCCGCCTCGGCCTGGCCATGGCCCAGGACGAGATCGACTACCTGCGCCAGCGCTTCGGCGAACTGGGCCGCAAGCCGTCGGACGTGGAACTGATGATGTTCGCGCAGGCCAACTCCGAGCACTGCCGCCACAAGATCTTCAATGCCAGCTGGACCATCGACGGTGCCGAGCAGTCGCACTCGTTGTTCCGGATGATCAAGAACACCCACCAGCAGACCCCGCAGCACACGTTGAGCGCCTACAGCGACAACGCCGCGGTGGTCGCCGGTTTCCCGGCCGCGCGCTATCGCCCGGACCCGGCCAGCGGCCAGTACCGCAGCGAGGCCGTGGTCGATTCGGCGTTCTGCATCAAGGTGGAAACGCACAACCACCCGACCGCGATCGCCCCGTTCCCGGGTGCGGCCACCGGTGCGGGCGGCGAAATCCGCGATGAAGGCGCGACCGGCCGCGGCGGCAAGCCCAAGGCCGGCCTGACCGGCTTCTCGGTCTCGCACCTGCGCATCCCGACCCTGCCGCAGCCGTGGGAAGCGCCGCGCGCGCTGAACCCGCGCATGGCACCGGCGCTGGACATCATGCTGGACGGCCCGCTCGGCGGCGCCGCCTTCAACAACGAGTTCGGCCGCCCGAACCTGCTCGGTTATTTCCGCAGCTTCGAACTGCCCGAAGGGCAGGGCCTGACCCGCGCCTACGATAAGCCGATCATGCTGGCTGGTGGCCTGGGCGCGATCGACCAGAACCAGGTCGAGAAGCTGCGCCTGCAGCCCGGCGATGCGGTGATCGTGCTCGGCGGCCCGGCGATGCTGATCGGCCTGGGCGGTGGTGCCGCCAGCTCGGTGGCCTCCGGTGAGAGCGCCGAAGACCTCGATTTCGCCAGCGTGCAGCGCGACAACCCGGAAATGGAACGTCGCTGCCAGGAAGTGATCGACCGCTGCGTCGCGCTCGGCCTGGACAATCCGATCCGCTGGTTCCATGACGTCGGCGCCGGTGGCCTGTCCAATGCGATTCCCGAACTGCTGCACGACTCCGGCGTGGGCGGTGTGATCGATCTGGGCAAGGTGCCCGCCGATGACCCGTCGCTGTCGCCGATGCAGCTGTGGTGCAACGAATCGCAGGAACGCTACGTGCTTGGCGTGCCGCAGGCGCGTCTGGCCGAGTTCGCCGCGCTGTGCGCACGCGAGCGCTGCCCGTTCGCCGCGGTCGGTGTCGCCACGGCCGAAGAGCGTCTGGTCGTGGCTTATGGCGCGACCGTGGGCAACATTCCGGCCGATGCCCCGATCGACCTGCCGATGGACGTGCTGTTCGGCAAGGCGCCGAAGATGCACCGCGACACCGTGCACCCGCCGGCGCCGCGCTGGCCGGCGCTTAAGACGGCCGGGCTGGACCTGCATGAAGCGGGTCTGCGCGTGCTGGCCCATCCTTCGGTGGCCTCGAAGAACTTCCTGGTCACCATCGGTGACCGCAGCGTCGGTGGCCTCACCGCGCGCGAGCAGATGATCGGCCCGTGGCAGCTGCCGCTGGCCAACGTCGCCATCACCCTGGCAGGCTTCGATACCGTCGCCGGTGAAGCGATGGCGATTGGCGAGCGCACCCCGCTGGCCCTGCTGGACGCGGCCGCCTCGGCGCGCATGGCGGTGGGTGAAGCGATCACCAACCTGTGCGCGGCCCCGGTCGACGCGCTGGAAACGGTCAAGCTGTCGGCCAACTGGATGGCCGCCGCCGGGCACAATGGCGAAGACGCGCTGCTGTACGACGCGGTGCGTGCGGTCGGCATGGAGCTGTGCCCGCAGCTGGACCTGAGCATTCCGGTCGGCAAGGACTCGCTGTCCATGCAGGCGCAGTGGCAGGCCGATGGCCAGGCACACAAGTCGGTCTCGCCGGTCTCGCTGGTGATCTCGGCGTTCGCGCCGGTCGCCGATGCCACCGGCCAGCTGACCCCGCTGCTGGACCGTGACGCCGACAGCGAGCTGTGGCTGATCGGCCTGGGCGCCGGCAAGCAGCGCCTGGGCGGCTCGATCCTGGCCCAGGTGCACGCCGACCATTCCGCGCTGCCGGCCTTCGCCGGTGCGGTGCCGGACCTGGACGATGCGCAGCGCCTGCGTGCCTTCTTCGAACTGATCCGTGATGCACGCCAGGCCGGCCTGCTGCTGGCCTACCACGACCGCAGCGATGGCGGCGCGTTCGCCGCGTTGTGCGAAATGGCCTTTGCCTCGCGCCTGGGCCTGGACATCACCCTGGATGCCTGGGGCGATGATCCGTTCCGCAGCCTGTTCAATGAAGAACTGGGTGCGGTGGTGCAGATCGCCAAGGAAGACCGCGCGGCCTTCGCTGATCTGGTCGAGCGTCACGCACTGACCGAATGCGCCCAGCGCATCGCGCGTCCGACCACCGCGCCGGTGGTACGCGTCTCGCTGCAGGGCGAAAGCCTGGTCGAGTGGCGCTGGGAAGCGCTGTTCGATGCGTGGTGGTCGGTCACCCATGCCATGCAGAAGCTGCGCGACAACCCGGACAACGCCGACCAGGAGCGTGCCATCGCGCGCAACTTCAACGCGCCGGGCCTGAAGCCGAAGCTGACCTTCGATCTCAACGAAGACGTGGCGATGCCCTTCATCAACACCGGTGCGCGCCCGCGCGTGGCGGTGCTGCGCGAGCAGGGTGTCAACGGCCAGATCGAAATGGCGAACGTCTTCGAACGTGCCGGCTTCAGTTCGTTCGATGTGCATATGAGCGACCTGATCGAAGGCCGTGTCGCGCTGTCCGATTTCACCGGCCTGGTGGCCTGTGGCGGTTTCAGCTACGGCGACGTGCTCGGTGCCGGCCGCGGCTGGGCCACCTCGGTGCTGGAGCGCAGCGCGCTGCGCGATGCCTTCGCGGCGTTCTTCGCCCGCGAGGACAGCTTCGCGCTGGGCGTGTGCAACGGCTGCCAGATGATGAGCCAGCTCAAGGACATCATCCCCGGTGCCGAGCACTGGCCGCAGTTCCGCCGCAACCGCAGCGAGCAGTTCGAAGCACGCACCGCGTTGCTGGAAGTGGTGGAATCGCCGTCGATCCTGCTGCGTGGCATGGCCGGTTCACGCCTGCCGGTCGCGGTGGCGCATGGTGAGGGCCAGGCGGTGTTCGCCAATGCGGTCGATCAGGCGGCAGCCCGCGTGTCGCTGCGTTACATCGATGGCGACGGCAACGTAGCCACCCAGTACCCGTTGAATCCGAACGGCTCGCCCGACGGCATCACCGGTCTGACCACCACCGATGGCCGCACTACGATCATGATGCCGCACCCGGAACGCACCCCGCGTGCGATCAACCACAGCTGGCATCCGCAGGACTGGAACGGCGATTCGCCGTGGCTGCGGATGTTCCGCAACGCAAGAGTATGGTGCGGCTGATACTGCGCATCGCCTCCCATGCGAGGCAGTGAAAACCGCGTGAAGAAACCGCCGGCTTGCCCGGCGGTTTTCTTTTGTACGCCCCACAACATGATCGGCAGCAATGAGTTACATCGCGTTACAACGTGAAATGACGTTATCGCCGTTACTCACATGCATCTAACAAAATCCTTCAATAACGCGTGGTTTTTGTGACGCACTTCGCGGTCATATGAATTTCAATGTCAAAGTCTTGACGTTGTTCAAACTGTACGTTAACACTGCATCCTCATTTCGACAGCGTTCAGTTCCACAGTAACCGCATGGATGGCGTGCACGCTGTAGGTATCTGCCAGCCATTGCGCATAACGCAGTAAATCAAGCGAAAAAACGCCCCCAGGGGACGTTGGACCACGCGGTCCGGCGTTGGCGTCGCTTTGCCTAAAACCAGCCTAATCAGGAGCCGCATCGATGAATCGGATTTATCGCAAGGTCTGGAACAAAGCACTGGGGCAGATGGTCGTCGCCTCGGAATTGGCCAGCAGCCAGTCCTCGGGTGTCGTCATCGATCAGCGCCGAACCTCTGGCGGACGCAACACCGCACTGCTCTGCGCCGCCATCGCGTTGACGCTGGGAGTGGGCATGGCAGGCGGCGCGCAGACAGCGCGTGCGCAGTCGGTGGAGGTGGGTGGGAACGCGAACTGCGTGGTTCTGAACAGCACCGTCATCGACAGCTGTGTCGTTGATGGCAATGCCACCGCCTCGGGCAGCAATGCGGTGGCGATCGGCAGCAACAGCACGGCCTCCGGGGCGAACAGCGTGGCGCTCGGCGCCGGCTCGAAGACCAACCGCGCCAACACGGTATCGGTGGGTGATGCGGGCAAGGAACGGCAGGTTACCAACGTGGCCGCCGGCACCGCCGCCACGGATGCGGTGAACAAGGCGCAGCTGGACAAGGTTGCGGTGGCAGCCGAAGGCGCGACCCGCTATTTCAAGGCCGACGGTGACGGCAACGATGCCGACGCGGCGAAGATCGATGGCGAAGGTGCACTGGCCGCAGGTGCCAGTGCCAACGCGGACGGTGACGGCGCAACGGCGCTCGGCCAAAGCAGCCAGGCCATCGGCAATGCGACCACCGCAGTGGGCAGCGAAGCACTCGCGGTCGGCCTCGGGGCAAGTTCGTTCGGCCAGGGCAGCCTGGCCTTCGGTGATGCGAGCATCGCACTCGGCCAGAGCGCTGCGGCGTTCGGTCTGGGCGATGTCGCGCTCGGTGCATCGGCAGTGGCGGCCAGTGAAAACGGCGCGGCCACCGCGATTGGCGGTCTTGCCGAAGCCAGCGCCGATGGCGCGACCGCGATTGGTGGCGGCGCACTGGCTATCGGCCCGGGCAGCACCTCGCTGGGCCGCGGTGCGGCCAGTGCCGGCGAAGCGTCGGTGGCGGTCGGTGCGTTCAGCGTCGCGGTCGCCGATTTCAGTGCAACGCTCGGTGCGAATTCCGCTGCGGTTGCGGTAGGCAGCGTGGCGCTCGGCGCCGGCTCGTACGCCGAGCGCGTCGACACGGTGTCGGTCGGCAATGCGCAGAACGGCCTGCGCCGCCAGATCACCAATCTCGCCGACGGCACCGATGACAGCGATGCGGTGAACAAGGCGCAGCTCGATGCCGTCGGCGGCGTCGCCGCCAACACGGACAAGTACTTCCAGGCCACCGGCAGCAGCGCCAGCGATGCCGGTGCCTTCGCGGCAGGCGACAACGCTACGGCGATCGGTGAAGCATCCAACGCGCTGGCCGATGGTGCGACCGCGCTCGGCAGCGGCGCCACGGTGACCGGGCAGAACGCGACGGCGGTCGGTTACAACGCCAGCGCCACCGGCCAGAACAGCTCGGCCTTCGGCACCAATGCGCAGGCCAATGGCCCGGGCAGCGTGGCGGTCGGCGGTGCTGCGGTGGATGCCGATGGCAATCCGCTGATCACCAATGGCGGCGTACCGGTCGATACCGGCGCGACCAGCGCCGGCGTGGGCGGCACGGCGGTCGGTGCAAGTGCGGAAGCCTCCGGGTTCGCTGCGTCGTCCTACGGCGTCGGCGCTTACGCGGCCGGTGCACAGGCGTCGGCCTTCGGCGCGGTGGCCAACGCCACCGGCGACTATTCCACTGCGGTCGGTACGCAGAGCGTGGCGACCGGCAACAGCAGCACGGCCATCGGTGGCCCGGCGGATCTGCTGCCGGGGCTGGGCTTCTTCGTGCAGACCCAGGCCAGCGGCGAAGCCGCCACGGCCGTCGGCGCAGGTGCGATCGCCAGCGGCGATTACGCCGTGGCCAACGGCACCCTGAGCGAAGCCTCGGGTACTGAAGCCACCGCCGTAGGCTACTTCGCCTATGCCCCGGGTGAGGGCGCCACTGCACTCGGCGCGGAGACCTGGGCCAGCGGGGAACTGAGCACGGCGGTCGGTTTCTACAGCACCGCGCGCGGCGCCAACAGCGTCGCGCTCGGCGCCAACTCCACTGCCACCCGTGACAACACCGTCTCTGTCGGCGACGTTGGCAATGAGCGGCAGATCACCCATGTCGCTGCCGGCAGCGAAGCGACCGATGCGGTCAACAAGGCCCAGCTCGATGCAGTGGCCAGTTCGGCCTCGGCGACATCGGCGCAGTTCAAGGCAAACGGTGCGGCGGGCGGTGCGGTCGGTGCTTACGCGCAGGGTGAGGATGCGCTGGCGGCCGGTGAGGCCAGCAACGCATTGGGGGCCGGTGCAACGGCAGTGGGTGGCGGCGCGACCGCCGTCGGCGATGACACCGTCGCGCTGGGCCGTAACAGCAGCGCCACCGGCAATGGCAGCGTCGCCATCGGTGGGCTGGGCCAGGCCTACGACGAATACAACCAGCCGCTGGTCGATGAGCAGGGCAATGCGATCCTGATCGGTGCGACCGCGGCGCCGGACAGCGTGGCGGTCGGTGCCGGTGCACAGGCTACCGGCACCACCAGCAACGCCTTCGGCAGCGGCGCGCAGGCCACCGGCAGCAACAGCCTGGCCAGCGGCTACAAGGCCCGCGCGACCGGCGACTACAGCGTGGCGCAGGGCGACAATGCCTTCGCCAGTGGCGAAGAAACCACGGCCACCGGTGCCTATGCATGGGCCACTGCCGATGGCGCCACCGCCTTCGGTTCCAGTGCATGGGCGACCGAAGCCAACGCGACCGCAGTCGGCCAGTCGGCCTGGGCCAGCGGCACCGGATCGACCTCGATCGGCTACAACAGCTGGGCGCGCGGCAGCAGTTCCACCGCGCTCGGCCGTGGTGCCTTCGGCTACGGCGACAACAGCGTCGCCGTCGGCTTCCAGGCCCTGGGCAACAGCATCAACACCATCGCCATCGGCACCAATGTGGTGGCCGGCGGTGAAAGCGCGATCGGTATCGGCGCCGGCAGCAATGCCAGTGCGTCCAACAGCGTGGCGCTCGGCGCGGGTGCGGTCGCTGATCGTGCCTACACCGTCTCGGTCGGCAACGATGGCCGGCAGCGCCAGATCACCCAGGTCGCCGCCGGTACCGAAGGCAGTGATGCGGTCAATCTCGATCAGCTGAGCGCAGCCACCGATCAGTTCCAGGCCAGCGGTGACGGTGTTGCCGTGGCAGGTGGCGAGGAAAGTGTGGCCGCCGGCGCAAACGCGGCGACCGATGGCGATTACGCCACTGCCGTGGGCTCGAGCAGCTTCGCGGCCGGTACCGGCGCATCGGCTGTCGGCAGTGGTGCCTTTGCCTTGGCCGACAACGCCAGTGCCGTCGGCTTCAACGCCGTGGCCAGCGGTGCCAACGCAAGCGCAACCGGTGCCAACGCACAGGCGACCGCCGAATACGCAACAGCCAGCGGTGCCGAAAGCCTGGCCTCGGGTGAGCAGAGCACCGCGACCGGTGCGGCCAGCGTCGCCTCCGGCGCCGGCAGCCTGGCCGGTGGCGCGCTGTCCGACGCGGCCGGTGAAGAGTCCGTGGCGTTGGGCTACTTCAGCAGCGCCAGTGGCGACGGCGCGACCGCGGTAGGTGCCGAAAGCGTGGTCAGTGGCACGCTGTCGGCCGGCTATGGCTTCGCCTCCGAAGCGACCGCCAACTACACCACCGCGATCGGCGGGTATGCCGTGGCCTCGGCCTTCAACGCCACCGCGCTGGGCAGCTTCGCGCAGGCGACCGGCTCCAACAGCGTGGCCCTCGGTGGTGATGCTGAAGCCTCCGGTGCGTACAGCACCGCCACCGGCCAGGGCAGCCTGGCCAGTGGCATCAACAGCGTGGCCGTCGGTGGTGCGCTGTTCGGCCTGCTGCCTACCGAAGCGTCGGGCAATTACTCCACGGCTGTCGGTGGTGGGGCATGGTCGCCCGGCGTGAACAGCACCGCGCTCGGCAATGCAGCAACCTCCACCGGGGCCAACAGCGTTGCGCTGGGCGCGGACTCGATCGCCGACCGCGATGACAGCGTCTCGGTCGGCAGCGCCGATGCGCAGCGCCAGATCACCCACGTCGCCGCCGGTACCGACGGCACCGATGCGGTGAACGTAAACCAGTTGAATGCGGTGGCCGATGCGGCCGCCACCACCAGCAAGTACTTCCAGGCCAGCGGCAGCGACGACAGCGACGCCGGTGCCTACGTGGAAGGCGACAACGCGCTGGCGGCAGGGGAGGCCGCCAATGCCATCGGCAACGGCGCCAGCGCACTCGGCAGCGGCGCCACCGCCATCGCGGACAACGCCACGGCCGTCGGTTTCAATGCCCTGGCCAGCGCTGACGGCGCCGCGGCCCTGGGCAGTGACGCGCAGGCGACCGGCGAAGACAGCGTGGCGATCGGCAACGGCGCCAGTGCCAGCGAGATCGGTGCGAGCGCCACCGGCGCCGGTGCACAGGCCGGTGGTGCATACGCCACGGCGACCGGCAGCCAGTCCACGGCGGCCGGCCAGCAGGCCACCGCCAATGGCTTCCGCGCCAATGCCTCCGAAGCCGGTGCATCGGCCTTCGGCAGTTACAGCGAAGCGACCGGCCAGCTCTCGTCCGCGCTGGGCTACGGCGCGGTCGCCTCCAACGCCTATGCCGTGGCGGTGGGTGCGGCCTCGACGGCCTCCGGCGCTGGTGCGGTGGCGGTGGGTGAGTACTCCGAAGCCACCGGCGATGAGAGCGTGGCGATCGGTGGCACGACCTTCTTCGGCCTGCTGCCATCGCGCGCATCGGGTACCGGTGCCTCGGCCTTCGGTGCGGGCGCGTGGGCAACCGATGATTACGCCACGGCAATCGGCTGGAACTCGTGGGCCGATGCGGGCAATGCCACGGCACTGGGTGCCAGTGCCAGCGCGGAAGGCGTGAACAGTGTTGCGCTCGGCGCCGGTTCCACCGCGGATCGCGACAACTCGGTCTCGGTCGGCACCGCCACCGCGCAGCGGCAGATCACCAACGTCGCCGCTGGTACGGAAGGCACCGACGCGGTGAACGTCGATCAGCTCAGTGCGGTCGCCGATGTGGCCGAAACCACCAGCCGGTTCTTCCAGGCCTCGGGCAGCGGCAACGGCGATGACGTCGGCAGCTTCGTCGACGGGGCGTATGCCACTGCGGCGGGTGAGGCGGCCAATGCGTTCGGTACCGGGGCCTCGGCCTACGGCAGCGGCGCGCTGGCGTCGGGGCGCAACGCCTCTGCGTCGGGCTTCAACGCCTCGGCCACGGCTGACTCGGCGACCGCCATCGGTGGTGCGCTGTATTACGAAGATGAGAACGGCAACGTGTTGCTCGACAAGGCCACCAGCGCCAGCGCCGTCGGTGCCACCGCGCTCGGTGCGGGGGCGCAGGCCGACGGAAGCTTCAGCACTGCGACCGGTGCCGGTGCCACGGCGGCCGGGCTGCAGTCCTCGGCCTTCGGCTACAGCGCCGAAGCCGGCAGTGACTACAGCACCGCCGTCGGCACGTTCAGCGCAGCCAGCGGCGTGCGCACCACGGCGTTGGGCTACGGGGCCGAAGCCAGTGGCGATTACGCCTCCGCACTGGGCTGGGGCAGCGCCGCCTCGGGCAGCTACGCCAATGCGATCGGCTACGCATCACAGGCCAGCGGCGACAACAGTGTGGCTGCCGGTTCCAACGCCTGGGCAACCGCGGCACGCACCACGGCGGTCGGGCAGCTGGCCTGGGCGACCTCGCAGGGGTC
Organism: Stenotrophomonas sp. RIT-551; assembly: GCF_026241915.1. Lineage (NCBI taxonomy): Bacteria > Pseudomonadati > Pseudomonadota > Gammaproteobacteria > Lysobacterales > Lysobacteraceae > Stenotrophomonas > Stenotrophomonas sp. RIT-551. The sequence goes on along the minus strand of NZ_JAPJIU010000002.1, from coordinate 316,459 downwards.
CACCGCCATCGGCCAGGACAGCTATGCCTACAGCGGCATCAATGCCACCGCGCTGGGCACCAGTTCGTCGGCCAGTGGTGCCGGCAGCGTCGCGCTCGGCGCCGGTGCCCGCACCAGTGAAGCCAACGTGGTCTCGGTCGGTGGCGGTAACGGCACCACCGGCCCGGCGACGCGGCGCATCACCAATGTCGGGGATGCGGTCAATGCCAGTGACGCGGTGACCAAGTCGCAGCTGGACTCGGTCGCTGCCACGGCCGATGCGGTCGGCAAGCACTTCCAGGCCAGCGGCAGCGGCGTGGCCACGGCCAGCGGCAGTGATGCACTCGCCGCCGGTTCCGGCGCCACCGCCAGCGCAACCCGCAGCAGCGCGCTGGGTACGGCGGCGGTCGCCTCGGCCACTGGCGCCACCGCGGTCGGTGCCGATGCCTCGGCACGCGGTGCCAACAGCACCGTGATTGGTCGCCAGGCCTCCACCAATGCCACCAACGGCGTGGCGATCGGCAACGGTGCGTTCGCCAGCAACGGGGCCAACAGCATCGCGATCGGGTCGGCGGCAGGTGTCTCCGGTGCCAACGCGGTGGCCTTGGGCGCCGGCTCGCGCGCGGTGGAAGCCAATGTGGTCTCGGTCGGCGGCGGCAACGGGACGGACGGTCCGGCCACGCGCCGCATCGTCAACGTGGGTGCCGGTCGCATCGCCGCCGGCAGCACCGATGCGGTGACCGGCGGCCAGCTCAACACCACCAACCAGCGCGTGGGTGCGGTGGAAACCCAGGTCGGTGATATCGACACCCGGATCGGCTCGGTCGAGAACGTCACCGCCAATGCGCTGACCTACGACGACAGCAGCCGCGACACGCTCACCCTCTCGGGTCTGCAGGGCACCACGCTCGACAACGTCGGCAGCGGTTCGATCGCATCCGGCAGCCGCCAGGCGATCAACGGCGGGCAGCTGTTCCAATCGCTCACCGATGTCGCCACCTTCCTCGGCGGCGGGGCCAGTGTCGGCATGCAGGGCGTGTTCGTTGCGCCGAACTATGTGATCCAGGGCGCGACGTACAGCAACGTGGGCGATGCACTGGGTGCGCTGGACCGCAAGGTCAGCGACCTCGATCAGCGTGTCGCCGGTGGCAGCAGTGGCAGTGCACGTGCACGGACTGCCTCGCTGGCGACTGCCAGCGTCGCAGCGGACACCAGCGGTGTGCAGGAGGCCAGCGTCATCAGCGCTGCCAGCGAAACCGCCGTCGCCAACGTGCAAGGTGCGCCGACCGCTGCAAGTGTCGGCAGCAGTCAGCCGATCAACGCGCCGGCCGCCGCACCTGCCGCCGTCAACGCGGTGGCGATGGGTGACGGTGCCGTGGCAAGCGGGGCCTCGGCCACGGCCATCGGCCAGGGGGCCACCGCCTCGGCGGCCAACTCGGTGGCGCTGGGCCAGGGCTCGGTCGCCGATCGTGCCGACACCGTCTCGGTCGGCAGCGTCGGCAACGAGCGACAGGTCGCCAACGTCGCAGCCGGTACGCAGGCCACCGATGCGGTCAACAAAGGCCAGCTGGATGGCGGCATCGCGACCGCCAACAGCTACACCGACCAGCGCTTCACCTCGATGGCCGACAGCTTCGACATCTACAAGGGCGAGATCGACCAGCGCCTGCGTCACCAGGACCGCCGCATCGATCGCCAGGGCGCGATGAGCGCGGCCATGCTCAACATGGCCACCAGCGCCGCCGGCGTGCGCACCCAGAACCGCGTCGGTGTCGGCGTCGGTTTCCAGGGCGGCGAATCGGCCCTGTCGCTGGGCTACCAGCGTGCGCTCAGCGAGCGCGCCACGGTGACCCTGGGCGGTGCCTTCAGCAGTGATGACAGCTCGGTCGGCGTGGGTGCCGGCTTTGGCTGGTAAGCCGTTTCAACGCAGGGCCGTGCGCGGCCCCGCCGCAACGCAATGCAAGGCCTGAGGGGGCGGGTCACGGGAACCCTGGCCAGGGCCGGCCAGGGAGCTCGCATGGAGTGTTGGCCTGAACAGTCGTTTGATCCATGACCTTGAAGAGGACGTCAACGTGACCAGTAAGCAGAACCTTCGCATCAATGTGCTGGCAGCCGCCGTGCTGTCGTTGTCCGCAGGCGCCAGCGCCTATGCCGCGGGCCTGCCGGCCAAGGAACCGGTGCGCCAGCCGGCTGCCGCCCAGGGCGCAGAGCGCATCATCGTCAAGTACCGCCCCGGCAGTGCCGCGGCCACGGATCGTTCGGCCAAGCTGACGGCCGTGCAGTCGGCGGTCGCCCGCGCCAGTGTCGGTGGCTCCGCCGCCGGGCGTGCCAGCGCGGTGAACCCGCAGATCGTGCGCAAGCTCGGTGTCGGTGCCGATCTGATCCGCCTGCAAGGCCGCTTGAGCCCTGCCGAACTGCAGAAGGTGCTGGCCGAGATCAAGGCCGATCCTTCCGTGCAGTACGCCGAAGTGGACGTGAAGCTGCAGCGCACCGATGTGCGCCCGCGCGACGCGACCCCGCAGCTGGTGCCGAACGATCCGTACTACGCGCAGTACCAGTGGCATCTGAACAGCGCTACCGGCGGCATCAATGCGCCGGCCGCGTGGGACATCGCCCAGGGCGAAGGCGTGGTGGTGGCGGTGCTCGATACCGGCATCCTGCCGCAGCATCCGGACTTCTCCGGCAATCTGCTGGAAGGCTACGACTTCATCAGCGACGCGGAAACCTCCCGCCGCGCCACCGATGACCGCGTGCCCGGCGCGCTGGATTACGGTGACTGGGTGGAGAACGACAACGAATGCTATGCCGGCTCGCTGGCCGATGACAGTTCCTGGCACGGCACCCACGTGGCCGGCACCATCGCCGAATCCACCAACAATGGCGTCGGCATGGCAGGCGTCGCGTACAAGGCCCGCGTGCTGCCGGTGCGCGTGCTCGGCAAGTGCGGCGGCTACCTCTCCGACATCGCCGATGCGATCACCTGGGCCTCCGGCGGCACCGTAGCCGGCGTCCCGGCCAATGCCAACCCGGCCGAGGTCATCAACATGAGCCTGGGCGGTGGTGGCGCATGCGATGCGCTCTACCAGGATGCCATCAACGGTGCGGTATCGCGGGGCACCACCGTGGTGGTCGCCGCCGGCAACTCGGCCTCCAACGCGGCCAACTTCCGGCCGGCCAGCTGCGCCAACGTGGTGGCGGTCGGCGCCACCCGCATCACCGGCGGCATCGCCTACTACTCCAACTTCGGCCCGGTCGTGGATCTGTCCGGCCCGGGCGGCGGCGGCAGCGTGGACGGCAACCCGGGCGGTTACGTGTGGCAGTCCGGCTACAACGGCCTGACCACGCCGACCTCCGGTGCCTACAGCTACATGGGCATGGCCGGTACCTCGATGGCCTCTCCGCACGTTGCGGCGGTGGCGGCGCTGGTGCAGGGCGCGGTCGCCGCGGCCGGCAAGGATCCGCTCACCCCGGCCGCGCTGGAAGCACTGCTCAAGCAGACCGCGCGGGCGTTCCCGGTGACCATCCCGACCGCCACCCCGATCGGCACCGGCATCGTCGATGCCAAGGCGGCCCTGGACAAGGCGCTGGAAGAAGAGTGCACCGAGAACTGCGGCCCGGTGGCGACCCCGCTGACCAACAAGGTCGCCGTGGGTGGTCTGAGCGGCGCCGGTGGCAGCGAAGTGCTTTACAGCTTCGAGGCGCAGGCCGGCAAGGTGCTGAGCCTGCTCACCTATGGCGGCAGCGGCAACGTCTCGGTATATGTGAGCCAGGGCAAGGAGCCGACCGCGACCGCGTTCGATGCCAAGTCCACGCGGCCGGGCAACAGTGAAACCGTGCGCTTCACCGCACCGGTGGCCGGAACGTATTACATCAAGGTGGTGGGCGAGTCCGCGTTCAGCGGCGTGAGCATTCTCGCCAACCAGTAATACGGGTAAACGCCACGGGAGTCCGTCATGTGACGGGCTCCCGTTTTTGCATCTGGACGGTGTGGAATCCCGCGTACGATCGCGGTGAACTGCTAAAGTCGCAGCGGTTGCCAGGAGAAGCTTCTTGAACGCGGTTGCCCAGGACCCCACTGCAGAATCCACCGCTGAATCCCGCATCGTCGGGGTATTGCTGGAGAAAGGCCGGCTCAAGGACAGCGATCTGGCCCGCGCGCGTCCGCTGCACCGTGAATCCGGTGGCAGCCTGCTCGGCCTGCTGGTCCGCCTGGGGCTGGTATCAGAGCGCGACCATGCACAGACCTGCGCCGAGGTTCTCGGCCTGCCGCTGCTCGACGCCAAGGCCGTGCCGGAATCGCCGCCCGAAGCGCTGCTGGACGGGCTGCCGCTGACGGTGCGATTCCTCAAGCAGTTCCATGTCTGCCCCCTCGCATTGCAGGACGACGCGCTGGATCTGTGGCTGTCCGATCCACAGGACCCGTATGCGGCCGATGCCGTGCAGCTGGCGATGGCGCTGCCGGTCCGCCTGCATGTCGGCCTGCGCTCGGAAATCGATGATCTGATCGAGCGCTGGTTCGGCCAGGGCCGCAGCGCGATGGGCGCGATCATCGAAACCGCGGACGGTGAAGGTGCGGCGGTCGACGACATCGAACACCTGCGCGACCTGGCGTCCGAAGCGCCGGTGATCCGGCTGGTCAACCTCGTGATCCAGCGGGCCGTGGAACTGCGCGCCTCCGATATTCATATCGAACCGTTCGAGAATCGCCTGAAGGTGCGCTACCGCGTAGACGGCGTGCTGATCGAAGGGGAGAGCCCGCCGGTGAATCTCACCGCTGCGGTGATCAGCCGCATCAAGATCATGGCGCGGCTCAACATCGCCGAACGTCGCCTGCCGCAGGACGGCCGCATCATGCTGCGCGTGCAGGGCAAGGAACTGGACCTGCGCGTGAGCAGCGTACCGACCGCGCACGGCGAAAGCGTGGTCATGCGCCTGCTCGACCGCGACACCGTGGTGTTCGATTTCCATCGGTTGGGGTTCACCGAGGCGTTCCTGCCGCAGTTCCGCAAGGTGCTGGAACAGCCACACGGCATCCTGCTGGTCACCGGGCCGACCGGTTCGGGCAAGACCACCACGCTGTACACCGCGCTGAGCCAGCTCAATACCGCCGACGTCAAGATCATCACCGTCGAAGATCCGGTGGAGTACCAGATCGAAGGCATCAACCAGATCCAGGCCAAGCCGCAGATCGGGCTGGATTTCGCCAATGCGCTGCGCAGCATCGTGCGCCAGGACCCGGACATCATCATGATCGGTGAAATGCGCGATCTGGAAACCGCGCGCATCGCGATCCAGTCCGCGCTCACCGGCCACCTGGTGCTGTCCACGCTGCACACCAACAACGCCGCTGGCGGCATCACCCGCCTGCTCGACATGGGCGTGGAAGATTATCTGCTCACCTCCACCATCAACGGCATCCTGGCCCAGCGCCTGGTGCGCAGGCTGGAGCCCCAGCACGCCCAGCGCTATCGCGCATCGCCCGAAGAGATCGAAAAATTCGGCCTGCGCCGGCTGCAGCCCGAGGGCGAGATTTTCCTGTATCGCGCGCAGCCCTCGGCGATCGCACCGACCGGATACCTGGGCCGGACCACCATCGTGGAATTCCTGGTGATGAACGATGCGCTGCGCAGTGCGGTGATGCGTCGGGCCGGGATGGGCGAGATCGAGCAGATCGCGCGTGCCGCGGGCATGCGCACCATGTACGAAGACGGGCTGTCCAAAGCCCTGCAGGGCCACACCACGCTGGAAGAAGTGCTGCGCGTGACGGAGGATGCCTGATGCGTGCCTGCGGCCAACACCGGGTGGGCGGCTGAGCATGCCCCAGTACCGCTACAAGGCGCTCAATACCCACGGCGAACTGTTCGATGGCCAGATGGAGGCAGCCAGCGAAGCGGAGGTCGCCGCGCGGCTGCAGGACCAGGGCCACATGCCGATGGAGGCACGTCTGGCCAGCGAGGGTGCCGCTGGGGCGTCGTCGTGGCTGGCGTTGCTGCGCCGCAAGCCGTTCGATGGCGGCGCGCTGGTGCAGTTCACCCAGCAGCTGGCCACGCTGCTCGGTGCCGGCCAGCCGCTGGACCGCGCGCTGAGCATCCTGCTGGAGCTGCCCGAAGACGAGCGTACCCGCCGCGTCATCACCGACATCCGCGACATCGTGCGCGGTGGCGCACCACTCTCGATCGCGCTGGAACGCCAGCACGGATTGTTCTCCCGGCTGTACATCAACATGGTGCGCGCCGGTGAGGCCGGCGGCAGCCTGCATGACACCCTGCAGCGACTGTCGGATTACCTCGAGCGCAGCGCCGAGCTGAAAGGGCGCGTGATCAACGCGCTGATCTACCCGGCGATCCTGTTGGCGGTGGTTGGCGGTGCGCTGCTGTTCCTGCTGGGTTACGTCGTGCCGCAGTTCGCGCTGATGTACGAGAGCCTGGATGTCGCGCTGCCCTGGTTCACCCAGTGGGTGCTCACCGCCGGGCTGGTGGTGCGCGAAGGCTGGCTCATCATGATCGTGGTGCCGGCCGTGATCGCGCTGGCGGTGGAACGGCGGCTGCGGCAACCGGCCGCGCGCCTGGCCGTGGATGGCTGGCTGCTGCAGCGCAAATGCATCGGCCCGCTGCTGGGCAAGCTGGAGACCGCACGCCTGGCCCGCACGCTGGGCACGCTGCTGCGCAACGGTGTGCCGCTGCTGTCCGGCCTGGGCATCGCGCGCAATGTGTTGAGCAACCGCGCGCTGGCTGCCGACGTGGATGCCGCCAGCGACGAGGTCAAGAATGGCAACGGGCTGTCGGCCTCGCTGTCGCGGGGCAAGCGGTTTCCGCGGCTGGCACTGCAGATGATCCAGGTCGGCGAGGAATCCGGTGCGCTGGATACGATGCTGCTCAAGACCGCCGATACGTTCGAGCAGGAAAGCGCGCGCGCGATCGACCGTCTGCTGTCGGCACTGGTGCCGGTGATCACCCTGGTGCTGGCCTCGGTGGTCGGCCTGGTGATCGTGGCCGTGCTGGTGCCGCTGTACGACCTGACCAATGCCATCGGCTGACCGGCCGCTGGTCAACACCCCTACGATTCGATGCAAGGAGCCTGCCACATGCAACGCCGCCGCCTGACCCGCTTCTCTTCCGCGCGCCACCAGTCCGGCATGAGCCTGCTGGAAATCATCATCGTCATCGTGCTGATCGGCGCGGTGCTGACCCTGGTCGGCAGCCGAGTGCTCGGCGGCGCCGACCGTGGCAAGGCCAACATCGCCAAGGCGCAGGTGCAGACCATGGCCGGCAAGATCGACAACTACCAGCTGGACACCGGCAAGCTGCCGGCCAAGCTGGAGGATCTGGTCACCCAGCCCAGCGGCAGTGCCGGCTGGCTCGGTCCGTACGCCAAGCCGGCCGATCTCAACGACCCGTGGGGCCACGCGCTGGAGTACCGCGTCCCGGGCGAAGGCCAGCCGTACGACCTGATCAGCCTGGGCAAGGATGGCAAGGTGGGCGGCAGCAGTTACGACGCGGACATCCGGTACGAGTAATCGGCATTGGGAGCACTGTGGTCCATGCCGAGCAGACCGCCGCGCCGCGTGCCCACGGGCGTGCATGCGCGTGGCCTGTCGTTGCTGGAGATGCTGCTGGTGGTCGCGCTGATCGCCATCATCGGCGTGGTCACCGCCACCGCGATGAACGGCGGCATCGACGGCATGCGCCTGCGCAATGCCGGCAAGGAAATCGCCACCCAGCTGCGTTACACGCGTACCCAGGCGATCGCTACCGGGCAGACCCAGCGCTTCGTGATCGACCCGCGTGCGCGGACGTGGCAGGCGGCCAACGGCCGCCACGGGCAGATTCCGGCCGCGTTGGATGTACGGTTCCGTGGCGCCGGCCAGCTCGGTGCCGCACCCGGGCAGGGCGCGATCGCCTTCTTCGCCGACGGCGCCGCCAGTGGCGGCACCATCGAAGTGAGCACGCGGGGCGCAGCCTGGGACATCCACGTGGGCTGGATCACCGGCGAAGTGCGTGCCGGCCCGCGCCGGGAGGGCCGATGAGGCGCCAGCGTGGGTATTCGCTGCTGGAGGTGATCATCGCCTTCGCGCTGCTGGCGCTTGCGCTGACCCTGCTGCTGGGCAGCCTGTCCGGCGCGGCGCGCCAGGTCGGGCAGGCCGACGTGCGCAGCCGCGCGACACTGTATGCGCAATCATTGCTGGCCAGCACGGGGGTGGAAAGCCCCTTGCAGGAAGGCAGCACGCAGGGAGAGTGGGAGCAGGGCCGGTACCGCTGGCAACTGCAGGTGGCGCCCTACCAGGAGCCCCGCAGCGCTACCGGTCCGGTCACGGTGGACGTTGGCGGCCCGACCCTGGCACAGATCACCCTGCAGGTACGCTGGGGCGAGGGCAATGGCGAGCAGCTGCAATGGCGCAGCCTGCGCCTGTTGCCGCCGGTGCCGGGCGCACCACGATGACAGCACGCGCACGCCGGGCCGCCGGCTTCACCCTGATCGAAATCCTGCTGGCGACCGCCTTGCTCGTCGGCGGCCTGGCGTTGGCCTTCGCCACGGTGCGCTCGGCCATGGCCATCAGCCAACGCGGCGAGCGCATGGCCGCGCAGAACGAGCGCATGCGCGCGGTGGAAGGTTTCCTGCGGCGGCGCCTGTCCACCGCACTGGTGATCGCGACCACCCCGCCGGACCCGACCCGCGATCCGGTGTATTTCATGGGCGAGCCGCAGCGCATGCTGTTCGTCTCGGATCTGCCGGGCTATCTGGGTCGCGGCGGGCCGTATGCACACGAGCTGCAGGTCCGCCACGCCGCGGGCGCCGAGCAGCTGGAGGTCGCGCTGACCCTGCTGCAGAACGGCGAGGCGATCGAGGAAGATCCGCCACGCCCGCCGGAAATGCTGGCCGATCAGCTGCGCGAGGTGCGCTTCCGTTATCGCGGCACCGACCCGCGCACCGGTCAGTTGACGCCGTGGCTGGACCGCTGGGATGACACCCGCCGCCTGCCGTTGCTGGTCTCGATCGAGATCGTGCCGCTGCAGGGGCCGGCCTGGCCGCCGATGATCGCCGCACTGCCACCGTCACGTGGGGATCGCCGATGAGGCCGGTACGTGGCGCCGCGCTCGTCCTGGTGTTGTGGCTGATCGCCCTGCTGACCGCGGTGGTCGGCGCGTTCGCCCTGACCGCGCGCGTGGAGCACATGCAGCAGCGCGTGATCGGTGACGATGCCATCGGGCAGGAGTATGCGCGCGCAGGGCTGGAGTACGCGCTGCACCGCCTGCAGCCGCGCGCCGCCCAGCCGGCCTGGGTTGCCGATGGCCGCCGCTACCGGTGGACGTTCGATACGCGCCGGATCGATCTGACGATCCTCGATGAGAACGGCAAGATCAATCTGAACCTGGCCGACGTGAGCCTGCTCAACGCGTTCCTGCGTGCGATGGGGGAGGAGCCCGGGCGCGCCCAGCAGCTGGCCGGCGCCATCGTCGACTGGCGTGACGCGGACAGCCTCAAACAGCCCGGTGGCGGCGCGGAGACGCCCGATTACCTTGCCGCCGGGCTGCCCTACGGCGCACGCAACGCGCGCTATGAGACGGTCGGCGAGCTGCAGCGCGTGCTCGGCATGGAGGCGGACCTGTATGCGCGGATGGAGCCGATGCTGACCCTGTACAGCCGCCAGGCACGGCCTGACCCGCGCGTTGCCGCAGGCCCGGTGCTGACCGCACTGGGGCTGGATGCAGAGCGCCTGCTGGCCGAACGCGAACGCGCAGCGGCCGCTGATGAAGCTGGATTGCCGGTCGCGCCGCTTGCAGGTGGCAGTGGCACCTATAGTATCGAGAGTCGCGCCACGGACGAACGCGGCCGGGTATCGGTACTGCGCGCCGTGGTGAGGATGGGGTCGGCAGGCACGCCGGGAACGGCATACACAGTACTTCGCTGGGAACAGGGAATGGCAGCAAGATGACGGCATGGCGTGACAGTCTGGTGCGGGCCCGCGGGCGCGTGTCGCCCGGCGTGGGCAGCAGCCTGCGCTGGTGGCGGCAGTCGTTGCTGGCCTGGCTGCCGGTGCGGTGGCAATGGGCGATGGGCTGGTCGCGTTCGCGCCTGCTGCTGCTGCGCGAGGGCGAGTTACTGCGCCTGCAGCGACAGACCGGCGAGCAGATCGAGGCCATCGTGGAGCTGCCGTGGCCGGTCCCGCCCGCCGCGCTCGATGGCGTGCTCGATGCGCGCCTGCGCAGCCTGCCCCGGCACTGGTTGCTGCCGGTCGGGAGCGTGCTGCGCCGTCCGCTGCGCTTGCCGGCGGCCGCCGCCGAGCGGCTGCGCGATGTGGTCGGATTCGAAATCGATCGGCAGACCCCGTTCGATGCCAGCCAGGTGAGCTATGACGTGCGCGAGCTCGGGGCCTTGCCGGATGGCCAGCTGCAGGTCGAGCTGGTGGTGATCCCGCGCGCGCAGCTGGACCAGTGGGCGCAGCAGGCCGGGCCATGGGCACAGGCGGTGGCCGGCGTCGATGCAGTGGATGCCGCTGGCCGGCCGCTCGACGTCAACCTGCTGCCGCTGGCGCAGCGGCAGCCCTATCGCGACCCGATGGCACGCTGGAACTGGCTCCTGGCCGCGAGCACGATCGTGCTGCTCGCGTTGGCCGGCCACCAGCTGCTGGACAACCGCCAGGCCGCAGCGGACCAGCTGCGCGCGCAGGTGGATGACGCCGCGCGTGATGCGCGCCGGGTCGCGGCCGAGCGCCAGCAGTTGCAGAGCCTGGTCGAAGGCGCCGCGTTCCTGGAAGGCCGGCGCGGCGAGCATGCCAGTACCGTGGAACTGTGGAACGAGCTGACCCGCCTGCTGCCCGATGGCACCTATCTGGAAAAACTCTCGATCGAAGGCAACACACTGCAGTTGATCGGGCTCAGCCGCGAAGCCTCGCAGCTGGTGCCGCTGCTGCAGGACTCGCCGCTGTGGCGCAAGGTCAACCTGACCGGCGTGCTGCAGGCCGATGGGGCAACCAGCGGCCGCGACCGTTTCACGCTGACGGCCGAGCTGCAGCCGCTGCCCGGTGCGGCCCCGCCCGCGAAGGAGGTTGCCGATGGCAGCACAACCGACGCGCCGTGATCGCTGGCTCGCGCTGGGCCTGCTGCTGGCGGTGATCGCCGTGGCGTACCTGGTGCTCGTGCACCCGTGGTTGACCCGCCCCCTGCTGGCGATCAATGCCGACATCGCCGCCGTGCAGGAGCGCCAACAGCGCGTGGATGCGCAGCTGGCGCAGCGCGGGCAGATCGCCACCCAACTGCGCGAGGTGCAGGCCGCCCTGGAGGGCCGCCCTGGCTTCCTGCGCGAGGCCACTGCCGAATCGGCCGCCGCGGCGCTCTCCAGCCGCCTGCAGGATGCGGTGGCGTCGGCCAGCCCGGGCAACCGCAGCTGCACGATCAGCAATCGCACCCCGCTGCCCGATGCCAACCGCGAGGCTGCTTTCCCGCGTGTGGCCCTGCAGGTGCGCCTGCGCTGCGGCGTGCCGGAAATGGCGGCCGTGCTGCACACGCTGGAGACCGGCAGCCCGCGCCTGTTCGTGGAGAACCTCAACCTGCTCGCCCAGCGCTTCCAGCAGTCGCCCAGCGAAACCGGCACCGGCCTGGATGTGTCCTTCGAACTGGTCGGTCATCTGCGCCCGGGCGCAGCGCTGGAACCTGACGCGCCCGCGCCGGCCCCACTGCCACCGCCGTCCGGGCAGGATGCCGGGCAGGACGGCGGCCCGGATGCGGCCCCGCCCAGCGATGCAGCCGAGCCCGCGCCCGCACCGGACGCTGCCGGGGAGGCCCAGCATGAAGCTTGAAGCAGCTGGCCTGCGGACCTGGTGGCTGGGCGGCATCGCCCTGTGGGCGCTGGCGATCTGGATCGCCACGCTGTTCGGCCTGGGCCAGCGCATCGCGCCGGCCACCGACGGCGATATGGGTCCTGCGCCGCTGCCCCACCTGGCTCCCGCCGCGCCCGAGCGCATGAGCTCGGCCAGCACCTATGCCCAGATCGGCGCCCGCCCGCTGTTCGCCGAAGATCGCCAACCGCGCCCGTACCTGCTCGGTGGCACCGAACAGGGCACCGCCAGCAGCGTCTCACTGACCGGCGTGCTGCTTACACCGGGTTTCGGGATGGCGATCCTGACCACCGACCAGCGCCAGTCGCTGCGACTGCGCCTGAATGGTGAAGCGGTGAACGGCTGGCAGCTGCTCGCGCTGGAACCGCGCCGCGCCACCGTCAGTGGCCCCGGTGGCACGCAGGTCCTGGAATTGCCGGTGTTCAATGGGCAGGGCGGTGAACCACCGACGGTGCTGGGCGCTACGCCGCTCACCGCGGTGCCTCCGGCCGGTGCCGGCGCGCGCCCGATCAATGGCGCCGCAGCGATGCCCGCACCGGCGCCGGCCGCATCACCTGCGCCGCAGGCAGCGACGCCATCGAATGCGGGGGCCCCCGCGCAGAACGCGCAGGGTCCCAGCGAAGCCGACATGAAGGCGATCCGCGAGCGCATCCAGGCGCGTCGCCAGCAATTGCAGCAGCAACAGCAACAGCAGTCGCAGCAACCGCCCGCGGGCGGCTCCGGCCACAACCCTTAGAGTGACAGCATGACCCTGCGCCTTTTTCCCGTGTCTTTCCTTGTCGCCCTGCTGGTGGGCTGCACCACCGTGCCCGCGCCGGAGGTACGCCGCGATGCGGTGCTCGACAGCCACCAGGTGGTCGCCGGTGACGGATCCCGTGAAGGCGTCGAGGCCGAGCCGCTGGGCAGCGCCGGCACCCCGCAGGCGGTGATCCGCCGTGGCACCGGCACCATGATCAACCGCAGTGCCGCGGCCGCCCCGCAACCGTCGCTGGGCAATGCCTCCACCGGCAACGCCACCTTCAACTTCGAAGGCGAATCGGTGCACGCGGTGGTCAAGGCGATCCTCGGTGACTTCCTGGGCCAGAACTATGTGATCGCGCCGGGCGTGCAGGGCACCGTGACCCTGGCCACGCCCAAGCCGGTCTCCTCGGCGCAGGCATTGAACCTGCTGGAAATGGTGCTGGGCTGGAACAACGCGCGCATGGTCTACAGCGCCGGCCGTTACAACATCGTGCCCGCCGACCAGGCACTGGCCGGTACGGTCTCGCCGAGCACGGCGTCGCCGGCCAATGCGCGCGGCTTCGAAGTGCGGGTGGTGCCGCTGCAGTACATCTCGGCCACCGAAATGAAGAAGGTGCTGGAGCCGTACGCGCGCCCGAATGCCATCGTCAACGTCGACAACGGCCGCAACGTGATTACCCTCGGCGGCACCCGCAGCGAGCTGGAGAACTACCTGCGCACGGTGGAGATCTTCGACGTGGACTGGCTCTCGGGCATGTCCGTGGGCGTGTTCCCGATCCAGTCCGGCAAGGCCGAACAGGTTGCCGCCGATCTGGAGAAAGTGTTCGGCGAGGAGAGCAAGACGCCCAGCGCCGGCATGTTCCGCTTCCTGCCGCTGGAGAATGCCAATGCGGTGCTGGTGATCACCCCGCAGGCGCGCTACCTGGACCAGATCCAGCAGTGGCTGGACCGCATCGATACCGCCGGCGGCAATGCGCGGCTGTTCTCCTATGAACTGCGCTACGTCAAGGCCAAGGACCTGGCCGAACGCCTGGCCGAAGCCTTCGCCAACGAGAATGGCCGCAGTGGCCGTGGCAGCAGTTCGCTGGCGCCGGGCGCCTCGCCGATGGATATCGGCAGCCGCGATGGCAACAACAACACCAACGGCAATTTTTCCAACACCGGCAGCAGCACGGGGAGCAGCCGCGGCGGGCTGGGCGATGGCACGATGAACCTGCCGCAGCGCCAGTCCGGCAACGCCAGCTTCAGCCTGGAAGTGCAGGGCGATACGGTCGGCGTCTCGGCGGTGGAGGAAACCAATACCCTGCTGGTGCGCTCCACCCCGCAGGCCTGGCGCTCGATCCGCGAAGTGATCGAGAAGCTCGACGTGATGCCGATGCAGGTGCACATCGAAGCGCAGGTCGCAGAGGTCGCGCTGACCGGTGACCTCAGCTACGGCGTGAACTGGTTCTTCGAACAGGCCGTGACCACCGGCAAGACCGAGAGTGGCATCGACCTGCCCAGTGCTCTGGGTCGCTCGATCTGGGGCAGCATCTCCGGCACCGTCGGCGATGGCGGGGTGGGCTGGACCTTCCTCGGCAAGAATGCCGCCGCCGTGGTCAGCGCACTGGACAAGGTCAGCAACCTGCGGCTGCTGCAGACGCCGTCGCTGTTCGTGCGCAACAACGCCGAAGCCACCCTCAACGTCGGCACCCAGATCCCGATCAACTCGGTCTCGGTCAATACCGGCATCGGCGGCGACAACACCTACAGCCAGGTCCAGTACCTGGACACCGGCGTGATCCTCAAGGTGCGCCCGCGCATCACCCGCGATGGCGTGGTGTTTCTGGATATCGTGCAGGAGGTGAGTTCGGCCGGCGCGATCCCGAGCGGGTGCGACCCGACCCGTACCACCTGCAACCCGCCGATCAATACCCGCAAGATCTCCACCGAAGCAGCCGTGCAGAGTGGCGACACCATCATGCTTGCCGGGCTGATCACCAACTCCGACGATGATGGCGCCAATGGTGTGCCTGGCCTGAGCAGGATCCCGGTCATCGGGGCGCTGTTCGGCAGCAAGACGAAGAAGTCCGGGCGTTCCGAAGTGATCGTGCTGCTGACCCCGACCATCGTGCGCAACGCGCAGGAGTCGCGCAACCTGACCGACGAGTACAGCAGCCGCTTCCGCGCGATGGAGCCGTTCCCCGAGCACAAGGGCAAGCGCTGAGTGCTTCCCGGCCCCGGCTGTCACCGCAGGGGCCGATCTTGCTACGCTGGCCCCGCCCAGGGGAGCCCGCGATGACACAGCGACACGGCGAAGACGGCAGTACGCAGAGGTCCGCATGAGCACGGTCGTCCTGCTGCCGATCGGGGTCGACGATGCCGCGCTGGACCGTTGCCTGGCTGCCCTGGACGCCGGTACCGCGCCGGGGACCGCCATCTGGCTGGCCGATGATGGCCAGGCCGGGCCGCGGGCCCAGGCCGTGATCGAGCACTGGCTCACGCACACCCCGCTGCAGGCCGAGTACACCCGCCGTGCCCGCGCCATCGGCGAAGTGGCCCATCTGGATGAAATGCTGGCTGCCTGCGCCGGGGCCGATGTGGTGGTGCTGGCGCCGGACGCGATTCCGGCACCGGGCTGGCTGCAGCAGCTGCAGGCCTGCCTGGCCCGCGATGCCTCGATCGGCTCGGCCACGCCGTGGTGCAACGCCGGCGAGACGGCGGCCTGGCCGCGCCTGGGGGAAATCAACCCATTACCGGATGACCTGGATCTGGCCCCGTTGGCGCAGGCCTGCGCGGCGATGCCGCCGCTGCATCCGGAGTTGCCGTGTGCCGTGACCCATGCAGTGCTGTTGCGCGGCAATGCGCGGCGCAGGGCCGGCGGGCTGGACATGCACAGCTATGCCTCGTGGAATGCCGCGCTGATCGACCTGAGCCTGCGCATGGCCGGGCTCGGCTGGCGCAACGCGCTGTGCGAGACCGCCTTCGTCGCCCGCGTGGCCGAAGGCGTGACCGGCGGGGGCGACATGGACGCGCTCGCCACGCGCTGGCCCGGTTGGCCGCCGCGGTTGGCGGGCTTCCTGATGGCCGACCCACTGCAGCAGGCACGCCACGATCTGCAGCAGCATCACCGGCAGGCGATAATGCCCAAGGCGCAGGGCGATCTGTTCGCGCCGCCTGTCACTGCCGCCCCGGAGCCGCCCGTTTGAGTCCTGCCATCGCCGCCATCATCGTCAGCTACCAGAGCGCCAGCACGCTGGATGCCTGCCTGCTGCGCCTGCGCGAGGCGCGCGACATCGCCGAGATCCGCGTGGTCGACAACGATTCCACCGATGGCACCCTGGAGATCGTGCAGCGCCACGCCAGCGCCGATCCGCGGGTGCGCTTCATCGCCAACCCGGACAACCCCGGATTCGCCGCCGCCAACAACCAGGGCGTGGCCGACAGCCAGGCACCGTGGCTGGCCTTCATCAATCCGGACCTGATGGTCGGTCCCGATACCCTGGCCCTGTTGCGCGAACGCGCGCTGCCGCTGGGCGACTGCCTGCTGGGCGTGGAACAGGTCGACGAAGATGGCCGCCCCGACGATGCGGTGCGCCGCCGTGACCCGGATTTCGCCGCGATGCTGCGCCGCCCGGGGCAGGGCGGCAAGCTGGCGATCCCGGTCGATCGCCGCCAGCCGCTGCAGGTCGTGCCGGCCCTGTCCGGCGCGCTGCTGCTGATGCCGCGTGCGCTGTTCGACCGGATCGGCGGCTGGGATGCCGGCTATCGCCTGCACGCCGAGGACCTGGACCTGTGCCGCCGCGCGCGTGAGGCCGGCGCGGTGATCGCGATCGCCAACGACCTGCAGGTCACCCATGTCCGCGGCGTCTCCAGCCGCGCGCGGCCATTCTTCGTGGAGTGGCACAAGCATCGCGGGTTGTGGCGGTACTTCCAGAAATTCGAGGCGCCACGGCGTGCCTGGCCGGTGCGTTGCGCGGTGTGGGGCGCGATCTGGGCGCACGCGCTGGTGCAGGTCCCGCGCCTGCTGCGGCGCCGGTAGCGCCCGCGCATCGCATGCGCCCAGGCGCGATGCGTGCCGGGAACGCATTCCACCCGGAGGGGCCGGGCGTTGGTCGGACCCCCTGGCAGGCGCATAATCCCCTGCATGATCATCCAGTCCCTGCTCGACACCGACCTGTACAAATTCACCATGATGCAGGCGGTGCTGCATCAGTACCCCGGCGCGCAGGTGCAATACCGGTTCAAGTGCCGGACCCCGGGCATCGACCTGGCGCAGTTCATCGACCAGATCAACGCCGAGATCGACCACCTGTGCAGCCTGCGCTTCAGCCCCGAAGAGCTGGACTACGTGCGCGGCCTGCGTTTCGTCAAACCGGACTTCGCCGATTTCCTCGGCCTGTTCCACCTGGACCGCAAGTACATCGCGCTGCGCCCCTCGGCCACCGTCCCGGGTGAGATCGAGCTGGACATCACCGGCCCCTGGCTGCACACCATCCTGTTCGAGGTGCCGCTGCTGGCGATCATCAACGAGGTCTGGTTCCGCAATACCACCGATTCGGACTTCAGCGAGGGCGAGCGCCGCCTGCAGGCCAAGACCGCGCTGCTGCGCGATACGCCCGGTTTCGAGCTGTGCCGTATCGCCGATTACGGCAGCCGCCGGCGCTACTCGCGCGAGTGGCACGGGCGCATGCTGCCGATGCTGCGCGATGCGCTGGGCGCGCAGTTCGTGGGCACCAGCAACGTGCACTTCGCCCGCCTGTACGGCATGACCCCGCACGGCACCATGGCCCACGAGTACCTGCAGGCCTTCCAGGCGCTCGGCCCGCGGCTGCGCGATTCGCAGGTGGCGGCGCTGGAATCGTGGGCACGCGAGTACCGCGGCGACCTGGGCATCGCGCTGTCCGATGTGGTCGGCCTGGAGGCCTTCCTGCGCGACTTCGACATGTATTTCTGCAAGCTGTTCGATGGCGTCCGGCATGATTCCGGCGACCCCTTCACCTGGGGCGACCGCATGCTGGCGCACTTCCACAGCCGCCGCGTGGACCCGCGCAGCAAGGTGCTGGTCTTCAGCGACGGGCTGAACATCGAAAAGGTCATGCAGCTGTTCGATTACTTCCGCGGCCGCTGCCAGGTGGCCTTCGGGGTGGGCACCCACCTGACCAACGACCTGGGCCCGACCCCGCTCAACATCGTGATCAAGATGGTCCGCTGCAACGGCCAGCCGGTCGCCAAGCTGAGCGATTCGCCGGGCAAGAGCATGTGCGATGACCCGGGGTACCTGGCCTACCTGCGGCAGGTGTTCGAGCTGCCGGCCGAGGCCTGACCCCGGCACCGGGTGGCACCCTTGGCCGCCGTCCGGCTCCGGCGCCGGGGCGGCCCGGTACGCACATCCGTTCAGCGAAGCGGTGGCGGGTGACGCGGCGGGTCAGGAAGCGACGCAGGGCGCTCGCTATGCAGGAAAGCCAGATGTGCCACAATATTGTGAGGCGTAGTTCACACTTTTGACCGACATCGATGCCGGTAATTGCCCGTATACCGCCTCTGCATCGTGGTTCGTCTAGGCTTTCCACATGAAGTCATCAGCATTGCTCGATTACTACCGGACCCACGCGTGCTCACGCCAGTGGCGCGGCTTCCTGCTGGCGCTCTGCGAAGAGTTCGACAGTGCGTTGCCCGATGCCGAACTGTCGCGGTTGATGGCGCGTATCGGTGAGCGCTTCGGCCGTGACCATGCGCTGCCGGCGGTCGCCACACTGGATGAACTGCAGCAGGCGGCCAATGCGGTGTGGTCCTCGACGGAATGGGGGCAGGTCGTGTTCGAGGAAGCCCCCGAACAGGTCCGCATCCACCACGCCGCCTCGCCGCTGTCAGCCGTCCTCGGCGCCCGGGCCGGGTGGGACACTGGGTTTCTGGAAGGTGTGTACCGCCAGTGGTTCCGGGCCGCCGGGATGATGTCGGTGCTGGATGTGCGCTATCTGCAGAGTGATCATCCCGATGTAGCTACCTACACGCTGTCGCGTGTGTTCTGACCCTCTCCCCCTTTCGATGGTGCCATGAGCAAGTTTCAGCAACCTGCCGATGCCGAGAGCCACGACGACGTGGCTGGTCTCTTCAACCGCCTGGGGGATCGCGATGACACGCGCGCTTACCGGGATTTCTCCCACAGCCAGTCCCGCGTGAGCACGGTGGCCAAGCCGCGCGATGAGGTGCCGCCGCCGATTCCGGCCGCGACGAACCTGCCGCCCGCGGTCACTCTCGCGCCGGTGACCACGCCGGTGACCACGCCGGCCCAGGCGACCACCGTGGAGACGCCGGCCACGGCCGCACCGGGGCGCAAGACACCGCTGGAGCAGTTGTTCCAGCGCCTGGCGGAGGCACGTAGCGCCACGCCGGGGCACAGCCCGCTGAGCCGGCTGCGCCAGGGTTGAAACGTAGTCGGTGATCGTCCGTCGCGCCCAGCCGGGTGCGGCAACGGGACCGGCTGATGCAAGGGGATGCCGCGATCTGCGGCCGTGTTGGGGGAACATCATGAGCAAGTCATCCACCCCGAGAGGGGATGCCATTCTGGCCCGCCTGGCGCTGCTCGCGCTGGCGGTCGGCGGCGCCGTGCTGCTGGCCTTTGTGGTTACCGTCCCGATGGAGATCGGCCAGCAGTTCCTGTTCTCGGCCGTGGTGTTCCTGATCGCCCTGTGCCTGCGCAACCGCGAGAACCGGTTGATCCCGCTGGTGCTGATGGGGCTGTCGCTGGTGATGTCCACGCGCTACATGTACTGGCGCCTGACCGACACCATGGGCATGAGCAGCTTCGTCGACCTCACCCTGGGCCTGGGCCTGGTGGCCGCCGAGGTGTACTCCTTCGTCGTGCTGGTGCTGGGCTACTTCCAGGTGGCATGGCCACTACACCGCAAGCCGATGCCGCTGCCCGAAGACCAGTCGCTGTGGCCGAGCGTGGACGTGTTGATCCCCACCTACAACGAGCCGCTTTCGGTGGTGCGTACCACCGTGCTCGCCGCGACCGTGCTGGACTGGCCGGCCGACAAGCTCAACATCTACCTGCTCGATGACGGCCGCCGCGACGAGTTCCGCGCGTTCTGCGAAGAAGTCGGGGTGCAGTACATCACCCGTACCAACAACAACCACGCCAAGGCCGGCAACATCAATGCGGCGTTGAAGAAGACCAGTGGCGAGTACGTGGCGATCTTCGACTGCGACCACATGCCGACCCGCTCGTTCCTGCAGATGTCGATGGGCTGGTTCCTGCACGACGAGAAGATGGCGGTGGTGCAGACCCCGCACTACTTCTTCTCGGCCGATCCGTTCGAACGCAACCTGGGCAACTTCGGCCGCGTGCCCAACGAGGGCGAGCTGTTCTACGGCCTGCTGCAGGACGGCAACGACCAGTGGAATGCGACCTTCTTCTGCGGTTCCTGCGCCGTGATCAAGCGTGCTCCGCTGGAGGAAGTGGGCGGTGTGGCGATCGAGACGGTGACCGAGGATGCGCATACCGCCATCCGCCTGCACCGTGCCGGCTACCGCAGCGCCTACATCCCGGTGCCGCAGGCGGCCGGCCTGGCCACCGAAAGCCTGTCGGCGCACGTCGGCCAGCGCATCCGCTGGGCACGCGGCATGGCGCAGATCCTGCGGGTGGACAACCCGATGTTCGGCAAGGGCCTGAGCTTCGTGCAGCGGCTCTGCTACACCAACGCGATGCTGCACTTCTTCTACGGCCTGCCGCGGATCATCTTCCTGACCGCGCCACTGGCCTTCCTGTTCTTCGGTGCGCACGTCATCCACGCCTCGGCGCTGATGATCCTCGCCTACGCGCTGCCGCACATCGTGATGGCCAACCTGACCAACCTGCGCGTGCAGGGCAAGCACCGCCATCTGCTGTGGAACGAGGTATACGAGACCACGCTGGCCTGGTACATCCTGCGCCCCACCCTGATGGCCGTGATCAACCCAAAGTTGGGCAAGTTCAACGTCACCGCCAAGGGCGGCCTGGTGCAGCGCAGCTACTTCGATGCGCAGATCGCCCGCCCGTACCTGTTGCTGCTGCTGTTGAACCTGGCCGGCGTGATCGCCGGCATCGTGCGGATGGTGATGGCCCAGACCAGTGGCGAGGTCAATACGATCTGGTTGAACCTGGGGTGGACCGTCTACAACATGATCATGCTCGGGGCGGTGATCGCCACCTCCAGCGAGCAGCGCCAGATCCGCCGCGCGCACCGGGTGCCGCTCAACATGCGCGCCGTGCTGCACCTGCCTGATGGCCAGGCGCTGCCGTGCCGCACGCTGAACTTCTCCACCGGTGGCATGGCGATCCGCCTGGACCAGGCACAGCCGGTGCAGCCGGGCACGCGCGTGGAGGTCGAGCTGGCTCATCGCCAGCGCAGCCAGCGGCTGCCGGCCGAAGTGCGGCATGACCGCGACGACCAGGGCATCAGCATCCAGTTCGGTGAGCTGAGCCTGGAGCAGGAGCGCTGGCTGGTCACGTCCACCTTCGCCCGTGCCGACATCTGGGTGAAGCTGTGGGGCCGCCACGACCGCGACACCTTCCTGCGTTCCACCACTGACGTCCTCAAGGCCAGCATGCGCGGCTTCCACCGCCTGGGCCAGTTCGTTTTCGCGGGCGGCCGCAAGGATGCCCCCACGCCGCCGCGCACCGGAGATTCCGCATGACCCGTCGTCACCGTTCCCTGTTCCGCCCGGTGCGCCTGCCGCGCCCGTCCGCCGCAGCGGTGGCGTTTACCCTGACCCTGCTGTGCGGGGCGGTCTATGCGCAGAGCCCGCCCGTGCCCGCGACAGCGCCCGCTGCCGTGCCAGCGACCACCCCGGCAGACGCCGCGCCGGCGGCGATGATGCCCGCCACGCCGGCTGCAGGGACCCGGCAGAGCCGCTCCACGCTCAAGCAGCTCGGCATCGACTATGAGATCACCCTGCGCGGCATCCAGGGCACGGCCGGCGTGCCGTTCTCGATCCGCAACGACCAGGTGGTGGACCGCGCATCGCTGCATCTGAAATACAGCTATTCGCCAGCGCTGCTGCCAGACCTGTCGCACCTGAAGGTGACCGTCAATGACGTCACCGTGGCGACCCTGCCGACGCCGGTGGACCAGGCCGGCCGGATGATCGAGCGCGATATCGATATCGACCCGCGCATGATCATCGACTACAACCGCATCAATCTTCAGTTGATCGGCCACTACACACGCGAGTGCGAAGATCCCGATCACACCAGCCTGTGGGCCAACATCGACAGCGCCAGCTACCTGGAGCTGGGCTGGGCGCCGCTGCAGCTGACCAATGATCTGTCGCTGCTGCCGGTGCCGTTCTTCGACGCACGCGACACCAACCGGCTGGAACTTCCGTTCGTGTTCACCGGCCAGCCGGGGCAGGGCCTGCTGCAGT
The DNA here is from genome assembly GCF_026241915.1 of Stenotrophomonas sp. RIT-551. Taxonomy (NCBI): domain Bacteria; kingdom Pseudomonadati; phylum Pseudomonadota; class Gammaproteobacteria; order Lysobacterales; family Lysobacteraceae; genus Stenotrophomonas; species Stenotrophomonas sp. RIT-551. The sequence goes on along the minus strand of NZ_JAPJIU010000002.1, from coordinate 294,513 downwards.
CGGCCGGCATCGTGTCGTCGTGGTTCGGCGCACTGGCCGGTTACCGTGGCGCGCTGTTCCCGGCCTCGATCGATACGGTGCCCATGGAAGGCAATGCGGTGGTCGTGGCCACCCCGCGCAATCCGCCGGCCGGCCTGGTGCTGCCCGACATCAGCGGGCCGACCCTGGCCGTGATCGCCAACCCCAACGATGCCAACGGCAAGCTGCTGCTGGTGCTGGGTCGCGATGATGCCGAACTGCGCATCGCCGCCACCGCGTTGACCTTGGGCGCGCCGCTGTCCGGCCCGACCGCAAGCATCGGGGACTTCAAGGAGATCGCGCCGCGCAAGCCGTACGACGCGCCGAACTGGATTCCCAGCGACCGACCCGTGCGCGTGTCCGAACTGGTGCGGCAGACCAGCGAGTTGAACGTCGTCGGCTACCACCCGGACCTGATCCGCATCGGCCTGCAGCTGCCGCCGGATCTGTTCGTGTGGCGCCGCGACGGCATTCCACTGGACCTGCGTTACCGCTATACACTGCCCGAAGGGGCGGACAAGTCGGCGCTGAACATCAGCATCAACGACGCCTTCGTTACCACCCTTCCGTTGAACGGTCGGCCGGCACCGCGCTCGGTCTCGGACATGGTGTGGAACAAGCTCAAGGCACCCGGCGCGATGCCGATCCAGCAGAAGGTGATGCTGCCGACCGGACCGTTCTCGTCCAACAGCCAGCTGCGCTTCCACTTCTTCTTCGACCGCCCCCAGGCAGCCGAGTGCAAGAACACCTTCCCGGATGTCTCCGCGGCGATCGATGGCGACACCAGCATCGACCTGAGCGGTTTCGACCATTACATGGCGATGCCCAACCTGGCCGCCTTCGGCAACGCCGGTTACCCGTTCACGCGCCTGGCCGATCTGTCCGAGACCGTGCTGGTACTGCCGGACAACCCCAACGCCGATGACGTCGGCAACGTGCTGACCCTGCTCGGCCGCATGGGTGCCTCGACCGGGTACCCGGCGCTGCGCAACCGCATCATCGCCGCGCGCCAGGTCGGCGAGCACGCCGACCAGGACCTGGTGGTGCTGGGCTCGCGCCGCAGCCAGCCGCTGTTCGGCGAATGGGCGGCGCACCTGCCGATCGGCGAGGCGGGGCAGTCGCGCCGCGTGCAGCTCTCGGACTGGGTGTTCGAACGCATGCCCTCGTTCCTGTCGCCGGATGCGCGCCGCACCGATCTGCCCACCACGGCCGAAGTCTCCGTGCGTCCGGATGCCGGCGACGTCGTGTTGATGGGCTTCGAGTCGCCCCTGCGCAAGGGCCGCAGTGTGATCGCGGTGATGGCCGACGACCCGGCCCAGGTCAACCGCCTGTTCGAAGCATGGTTTGATCCGGACCGCCTGCGCGATTTCCAGGGTAGCGTGGTGCTGCTGCAGAAGGACAAGGTGCGCAGCCTGGCCGGCAACCAGAGTTACTACGTCGGCCACCTGCCGCCGCTGACCTGGCTGCGCTGGTACTTCTCGCAGAGCCCGCTGCTGCTCGGCGCCCTCGTCGGCCTGGCCTGCCTGTTGTTGGCGCTGATCGCGCGCTGGCTGCTCAGGCGCAACGCCAGGGCACGCATCGGGATGTCCGGCTGAGCATGCGCGACCCGTCCGTCCCCGCGCCGGCGCCTGCGCGCCGTCGCTTCCTGCAGGCGATGGCGGCCGCTGGTGCTGCCGCCGTGCTGCCGCTCGACGTTCTGGCACAGGCCTGCGGCACGCCGTGGCGTGAGTGGCGTGCGTTTGTCGATCGGCATATCGAGCCGGATGGCCGCGTAGTCGATCATCTCAACACCGACCTGCGCAGCACCTCCGAATCGCAGTCCTACGGATTGTTCTTCGCACTGGTGGACAACGATCCAGTGCTGTTCGACCGTATCCTGGCCTGGACCCGCCGCCACCTGTGCCGCGGCCGTGCCGACCTCAATCTGCCTGCGTGGTTGTGGGGGCGTGCCGCCGATGGCCAGTTCCGCGTGCTCGACCCCAACACCGCCGCTGATGGCGAGCTGTGGATCGCCTACGCGCTGCTTGAAGCGGGCCGCCTGTGGAAACGGCCGGGGCTGGTCGAAGCCGGCCGGCAGACGCTGGCGCTGATGCGCACGGCTGAATTCGTCGAGCTGCCCGGCTTCGGCCCGATGCTGCTGCCCGGCAACCGCGGGTTCGTGCAGGCCGACCGCTGGACGCTCAACCCGAGTTACCTGCCGTTGTTCGTGCTGCGTCGTTTTGCCGCCGTCGATGCACGTGGCCCGTGGACGCGGCTGGCCGAACGCAGCGTGGCGATGACGCGTGCCAGTGCGCCGGTCGGGTTCGCGCCGGACTGGATCGCCTGGAACGGCAAGGCCTTCGTAGCCGACCCGGGCAAGGGCGCGATCGGCAGCTACGACGCGATCCGCTGCTATCTGTGGGCAGGCATGACCGATCCGGCCGATCCGTTGCGGCGCACCTTGCTTGATGGCCTGTCTGGGCCGGCATCGATGTTGCGCGCGCAGAGCGGCTTTGCCGAAAAGATCGACACACGGCTTGGCGTGGGCACCGGTACGCCGTCACCGGGCTTTGCCGCCGCCCTGCTGCCGTATCTCAGTGCACTTGGCCAGCCCGCATTGGCCAAGGCGCAGCTGGCGCGGATTCCCGCCGCCGGTACCCTCAACTATTACGATCGTGCCCTGGTGCTGTTCGGCAAGGGCTGGATGGATCGCCGCTACCGTTTTTCTGCCGATGGGCGACTGCTGCCCGCGTGGAGTTCGCCATGTTCCGCAAGACCCTGACACCTCTTTGCCTGGTTGGCCTGTGCGTGCTGACCGTGCCGGCCTTCGCGCAGAACGCGTCGTCGACGCAGCAGCTGGTCAGCCAAGGCAACTACTGGCAGGACCAGGGCCGCGAGGATCTGGCCGCCGATGCCTGGCGCAAGCTGCTGGCCACCGACCCCAACCAGGCCGATGCACTGCTCGGCCTGGGCCTGATCGACCTCAACCAGGGCCGCCGTGCCGAGGCGCAGAAGCGGCTGCAGCAGCTGCAGGCGCGTCATCCGTCCTCGGCGCAGACCACGCGCCTGCGCATGGCGCTCGGCGGTGGCGGTGGCGGGAACCAGCTGCAGACCGCGCGTCGCGCGGCGGCGGCCGGTCGCTATGTCGAAGCGGTACGTGCCTATGACGAGGCCTTCGGCGCAGGCGGTCCGCCCAATGATCTGGCGCTGGAGTACTACCAGGTGCTGGCCGGTACGCCGGAAGGCTGGACGCGCGCGCGCGATGGCCTGCGCCGCATCGCCACCGGCAACAACAACCCGGCCAAGTTGGCGCTGGCCCAGGTGCTGACCTACCGCGAGCCCACCCGCCGCGAGGGCATCGCCCAGCTGCGTACGCTCAGCCAGGCCACCGATACCGCCGGCCCCGCGCGTGCGGCCTGGCGCCAGGCGCTGCTGTGGCTCAACGCCACCACCGCCGATGCACCGCTGTACCAGGCCTTCCTGGACGTGGTGCCGAATGATCGCGAGGTGGCGGCCAAGCAGGCGCAGCTGCGTGAACAGGCCATCGCCAGCCGCCCGGTGCCGCAGGACCCGAACCAGCGGCTGCTGGGCGAGGGCTTCCGTGCCCTGGACAGCAACAACCTGGCCCAGGCCGAAGCCCGTTTCGCCCAGGTGCTGCGCGCGCGTCCGCGCGATGCCGAGGCACTCGGTGGCCTGGGCTCTGTGCGTCTGCGCCAGGAGCGCTTCGGCGAAGCCAATGAACTGCTGCGCCCGGCGGCTGCGATCAACGGCAAATGGCGCAGCGCGGCCGATGCCGCGCGGTACTGGCTGACCCTGCAGGAGGTGCGTCGCCAGCCCAGCGGCGATGCCATCGCCCGGGTGCAGCAGGTCATTGCGCTGCAGCCGAAGGAGCCTGCGGGTTACGTCGCGCTGGCCGACCTGCAGAGCGGGAGCGATCCGGCCGCGGCCGAACGCAGCTACCGCAAGGCACTGGAACTGGATGCCGGCAATGCCGGTGCGCTGCAGGGCCTGGTCGGCCTGCTTGGTCGTCTTGGCCGCGCCGATGAAGCGGCCGCCCTGTTCGACCGGCTGACCCCGGCCCAGCAGGAAAGTGCCGGCGGCCAGTCGGTGCTGCGTGCCAACCTGGCACGTGCCCGCGCGCAGCAGGCGCTGGCCGAGGGCAGCATCGAGATGGCGCAGATCGAGCTGGAAGATGCATTGCTGGTGCAGCCGCGTGACCCATGGCTGCGGTTGGAACTGGCGCGCCTGTACGCGCGCGCGGGTCGTCCGGACCAGGCCAACGGTGTCATCGAAGGGTTGCGCGCGCTGGACGACAGCTCGGCGACCTCGCTGTATGCGCAGGCCCTGTTCGCTCAGGAGAACAGCGACTGGCCGCGCGCGTATGCGTTGCTGGAACGCATTCCCACCGCGTCGCGTGATTCGGAAATGACCGCGTTGCACGACACCGCGTGGGTGCAGGTGCAGGCCGCCCAGGCGCGCTCGCTCATGCAGCGCCAGCGCAGCGGCGAAGCGCAGCTGTTGCTGGCCCGCGCCGAAGCCGCACTCGGTGACCGGGTCAAGAACCCGGCCATCGTGGCCGCGTTGGCCGGTGCCTACGCCGACATCGGCAGCCAGCAGCGCGCCCTCGTGCTCGCGCAGCGCCTGATCGAAGGCGGTTCGCCCAGCGTCGACAACCGCCTGGAATATGCCTCGGTGCTGCTGCGCGCCGGTCGCGATGGCGAGGTCGCCGCGATCCTGCGCCAGCTCGCCGACGTGCCGCTCTCGGCCAGCCAGCAGACCCGCTTGAACGATCTGCGCAGCGGTTACGTGCTGCGCCAGGTCGATGCCCTGCGGGAGCTTGGAAATCTTGAAGGCGCATACGCGGTGTTGGCCCCGGCATTGGCCGAGCGCCCGCAGGACCCGCGCAATATCGCCGCGCTGGCACGGCTGTATGCCGCCGCGGGCGACAACGGCCAGGCCCTGGCGCTGTATCAGCAGCAGCTGCAGTTGGCACCGGGCGATCTGGATGCGATGGTTGCCGCCGCGGGCAGTGCCGCGGCGATGCGTGACATGGATCTGGCCGAACAGTATCTGGAGCGCGCGCTGAAGCAGGCCCCGGAATCGCCGGATGTGTTGGCGGCGGCAGGGCGCGTGTATCGCGCGGCCGGCAAGAACCGCCGCGCCGAAAGCTACTTCCGCGCGTCGCTGGCCGCCGCCGCGAAGGGCAGCGGCCAACTCGACAATGGCTACCCGCAGGCCAGCACCGCGATGCTGGCCAGCGGTGGCAGCTTCAATCCGTTCGCCGGTCTCAACCGTGGCGGTGGCACCCGTACCGCAGCGCTGCGCGATGGTGGTCTGCCACTGCCGGCCGCGACTGCCCGCCTGGCGGCCGAACCCCTGCCGATGGACGCCGGCCCGGCGATGGGCATGAGCCTGGGCCCGGCAAGCGTCACCCCGGTAATCGATGCCGATGGCCTGCCGGAACCGGTCATGGCCACGGCTGCGGCCAGCGGCGGTGTCGCCCTGCCGTTGCCGGTGCCCGGCTCGCGCCAGGTGCCCAGCCAGGCGAGTGCGACGCGCGCCTCGCGCAATACCGCGCTTGGTCCGCTGCCGCCAGCCACCACCGGCAACGGTGTGCTCGATGAACTGCGCGCGCTCAAGGCCGAGAACAGCAGCAGCCTGGCGGTCGGCGCGGCGTATCGCACCCGCGCTGGCGAAGCCGGCATGGGCCAGCTCGATGACCTGCAGGTGCCGCTGGAAGGGCAGTTCGCGGTAGGCGACGGCAAGCTCAAGGTGGCAATCACCCCGACCGTGCTCGATGCCGGGCGCCCCGATCCGGAATACACCAGTGCCAGCCGCTTCGGGGGTGGCCCGCAGGCCGCTTTGGCCGGTGCACTGGCCGCTGACCGCACACCGGTCGATGACCTGGTCGGCTCGTCGCTGTACCAGACGCTGCTGACCCGTGGCGAGAGCAACGCGACCCGCAACCTGATCTACGACCGCGCGCTGGACAACGGTCGTTACCAGGAACTGTTCAACCAGACCGACGGTTCGCTCACCCAGGCCGAACGGGCCGCTGCCGCACGTGCGCTGCTGTTCGCCGATCCGCTGCCGAGTTACATCCTCAGCCGTGATCTGGCCAATACCCCGATCAGCGACATCGCCACCCAGGTGCTGGGCAATGCCGGCCTGGTGCGCGGGCTGAGCGCGGCCGAGCAGGCCCAGCTCAAGACGCTGGCCCAGGGCGGCGGTGGCTCACAGACACCGCAGGCGTTCCAGGACACTCTGTACGCGATGGTGGCCAATGCCGCCGGCGCGCGCCGCATGAGCTCCCAGGATGCCAGCGGCGCCGGTGTCTCGGTGGGCTATGAGCGGGGTGGCTTCCGCGCCGATGTCGGCAGCACGCCGCTCGGCTTTGATGACACGCAGATCGTCGGCGGCATCGGCTACCGCGGTCAGATCGGCGATGCGCTGACCTGGTCCGGCGAAGCCTCGCGCCGCGCGGTGACCGACAGCCTGCTGTCCTTCGCCGGCGTGGAAGACGGGCGCAACGGGCTGCGCTGGGGCGGGGTGACCGCCAGCGGCGCCAAGCTCGCCGCGACCGTCGACAACGGTCAGTTGGGCGGCTACGCCAGCGCGTCCTGGCATCGCCTGGAAGGCGAGAACGTGGCCGACAACGATCGCCAGGAAGTCGGCGTGGGCGTCTACGTGCACGCCCTGGAGACCGACAACCAGTCGCTGACCGCCGGCCTCAACCTGACCGCGATGCAGTACGACCGCAACCTCAGCGGCTTCACCTACGGACATGGCGGTTACTTCAGTCCGCAGCGCTATCTGGATGTCGGCTTCCCGGTGCACTGGAACGGGCGTACTTCCAGCGGCCGCGTGGCGTGGCAGCTGGATACCAGCGTCGGCGTACAGCACTTCAAGGAAGACGCCGCGCCGTACTTCCCGACCGATCCGGCGATGCAGCAGGCTGCCTACGAGGCCGCCTCGATGGCCGCGTTGCTGGGACTGACCACCGAGTACGTGGACCCGGTCTATACCGGCCAGACCAAGACCGGCGTGTCCTACAACCTCAGCGCCGCGGCTGAATGGCAGCTGTCTTCGCAGCTGTTCCTGGGCGGGCGCATGGAGTTCAACAACGCGCGTGACTACCGGCAGTTCGGCACCAGCCTGTACCTGCGCTTCCTGCTCGACCGCCTCGGCGCCGGGCTGGGCAAGCAGCCGCAGCCGCTGCGCTCGCCGTACGCGTCGGGTGAATGATTACCGTCATGCGTTGATGACCGGCCCGCTGCCAGGCTTTACCTGGCCGCGGGCGTCCCGCAGGCTTGCCAGGTCCCGCTGCGAAGAGGCTGATGTCCGTGACTGAATCCCCATCGTTCCATCGGATGCGCCGCCGCCTGCTGCAGGCGCTGGCCGTTACTCCGCTGCTGGCCTGCTCGGCCAACGGCCCGGCGCGCGGGCCCGGCCCGTGGACGGCCTGGCAGGTGATGCGTGCCTCCAGCGTGACCCCGGACGGGCGCATGGTCGACCACAACAACGCCGACCAGCGTTCGACCTCCGAAGGCCAGTCCTACGCGCTGTTTTTCGCGCTGGTGGACAACGATCAGCCGCTGTTCGATCGCCTCCTGCGCTGGACCGAGGACAACCTCGCCGGCGGCAGCATGGCCCAGCGCCTGCCCGCCTGGCTGTGGGGGCGCGACACCACGGCCAATGCATGGAAGGTGCTCGACGACAATCCCGCCAGCGACTCGGATGTCTGGCTGGCCTATACCCTGCACGAGGCAGCGCGGTTGTGGAAACGGCCGGCGCTGCGGCAGACCGCCGAAGCGATGCTGGCGGCGATCCAGGTGCAGGAGCTGGTCGATGTGCCGGGCCTGGGCACGATGTTGATGCCTGGGCCCAAAGGATTTGCGACGGAAGACACGTGGCGGTTCAACCCCAGCTACCTGCCGTTGCCGCTGCTGCGCCGCTTCGCCGCGCTTGATCCGAGCGGGCCGTGGACCACCGTGATCGGCAACAGCGTTCGCCTGCTGCGCGATACCGCACCCCACGGCTTTGCGCCGGACTGGACCGCGTGGCGCGACGGCAGCTTCATCGCCGATCCGGACAAGGGTCCGCTCGGCAGTTACGACGCCATCCGCTGTTATCTGTGGGCAGGGATGACCGCCGTGAACGATCCCAGTTTCCGCTCGGTTCTGGATGCGCTGCACGGCCCACTGAGCACCCTGCGCGAGGGCCAGCCGATGCCGGAGAAGGTCAACACGCTCACCGGCATACGCGAAGGCACCGGCAACTACGGTTTCCAGGCGGCCCTGGTGCCGTACCTGCAGGCGCAGGGCGAGGCCGAACGCACCAAGGCAATGGTCGCTGCGCTGCCGACACCGGAGCAGCAGCGCGCCGCGCCGCCGCGCTATTACGAGCAGGTACTCAGTCTGTTTGCCCTGGGCTGGTACGAAGGCCGCTATCGCTTTGCCGCCGACGGCCAACTGCGGCCGGCCTGGGCCTGATTCCGCGCACCGGCACACGGCCGGTGCGTTGCCCTTATTCCAGCGCGTAGCGCAGCACGAACAACCCGGCCACCAGCCACACCGCCGGATGCACATCGCGCCAGCGCCCGGTGCCGGCCTTGAGCACCGCATAGGCGATGAAGCCGAAGGCCAGGCCATTGGCGATGGAGTAGGTGAACGGCATCGCCAGCGCGCACAGCGCGGCCGGCACCGATTCGGTCAGGTCGCCCCAGTCCACATCGACCAGCTCGCGCAGCATCAACCCGGCCACGAACAGCAGGGCAGGGGCGGTGGCATAGCCGGGCACCATTGCCGCCAGGGGCGAGAACAGCAGCGCCGCCAGGAACAATGCCGCCACCACCAGCGCGGTCAGACCAGTACGGCCACCGGCCTGCACGCCCGAGGCGCTTTCGGCGAAGGCGGTGGTGCTGCTGGTCCCGAGCAGCGAACCGGCCACGATCGCGGTGCTGTCGGCCAACAAGGCACGGCCGAACCGCTTCTGCGCGCCGGGCAGTTTCAACAGGCCCGCACGACCGACCACGCCGTACAGCGTGCCGGTGGCATCGAACACTTCCACCAGCACGAACACCAGCACCACCTGCAGCAGCACCGCGATCGGCGCGCCACCGTCATGATGCAGCAGGCCCGGCAGGTCCAGCTGCAGGAACGTCGGCGCCAGGCTCGGCGGCAGCGAGATCAGGCCATGGAACTGCACGTCTCCGAGCAGCCAGGCCGCCCCGGTCACCGCCAGGATGCCGATCAGGATTGCGCCGCGCACCTTGCGTGCCTCCAGGATCGCGATCAGCAGGAAGCCAGCCAGCGCCAGCAGCGGCGGGGCGGTGTTGAGCGGCCCGAGTGCGACCAGGGTGTCGGTGTTGGCGATGATCACGCCGGATTTCTGCAGCGCGATGATCGCCAGGAACAGGCCGATGCCGGCCACGATCGCCGCGCGCAGCGAAGCGGGGATGCCCGCCACCAGCCAGGCGCGTACGCCGGTCAGTGACAGCACCAGAAAGACCAGGCCGGAGATGAACACCGCCGCCAGCGCCTGCTGCCACGGCAGGCCGGCCGCGCCCACCACGGTGAAGGCGAAGAACGCATTCAAGCCCATGCCCGGGGCCATGCCGACCGGGAAGTTGGCCGCGAACGCCATCACCAGCGAGCCCAGCGCGGCGGCCAGGCAGGTGGCGACGAACACCGCGCCCGGGTCCATGCCGGTGGTGGCCAGGATGTCCGGGTTGACGAAGACGATGTAGGACATCGTCAGGAACGTGGTCAGGCCGGCCAGCAGTTCGGTACGCACGGAGGTGCCGTGCTGCTGCAGCTGGAACAGGCGTTCGGGGAGGGACATCGCGAAATCTCAAACCGTTGGTGGTGACCTGCCGAAATGAGAAAGGCCGCGCGAGCGCGGCCTTTCCGGTTGCCTTATTTCAGCGCCTTGAAGCGCAGGCGCTTCGGCGCAGCGTCGTCGCCCATGCGGCGGCGCTTGTCTTCTTCGTACTCGCGGTAGTTGCCCTGGAAGAACTCCACGTGCGAATCGCCTTCGAACGCCAGGATGTGGGTCGCGATGCGATCCAGGAACCAGCGGTCATGCGAAATCACGAAGGTGTTGCCCGGGAACTCCAGCAGCGCATCTTCCAGCGCACGCAGGGTTTCGATGTCCAGATCGTTGGACGGTTCATCGAGCAGCAGCACGTTGCCACCCTGCAGCAGGGTCTTGGCCATGTGCAGGCGGCCACGCTCACCACCGGACAGCGAACCGACCAGCTTCTGCTGATCCTGGCCCTTGAAGTTGAAGCGGCCGATGTAGGCGCGCGACTGGATCTCGATGCCGTTGATGTTGAGGATGTCCAGGCCGCCGGCGATTTCCTGGAAGACGTTGTGGTTGCCTTCCAGCGCGTCGCGGCTCTGGTCCACGTAGGACAGCTTGACGGTCGGGCCGACGGTGATTTCGCCCGAATCCGGCTTTTCCTGGCCGGTGATCATCTTGAACAAGGTCGACTTACCGGCACCGTTGGGGCCGATGATGCCCACGATCGCGCCGGCCGGCACCAGGAAGCTCAGTTCGTCGAACAGCAGGCGGTCGCCGAACTTCTTGGAGACATTCTTGAACTCCATCACCGAGTTGCCCAGGCGCTCGCCCGGCGGGATGAAGATTTCATTGGTCTCGTTGCGCTTCTGGTAATCCACCGACTGCAGCTCTTCCAGGCGGGCCAGACGGGCCTTGCCCTTGGTGCGGCCACCCTTGGCGTTCTGGCGCGACCACTCCAGTTCCTTCTGGATCGCTTTCTGGCGGGATTTTTCCTGGTTGTCTTCCTGCTTCAGGCGCTCGTCCTTCTGCATCAGCCAATCGGTGTAGTTGCCCTTCCACGGAATGCCGCGGCCGCGATCCAGTTCCAGGATCCACTCGGCGGCGTTGTCCAGGAAGTAGCGATCATGGGTGACCGCCACGACGGTGCCGGTGTAGCGCGCCAGGAACTGTTCCAGCCACTCGACGGACTCGGCGTCCAGATGGTTGGTCGGTTCGTCGAGCAGCAGCATGTCCGGCTTCTGCAGCAGCAGGCGGCACAGTGCCACGCGGCGCTTTTCACCACCGGAGAGCTTGCCGATCACCGCATCCCACGGCGGCAGGCGCAGCGCATCGGCGGCCACGTCCAGCTGGTTTTCCAGGGTGTGCGCATCGCCGGCGGCGAGGATCGCCTCCAGGCGCTCCTGTTCCTTGGCCAGCTTGTCGAAGTCGGCGCCTTCCTCGGCATAGGCCAGGTAGACCGCGTCCAGCTGGGCCTGGGCCTGCAGCACTTCGCCGACGCCTTCCTCGACCGCTTCACGCACGGTCTTGGTCGGGTCCAGCTCCGGTTCCTGGGCCAGGTAGCCGACCTTGATGCCGGGCTGCGGGCGGGCTTCGCCCTCGAAATCGGTGTCCACGCCGGCCATGATCTTGAGCACCGTGGACTTGCCGGCACCGTTCAGGCCCAGCAGGCCGATCTTGGCACCCGGGAAGAACGACAGCGAGATGTCCTTGATGATCTGCCGCTTGGGCGGGACCACCTTGCTGACGCGGTTCATGGTGTAGATGTATTGCGAGGACATGAGCTCTCCGAAGGCGCAACCCTGCGCCCGTTCCGGACGGAACAGGAACAGAGGAAGAAAAGGATGCCCCGATTATAGCCGGAAGCGATCAATGCCGCCGGAAGCCAAGGGCGCCGGGGCTTGCCGCCGCCTGAATGCGGGGTCAAAGCCCTTGAATTGGAAACCGTTTCCAGCCGGAGACCGTTCAGATGGGGTGCGCATGATGGAGCCATCAACCCACCAAGCGAGGCCAGTCATGCGCATGAATCGATTTGTGGTCGGGGCCGTCGCCTCGCTGCTGGCCTTGGGCACGGTGGCCCCGGCCTTCGCCGATGACCACCGTGGGCGCGGTCACGACCGCCGCGAGTGGCGTGATGACCGCCGTGACCACCGCCACGATCGCCATGACCGGCACGATCGTCATGACCGTCGCGAGGTCCGCCATGACCGCCGTTACGACCGCCGCTATGACAACCGTGGCTACTACCGCCCGGGCCCGCCGCCGCCGCGGGTGGTCTATCGCCCGGCGCCGGGCTATGGCTCCTACGGCTGGGCCCGCGGCCACCGCTACCGTGAGTACTACGGCGGCCCGGTCTATGTGGTCAACGATTACAGCCGCTACTCGGTGCGCCGCCCGCCGCGCGACCATCACTGGATCCGCGACGACCGCGGCAACCTGCTGCTGGTCGCCATCGCCACCGGGATCATTGCCGACTACGTGATCAACAACCGGTAAGACCGGGTCCAATCCCGGCGGTACCTCACACGGACGGCGCCCTTCGGGGCGCCGTTCTGGTTTCCGCGGCGGGCCGCTGCGGCTGGCGCCCTGGGCAGCATGCGGTGGTGCCGGCGATCGGCGGCACAATTGGTCAGCCCCGCGCCCGGGGACTACAATCCAAGGCTCGCGCTGTACCCCCTCTGCCTGCCTGGAGTAACCGATGTTCCCGCGTGACGTCCGCATCGAAACCTACGATCCCGAACTGGCCAAGGCCATCGCCGCCGAAACCCAGCGCCAGGAAGACCATGTCGAGCTGATCGCCAGCGAGAACTACACCAGCCCGGCCGTGATGGAGGCCCAGGGCAGCCAGCTGACCAACAAGTACGCCGAAGGCTATCCGGGCAAGCGCTACTACGGTGGCTGCGAATACGTGGACATCGCCGAACAGCTGGCGATCGACCGCCTCAAGCAGCTGTTCGACGCCGACTACGCCAACGTGCAGCCGCACAGCGGTTCGCAGGCCAACCAGGCGGTGTACTTCGCGCTGCTGCAGCCCGGTGACACCATCCTGGGCATGAGCCTGGCCCACGGCGGTCACCTGACCCACGGTGCCAAGGTCAATGCCTCGGGCAAGCTGTTCAACGCCATCCAGTACGGCGTCGACGAAGCCGGCCTGATCGACTATGACGAGGTCGAGCGCCTGGCCCTGGAGCACAAGCCGAAGATGGTCGTGGCCGGTTTCTCGGCCTACTCGCAGGTGGTGGACTGGGCACGCTTCCGCGCCATCGCCGACAAGGTCGGTGCCTACCTGTTCGTGGACATGGCGCACGTGGCCGGCCTGGTCGCCGCCGGCGTCTACCCGAGCCCGCTGCCGCACGCCCACGTGGTTACCTCCACCACCCACAAGACCCTGCGCGGCCCGCGTGGCGGCATCATCATCGCCAAGGGGGCCAGCGAAGAACTGCAGAAGAAGCTGCAGTCCATCGTGTTCCCGGGCATCCAGGGCGGCCCGCTGATGCACGTCATCGCCGGCAAGGCCGTGGCCTTCAAGGAAGCGCTGGAGCCGGGCTTCAAGGCCTACCAGCAGCAGGTGGTCAAGAACGCCCAGGCGATGGCCAACACGCTGATCGCGCGTGGCTACAAGATCGTGTCCGGCGGCACCCAGAACCACCTGATGCTGGTCGACATGATCGGCAAGGATGTCTCGGGCAAGGATGCCGAAGCCGCGCTCGGCCTGGCCCACATCACCGTCAACAAGAACTCGGTGCCCAACGACCCGCGTTCGCCGTTCGTGACCTCGGGCCTGCGCCTGGGCACCCCGGCGGTCACCACGCGCGGTTACGTGGAACAGGACTGCGTGGACCTGGCCAACTGGATCGCCGACGTGCTCGATGCCCCGGCTGACGAGGCCGTGATCGCCCGCGTGCGCGATGCGGTCAGCGCGCAGTGCCGCAAGTACCCGGTCTACGGTTGACATGGACGAGGGCCGGCAACGGCGTACTTACGCCGTGCTGGCCCTGGTCTGCGGCATCGTGGGGATGGCTGGCGGTGGCACCTTCGCCGCCATCGGGGTCTGGGTCGCATGGGGCGAGCCGGCCTATCTGGACCGGGCCTCGCGCCTGGTGATTGGCGGCTGGGGGGCGGCCGGCCTGATCGGGATCGTGGGCTGGCTGTGGTTGAGTGGCCGCTATCTCCGAAAGGGACGCACCGGCCTGCGCGATGCCGGGCCTTGGCCGTGGGCTGCATTGGGCCTTGGCGTCCTTGCCGCCCTGGCGGTGGTCGGCATGGCATTCTGGCAGGCCGCCGTGAGTCCGACGGCACTGGTTCTGCTGCTGGCCGGGCCGCCGATGCTCTCCTGCGCGGCGCACCTGCTGTGGCTTCGTCGGCAGCCGGCCTAGGCTGGGCTGGCCTCTGCCCCCTGCCATTTGCTGTTGCCTGTCTCTCTCAGGTACCGTTGCGACGCTGCCGTGACCACGGCATGACGTTTTCCCGATGCAAGGCGTTCCATGTACTGTCCGTTCTGCCAGCATGCCGACACCCGTGTGATCGATTCGCGCGTCTCTGAAGACGGCGCGACGATCCGGCGTCGCCGCGAGTGCGAGGCCTGCAACGAGCGCTTCAGCACCCTGGAAACCATCGAACTGAAACTGCCGGCGATCGTCAAAAGCGACGGCAGCCGCGAGGCCTTCGATGCGCGCAAGGTCCGCAGTGGTTTCGACCGCGCGCTGCAGAAGCGTCCGGTGCCCGAAGACAAGATCGAGCTGGCGGTGCGCGCGGTGATGCAGCAGGCGCGCATCTGTGGCGAACGCGAAATCCCCTCGATCAAGGTCGGCGAGTTCGTGATGAACGAACTGCGCAAGCTGGACCACGTGGGTTACGTGCGCTTTGCCTCGGTGTACCGCAGCTTCGAAGACGTGGCCGATTTCCGCGAGGAGATCGAGAAGCTCGAACGCGAGCTGCCCTCCAGCACCGAGCAGTTGCAGTTGCTCGGCGATGTGATCGCGCTGACCAAGAAGAAAAAGGGCTGAGCCCCGGCCGCATCGCGGCCACCCCGGCTGGGCTACCATCGCGGCTGCACGCCGCCAGATGATCCTCGCCATGACCGATTTCTCCGCTCTCGACCATCAGCACATGGCGCACGCGCTGCGCCTGGCCGAACGTGCCGCATACACCGCGCGGCCCAATCCCATGGTGGGGTGCGTGATTGCCCGCGATGGGGTCGTGGTGGGCGAGGGCTGGCACCAGCGCACCGGCGGCCCGCACGCCGAAGTGTTCGCGCTGCGCCAGGCCGGTGAGCAGGCCCGCGGCGCCACCGCCTACGTCACCCTGGAGCCCTGCGCGCACCACGGGCGCACACCGCCGTGTGCACTGGCCCTGATCGACGCCGGTGTCAGCCGCGTGGTGGCCGCGATGCGTGATCCCTTCCCGAAGGTCGACGGGGGCGGCTTCGTGCTGCTGCGCGAGGCCGGCATCGAGGTGGCCGAAGGCCTGATGGCCACGCAGGCGCGCGAGCTCAACAAGGGCTTCCTGTCGCGCATCGAGCGCGGCCGGCCGTGGCTGCGGGTGAAGCTGGCCGCCAGCCTGGATGGCCGCACCGCGATGGCCGATGGGACATCGAAGTGGATCACCGGTGCGGCCGCGCGCGCGGATGTGCAGCACTGGCGCGCGCGTGCGGGTGCGATCCTGACCGGCGCCGACACCGTGCTGACCGACGACCCGATGCTGACCGTGCGCCTGGCCGACACCGAGGTACTGCCGCCGCTGCGCGTGGTGCTCGATGCACGCCTGCGTTCGCTGGAATGTAGTCGCGTACGCGAGGGTGGGGCGCCGACGTTGTACGTGCACGACGCCGCCGTCAGCGCGCCGGATGCGGCTGATGCCGAATTCGCCACTGCGCCCAGCGTGGATGGCCGCCTGGATCTGGGGGCGGTGCTGGCGCTACTGGCCGAACGCGGCATCAATGAAGTGCACACCGAAGCCGGTGCGACGCTGGCCGGTGCGTTGCTGGCCGGCGGTTGGGTGGACGAGCTGCTGCTGTACCAGGCGCCCACGCTGCTGGGCGAACATGGCCGCCCGCTGCTGGCAGGCCTGGGCATTGAAGCGATGGACCAGCAACGCCGCCTGCGCGTGGTCGACCAGCGCCAGGTGGGGGATGACCTGCGGTTGCTGCTGCGGGCGTGACTTGCGGAAGCACCGGCCGCTTACCGGCTTCCCGGAACGGGCCGACGCGTTGCCCCTCCGCGGTAGGCCTGCTCCACACCTCCCGCGTCTGCCCATGCTCGGAACGGCGCTGGACGTTGCCGTGCTACTCGCAGGGCTCGGGCCACAGGGCCTCCATCTTGGGCCGCAGTGCCAGGCACTGCTGTGCCAATTCGCTGTCTGCAATGGTCCCGTGCTGGTCGCTCACCTGCTTCGCCAGCGCGTAAGCACCCAGAAGCTCCTGCGGCGCGAAGCGGGCGGCGCAACGGCGGTACTGTTGGACAAGTTCGTCGCATTCTGCAACCAAGGTCATGCGTCGCTCCGTCATGCGCATTGTCTGTAACCACCAGCTGTGCATCGCCTGCCACTCGCCCGCCAGCGCACTGCCGACATCGTTGTCGACCTCGCTACCGAGGGCTCGCGGATCGAACGCTTCGCTGTGCCAGATTTCGCTGTCAGGAGCCATCACCAGCGCTGATGTGCCGTAAATCGTCTTGAAAGGGCCATCCCGCAGGAGCGCAACATACGCTGACCAGAAGCGATCGTCCTCTTCTTCCTGGGGGTCAAACATCGAGGCATCACTCAGAGTGCGCAGTCGTTCGGTGTCACCCACCTGGCAGCTGAAGCGAATGGTGGCAACACGATAGCCGTCGCTTAGCCGGTGCCAGATATTGCTGCTCAGGGCGCGGCAGCGTGTGTTGCGGAGAACCGCAGTCGTCCACGCCTGCTGGGCACGTGCGGCATCGTCCACTCCGGCGTCGTTGACCAACCATTTCAAAGCGCCGGATGGCAGCGCTTCGGCCAACGAAGATGCTTCGGTTTTCATATCCGGGAACAGGTGCAGTGCAGAGCCCAAGTTTGTTTCGAATTCCCTCCGCGCCTGGGGGTCATCCTCGATCGCCGTCCGCATATACAGCTCGAAAGTGGCTTCTGGTGTGAGCGGGACCCGGTCGAGCTGCTGCCGGCACCATGACCGCCAGCAGTGGGAGAAGCATTAAACGCATCATCGTAGACCTGAGTGTAGGCTCGCGAGGGTGCAGGGCACGCCAGCGACTGTCCATGCACTTTGTTTGAATTTTCGAAGGCATCTGGCTTCACCACTTGCGTGATCAGGCTTCGTGCTAGCGTCGGTCTACGCTGCAGGCGCCGCCCTGACATCCGGATGCAGGAGTCCTCATTCGCAGGGCTCCGGCCACAGCGCCTCGATCTTCGGACGCAGCGCCGTGCACTGCTGTGAACGTTCGGCTTCCGGCACGTTGTGCTGCGAGTCGCCCAGCATCGCTGCCAGTGCATCAGCACCGGAAAGATCCTGCGGGCCCAGTCGTGCGGAGCACCTCCAGTACCGTCGGAGTAGTGAATCGCATTCCGCGTTGCGGGTCAGGCGCTCCGCCATGCGTTGCTTTGCCTCCGCCCGCCACTGTGTCATGGGCAGCCAGGTTGCCCACAGTGCCGCAGCTACATCCTGCTCAATGACAGGGAATGTGCCGGCCAGGCGCTCACTGTGCCAGATGCCGTCGTCAGGTGCGGCGACCAGTTGCGTGGTGCCTTCCGTTGTCCGCAAGGGGCCTTCCAGTAGCTGTTTCATGTAGGCGGCCCAGAACCGGTCGTTGCCATGGCGCTGGTCGAACAGCGTGGCGATGTACCAGTCATACAGGTTCTGCACATCAGCGGCTTGGCATGTGAAGCGGATATCGGCCACGTGGCGGCCATCGCTGCTTCGCTGCCCGACCCGGCTGCCTGTGGCATGGCAATGCGTCCGGCGCAGGACGGCCGTGGCCCAAGGATAGGTGTCGTGTCGCGCGCCGTCGGCTGCGGCACTCTGCAGCATCAAGTCCATGGATGAGGTGGACAAGCCTCTGGCAAGCGGCGGCACCTCGGGGTGCATACCCTGGTACGGACCCTGCGCCGGCCCGATGCGTGCATCGAACTCGCGGCGCGCCTCGGCGTCGTTCTGCAGCATTACCCGCGCGTGCAGATCAAACGCAGCCTCGGGCGAAAGAGCATCGGGGCTGCCTGCAGCCGGGAAGGCGGCAAGGACCAGGAAGTAGAGAAGCGTACGCATCAAGGATCGCCCTTGGCGAAGGATCGGGAAAAAGACCCGCAGCCTGCGGCAGCAGCCCGCCGGACACCATGCAATTTGTCTGAAAAGACAGCCCATAAAAAACGGGCCCCTTGCGGGACCCGTTCGATCATGGCGCGGCGCGGACGCTGCAGCTCGATCAGTAACCGACGTGTGCGCCGTCATATCCACGCGGCGCAGCACTCAGTCGCGTAGCTTAACACTTATTTAACTTAAAGCCCCCAGTCAGGGTGCCCTGTTACACTAGCCTGGCCGGTTCGCCGGTACATAAACGTCTTCAGGGCGGGGTGCGATTCCCCACCGGCGGTAGGTGCGCAAGCACGAGCCCGCGAGCGCTTCCCGGCCCCCGGGAAGGTCAGCAGATCCGGTCCAATGCCGGAGCCGACGGTATAGTCCGGATGAAAGAAGACGGTGCCGCCGGGCCTTGTGCCCGGCGTGCACCTATATGCCTTGCGGCGTTTTTCGCTCACTTTCCGCGGAGAACGTTACGTGTTTACTGGAATCATCGAAGGCGTCGGCCGTCTGGCCGCACGCGAGTCCCTTGGCGGCGATGTCCGCTTCACCTTCAACGTGGGCACCCTGCCGTTCGAGAACGTGCAGATGGGCGAGAGCATCGCCATCAACGGGGTCTGCCTCACCGTCATCGCATTCGACGCCAGCAGCTTCCAGGCTGACGCCTCGACCGAGACCCTGGGCCTGACCACGCTGGGGCAGCTGGCCGACGGCGCCGTCATCAACCTCGAACGCGCGATGCGCCCGACCGACCGCCTCGGCGGCCATCTGGTCAGTGGCCATGTCGATGGCCTGGGCCAGGTGTTGTCGGTGCATGACGACGCGCGTGCCCAGCGCTGGCGTTTCGCCGCGCCGGCCGCGTTGCTGCGCTACATCGCCAAGAAGGGCTCGATCTGCGTGGACGGGGTCAGCCTGACCGTCAACGAGGTGGACGAGCAGGGCTTCGAGGTCGCGCTCATTCCACACACCGTCGCCAACACCGCCTTCGCCGCCACCGCCGTGGGCAGTGCGGTCAATCTTGAAATCGATCTGGTGGCCCGCTACGTCGAACGTTTGCTGGGTGCAGGAGCACGCGCATGAATTTCGCCCCGATTCCCGAGATCCTCGAGGACATCCGCCTCGGCCGCATGGTCGTCATCGTCGATGACGAAGACCGCGAGAACGAAGGCGACCTGATCATGGCCGCCGAGCTGGTCAAGCCGTCGGACATCAACTTCATGGTCACCCATGGCCGTGGCCTGGTGTGCCTGCCGCTGACCCGCGAGCGCGCTGCCGATCTCGGCCTGGCGCCGATGGTCCAGGCCAACACCGCGCAGTTCCAGACCAACTTCACGGTCAGCATCGAGGCCGCCGAGGGTGTCACCACCGGCATCTCGGCCTACGACCGCGCGCACACCATCCGCACCGCGGTGAAGCCGGATGCCAAGCCGGCCGACCTGCACCAGCCGGGCCACATCTTCCCGCTGATCGCCCAGCCGGGCGGCGTACTCACCCGAGCCGGGCATACCGAGGCGGGCGTGGACCTGGCCATGCTGGCCGGGCTGGAACCGGCCGGCGTGCTGGTGGAGATCCTGAATCCGGACGGCAGCATGGCGCGCCGCCCGGAGCTGGAGGTGTTCGCCCGCGAGCACGGCCTGAAGATGGGGTCCATCGCCGACCTGATCGCCTACCGCCTGGCCACCGAGAAGACCGTCGAGCGGGTGGACGAGCGTGAGATCGAGACCGAGTTCGGCCCGTTCACGCTGGTCACCTACCGCGACCGGATCGCCCACGACCTGCACTTCGCGCTGGTCCGCGGCACCCCCGATACCGAGCCGACCCTGGTCCGGGTGCAGGTCGAAAACCCGCTGGCCGATCTGCTGCACTGGCGCCGCGACGATTTCGGCGTGGCCTCCACCGATGCGCTGCGCGCGATCGCGGCTGCCGAGCGTGGCGTGATGGTGGTGCTGTCGGCCCCGCGCGACACCAACAGCCTGCTGGCCCGCCTGCGCCAACAGCCGCAGCCGGTGGTGCCGGGCAAGGACAAGGACGTGAGCCAGTGGCGCCGCAACGGCGCCGGGGCCCAGATCCTGTCCGATCTGGGCCTGGGCAAGCTGCGCGTGCTGGGCACCCCCCGCCGCCAGATCGGTCTGGCCGGGTATGGCCTGGAAGTGGTCGAGACGGTGGGGAACACGTCATCGCATTCGCGCTGACGCCCCACGATCTGCTTTGCAAACCGCGGGTCCTTCCTGGCCTCATCCAGACTCCCGCCGCTTCGCGGCAGCCCCCTGACCCAAGGGGGGCTGCTGCA
This sequence comes from Stenotrophomonas sp. RIT-551, assembly GCF_026241915.1. Classification (NCBI taxonomy): domain Bacteria; kingdom Pseudomonadati; phylum Pseudomonadota; class Gammaproteobacteria; order Lysobacterales; family Lysobacteraceae; genus Stenotrophomonas; species Stenotrophomonas sp. RIT-551. Next base: position 274,156 of record NZ_JAPJIU010000002.1, on the reverse strand, counting down.
CCCGACCCGTCCCGTAACGCGCAGCGGCCCGGCGACACGCGGCCATGCGCTAGAATATTCACCTATTAAATGGACCCCACGCCGAACATGAGCCATTACGAAGGCGACCTCCGTACTCCGGAAAAGGCCCGTTTCGCCATCCTCGCCAGCCGCTGGAATGCCCGCATCACCGACGTGCTGGTGGCCGGTGCGCGGCAGAGCCTGGCCGGCAACGGGATCGACGAGGCCGCCATCGACGTGATCCGCGTGCCCGGCGCGTGGGAACTGCCGCTGGTCGCCGCGCGCCTGGCCGCCGCCCATCAGCATGCCGCGATCATCACCCTGGGCTGCGTGATCCGGGGCGATACCCGTCATTACGAACACGTGGCGGACCGCTGCGCCGAGGGCCTGATGCGCGTGCAGCTGGATTTCGGCGTGCCGGTGCTCAATGGCGTGCTGGCGGTGGAGCGGGTCGAGGATGCCGAAGCCCGCGCGGGTGGCAGCCACGGCAACAAGGGTGAGGAAGCCGCACTGACGGCGTTGGAAATGGTCAATCTTCTGGAGCAGCTGCCATGAACAAGTCAAACCCGGGCAAGCCCTCCGGTAAGCCCGTCCGCCGTGATGGCGTCGATCCGGTGCTGCGTTCGCGCGCCCGCCGTCGTGCGCTGCAGGCAATCTATGCGTGGCAGATCTCGGGGGGCAACGCGCAGAGCGTGATCGCCCAGTTCGCCCACGAACAGGCCCGCGAGATCGCCGATCTGGCCTACTTCGAAGCGCTCGTTCACGGCGTGCTCGACAATCGCAAGGACCTGGACGCGGCGATCGATCCGTACCTGGACCGCGGCATCGAGGAAGTGGATGCGATCGAACGCGCCGCGCTGCGCGTGGCCGCCTATGAAATGCGTTACCGCCTGGACGTGCCGTACCGCGTGGTGATCAACGAAGCGATCGAATCGGCCAAGCGCTTCGGTTCCGAGCACGGCCACACCTACGTCAACGGGGTGTTGGATCGCGCCGCCGTGGAATGGCGCAAGGTCGAAAACGGGGGCTGATCGGCCCCATGTCCCTGGCTGAATTTGCCCTCATCGACCGCATCCGGGCGCGCACCGTCGAGCGCGACGACATCGTGCTCGGCATCGGCGATGACGCTGCACTGCTGCAGCCGCGCCCGAAGGAACAACTGGTGGTCACCGCCGACACCCTCAACAGCGGGGTGCATTTTCCGGCGGAGACCCCGGCGTTCGACATCGGCTGGAAGACGCTGGCCGTCAACCTGTCCGACCTCGCCGCGATGGGCGCACGCCCGGCCTGGTGCACGCTGGCGCTGTCGCTGCCCGAGGCCGGCGAAGACTGGATCGATGCCTTTGCCGATGGCTTCTTCGCCCTGGCCGACCAGCACGACATCGCGCTGATCGGCGGCGACACCACGCGTGGCCCGCTGTCAGTGTCGGTCACCGCGATGGGGCAGGTGTCACGCGGCCAGGCACTGCGCCGCGACCGTGCACAGGTGGGCGATGACATCTGGGTGAGCGGCACACTCGGCGATGCCGCCGGTGCGCTGCGCCTGTGGCAGCAGGGCGCATTGAACGTGGCCACCGCCACCTTGCTGGCCGACTACGAACGCCTGCGCCTGCGCCTGCTGCGGCCCACCCCGCGCGTCACCCTGGGCCTGCGCCTGCGTGCATTCGCGCATGCCGCCGTGGATGTGTCCGACGGCCTGCTGGCCGACCTCGGTCATATCGCTGCACGCAGTGGTGTGGGCGCCGAAGTGGACGCCGATCTGCTGCCGGTCTCGTCTTCCCTGCGCGAATTGCTCGGCCGCGAGGGTGCACGCGAGTGCGCGCTGCGCGGTGGCGACGACTACGAACTGTGCTTCACCGCCGCTGCCGACCAGCGCGATGCGCTGCACTATCTGGCCGAATCACTGGACCTGCCACTGACCCGTATCGGCCGCATTGTCGACGGGCAAGGCGTGCAGGTGGATGGTGAAGCCACCGACGGCGGCTACCAGCACTTCGCGTGATCACATCGTACAGGTAAGCGTCCGCCCCGCAGCCACCAAAGGCCGAAGCGACGCGGGAACCAGGTTGCACGAGTGCGGTGCTCATGGGCCTACGGGCGCATCGTGGTTGCGCGGCGTGCCGTAATCGTCCAACCACTGGAAGCTCACCGTGGCCGGCATCGTCGTGCCCTGCGGCAACGGCAACCGTACCTCAGTGCCCGGCGCGATCATGTCCACGTCCAGCTTGCGGCCATCGGCCAGGGTGAGCGTGCTCAGTGTCACGTGGTAGGCGCTGGGGTTGCGTACCTGCAATGCGTCGCCATCGGCCGACCACTGCAATGCCGCCGCGGCATCGCGCGCCGCACCCTGCAATCCTTCGGGCCGATGAAACAGCTTCACCCGCGTGCGCACCGCAAACTGCAACAGGTTCCTGCCCGCGGCGTCCTTGGGCTTGGGCGGGATGTCCAACAGATTGAAATAGAACAGGGATTCGCGATCGGTTGGCAGCGGCGCTTCGCCCGGGCGTGGGGCATAGGTGACGCGGAACGCCTGGCCCTGATGTGCCTGCAGCAGGCGCGGTTCGGCCGGGGTCAGCCGGAACGGCGTACGCACATGCTCGGGTCGTGCCTGGCTGTCACCGTTGTCGATCCACACCTGCACCATAGCGGGCTGTTCGCCGCGATTGCTGGCCTGCACGGTCACGTCGCGGCCTTTGCTCGCGTCATGCACGATGCGCGTGCCCTGCAGGGTCACGGCGGCATGCGCAGGGATCGATATCGCGCCAGCCAGCAGGGCGACACACACGGTTGCTCGGAGATTCATGGCTTGACTCTTGTACAAGCTGTTTCCGGCCCGGACCGGGCCGGGCCGGGCCGGAAACAGGCGCGGGCTTACTTGTAGACGACCACGAAATCACCGGACGCATTGGCGCTACCGGCGGTGGCATTCTGGCTCGGCGAGGCGTACCACGCGCTGTAGTCAAGCTGGCCGCTGCCGGCGGCGGGGATGGTCACCCACTGCACCGGGTCCTCACCGATCTTCTGGTGGTTGCCGGCGAAGTCGTACAGCGCAACGCCCACGTTGGTGGCGCTCGAGCCAGCATTCAGCGCCAGGTTGCCGGTGGTGCCATGCGGCGCGCCACCGAAGCGCACGCCTACGTCCTGCGCGGCGCCCGAGCCGGAGCAGTCCAGCAGGATGCTGAAGTTCTTCTGGCCAGCACGGGTATCGGCATTGATCGAGGTCAGTTCAACCTTGCCCATCGGCACGGTGATGGTGCCAGCGGCAGCCTGCACCTCGCAGGTGGTGGGCATGATCTCGCCGGTGATCTCCAGCTTCTCGGCGAAGACGGATGGCGCAACGGCAACGAGCAGGCAAGCGCCCAGCGCGCGGATGATGTTCGACATGGGATTCTCTTGGTAGATCAGAAAAGGAACGCCGACGAACGCTCGGCGCCCGATCGACAGCGCGCAGTCTGCAGGCGGGGCGGCGGACAACCAATGCAACTAGTTGCAAAAGGAGGCGCGGATACACGACGTCGCAGGCAGTCCACTCGATGAGCAGACGCTGCGTCGACACGTGCGCGCGATGAGGTGATCGGCCTTCGTACGCAGGTCGGACCAGACGCGAAGCCTTGGCGCTCGCCACGTGCGCATGGCCGGGAGCGGCCTTGCTGGAATTGCAACAAGTTGCATGGGCATGTGGGACACGCCTGCCTAATCTTCGCTGCGACGTTCGCGCCTGTGCGGGCCGCAACCTGAAATTCCTCCATGACACTGCGTTCCTCTCCCACCCCCCTTCCTGTACCGCGCCGGGCCTTGTGTGCGGCCGTCGCCATCGTGCTGTGCTCGACCGGTATCGCGTCGGCGGCTGCCGATGATGTGGAGTTCAGCGACGGCTTCCTCATCGGTGGCCAGGCCATCGACATGCAGCGCTACGCGCAGGGCAATCCATTACCCGATGGCCACTACCCGCTGGAGCTGCTGGTCAACGACGCCTTTCAGCGCAACGTGGATATCGGTGTGCGCGATGGCGTGATGTGCCTGCCCACGGCAGTAGTGCGTCAGCTGGATCTGAAGGACGACATCCGTGCCCAGCTGGGTGATGGCCCCGACGCCTGCATCGATCTGCCCGGCCTGATCGACGGCGCCACCGTGGCGATTGACAGCAGTACGCTGCAGCTGCGCATCGGTCTTCCGCAGGCGGCGCAGGCGCGTCGCGCGCGCGGCCATGTGGCACCGGACCAGCGCGATCGTGGCATCACTGCCGGCTTCTTCGATTACAGCCTAAACCACACCCGCAGCGGTGGCCGCGACAGCACCTACCTCGGCGTCAACGCCGGCCTGAACCTGGGCGCGTGGCGACTGCGGCATCGCTCGTCCATCAGCCATGGCAGCGACGGTCACCGCCGCGATGTGATCGGCAGTACGCTGCAGCGCGAACTGACCGGCTGGAACAGCCAGCTGCTGCTGGGCGAAAGCAACACCGGCGGCGAGCTTTTCGAGAGCGTGGCCTTCACCGGCCTGCGCGTGGCCAGCGACGAGCGCATGTTGCCGGACTCGCTGCGCGGCTTTGCGCCGGTCGTGCGTGGCATTGCCGAGGGCAACGCAGTGGTGCGCATCCGCCAGAACGGCAACGTCATCCACGAAACCACGGTGGCGCCGGGCCCGTTCGTCATCGAGGATCTGTATCCCACCCATTTCGGTGGCGATCTTGAAGTGACCGTTACCGAGCCTGACGGTCGCGAGCAGCGTTTCAACGTCAACTTCTCCGCCGTGCCGCAGGCGTTGCGTCCCGGCGCCAGCCGTTTCAGCGCCACCGTGGGCCAGCTGCGCGACACCAGCGATCGCTGGGAAGAACTGCGCTTTGCCGAAGCCACCTACGCACGCGGCATCAGCAACCGACTGACCCTGCTGGGCGGCGCCCAGTTGGGCGAAGATTACCGCTCGCTGCTGGCCGGCGCAGCGTTCAACACACCAGTGGGTGCCTTCGGTGCCGACGTTACCCATTCGCGCGCGCAGCCGCTGCATGCCGGGCCGGTCAGCGGCAACAGCCTTCGCATCAACTACCAGCGCTACGTCGCGCGCAGCGGTACCAACTTCGGTCTGGCCGCTTACCGCTACAGCACACGTGGCTACCTGTCGCTGGGCGATTTCGCACGCGTACGCAGTGACGATTGGGGCTATGCCAGCCGCGCCCGCCAGCGCTACCAGATGAACTTCTCGCAGAAGCTGGGCCAGCGCAGCACGCTGTACCTCAGCGGTGGTCATACCCGGTACTGGGACAGCGCACGCCGCCACAACGACGTGCAGCTGGGCATGCAGACCGTGGTGGCCGTGGCCAACATCGGCGTCTCCGCGCTGCGCTACCAGATCGGCGAAGGGCACCAGGACACGCGCTATGCGCTTACCGTCAGCGTGCCACTTGGCCGCAGCCCCAACACGCCGCGCCTGGGCACCCAACTCAGCCATGCCGCCAGCGGCACGCAGGCACAGCTGGGCATCCACGGCGTACTGGGCGAACACCGTGCATTCAGCTACAGCTTGTCGGCAAGCGACGGCAACGGCAGCCAGGGCAACGCCAGCGCCTACGCCGCGTACCAGGGCAGCCGTGGCAACGTCACCGCGGGCTACGGCCGCAGCGGTATTTACCGCGCCCTGTCGCTGGGTGCCAGCGGCAGCGTCGCCCTGCATCGCGGCGGCATGAACCTGGGCCCGCCGGCGGGCGAGGGCTTTGTGCTCATCCATGCCGATGGCGCGCAGGGCGCGCGCGTCGGCCATGGCGGCCAGGTGCGCGTGGCTGGCAATGGCTACGCGCTGCTGCCGCACATCAGTCCGTACCGCTGGAACCAGATCGATCTGGACCCGTCCGGCCTGCCGATCGAGGTGGAACTGCTGCAGACCTCGCAGCGGGTAGCGCCCACGGCGGGCAGCATCGTGCGTGTGGAATTCGGCGCGCGTCGCGAGCGCATCTTGTTCATCGACGCCACCGATGCCCTCGGCCAGCCGTTGCCGTTCGCTGCGCGGGTGGAAGACGAATCCGGCACGCCCAAGGGCGCCGTCGGGCAGGGCGGCGTCATCCAGCTGCGCGGTGCGCACGATGCCGGCGCATTGATTGTCGACCCGGACGGCACGCAGCGCTGCCGTCTGGAATACCGCATGCCCGGTGCGCCCGATGGCTATGGCCTGTCGTGGAGCCAGGCGCTGTGCGTGCCCTTGGCTGCCCCCGTGCGGGGCCTGCAGGCCGCCGCTCCCGCAACCCCCTGATCCGCCATTCCCTTCCACAGGAGATTCCCCATGAATGCTGTTGCCCTGCGTAGCGCCACCCTCCTCGCATTGATTGCCACTACGCCCACCGCGTTGGCCGATACCGCCACGCTGACCATCAGCGGCCGCGTGCTGCCGGGTACCTGCACGTTGAACGCGCCCGCCATCGCGCTGGATCCGGTGAAAGCCGACGAGCTCACCCAGGGCGACAACAAGCTCAAGACCGGCAGCCTCGATTTCAGCGGTTGCGTGGGCGTGAACAAGGCCACGCTGTCCTTCGCCGGTACCGCCGCTGATGGCGACGCAGAGCGCTGGAAGAATACGGCTGCCGCCGATGCGGCCGATGGCGTCTCCATTGCGCTGCTGCAGGGCGCCACGGGCACGACCTATCTGAAGAACGGCGATACCGGCATCGACGTGCCGGTGACAGGTTCGACCGCCACCTTCGCCCTGCGCGCCGGCTACTACCTGCCCACGGTGGGGGCGGCGAACGCGGGTGCGGTGCAGACCGAGATTACGGTGACGGCAGACTATGAGTAAACGTAGCGCATCCTGGGTAATGCTCGGTGCCTGTCTGGTTGCGGGGGGCGCCCAGGCCTGCTCCACCACCATGTGGCCAGTGGACCGGGATCTGCGGTATGACACTTACCCCGAAGCGCCCAAGGTATGGATGTGGCAGGTTCCGGGGGCCATCACCATCCTGGATTGCGTCGGTCCGCCGTTCCAGACCAGTGTCCGCTTGGACATGCCGGATCTGCTGCCGGTAGGGGATGTCACCTACAACGGAATCGTCATGCCGGCGTATGAGGCATCGCCGGATTCGGCATTGCTTGCGGTCACCCAAGTGCAGACGTTCGGATGGGACCAAGTGGCGCTGCGCAATGGGGAGGAGGTTCCCTATCTGGCGGACGTCAGCGGGGAGGGCCGCGCAGCATTCGCGCCACAGTTCTATGTTTTCAGCCGGGGCGGCCGGATGCGCACCTTCGAGACCCGCGGGACGCTGACGATGACCTCAGTGGAGAGGCCGGCCGTCAACACCGTCATGCCGGTGCGTCTGCGCATCGAATTTCCGGCAACGACCTGCCCGTTGCAGGACGTCGACGAAACCCTCCAGGAGGTTCAGATAGCGGAGCTGTCGACGCCCGGCAGTACGGCCCGTGAGAAAGTGGTGGCGATCCGCATGAACTGCGGTATCGACCCGCCGCGTGCGCGCATGACGCTGGTCGATGCTGGCGACGCGGGAAATACGGGGAGTCAGCTGACGCCCACAGCCGATTCGGACGCCCAGGGGGTGCGGGTGCAATTGCTGCGCAATGGCAGGGAGATGCAGTTCGGACAATCGTGGGACTTCGATCCGGGTACCGGCGGCGTGCACGACCATCCGTTCACCGCACGCTATATCCGGTTGAATGAAGCCCTGAAGCCCGGTCAGATCAAAGGCGAAGCCGTGCTGAACGTGGATTACTGGTAGGGCGCGTCGTGCGGGCGGCAGTTGGTCCAGGCATGCCGGCAACGCCGCTCACATATCCATCACGTTCCTGCGCGCCAGTATTAACAAAACGTAACTTGTTGTCGCAATCGCACATTTTTACAACTAATTGAATGTGATTGATTCGGCACGACGGACACAGTAGCGGCCATTACCGGCCTACGCAGCTGCGCGGGTTTGGCTGCCTGATCCTTCAAACAGGAACGCTTCCATGAATCCCATTCAGCACCGCCGATTGACCCTGGCCCTCATGGCCGCCCTCGCCACCGTGGCCGCGACCCCCGCTGCCTTTGCCGGCGTAGTTCCGGCCGATGGTGAAGTAGTGTTGGGGCCGGGGGCGCCTGCCGAACGCTGGACGGTGGGAACCGGCGGCACGCTGATCGTGCAGCCGGGCGCGCAGCTCATCGACATTTCCATGAACGGCGCAGGGACCCTGCTGATGGATGGCGCTACGGTCTCCGGTACGGGCTCTACCGTGGGCGTCCTGGGTACGGCCACCATCTCCAATTCATCCCTGACCAGCACCAATCGTGAGGCCTTGCGGCTCTTATATTCCGACACTTCGCCAGAAAGGACGACGGTGAACGTCAGTGGCAGTACGATCCGATCCGACGTCAATGCGGTGAACATGGGTTCCCGCACGGAGCTGACGCTCTCCAATACCTCCGTCGCGGGTGGCAACGTTGGCATCAACTCGTTCGGTGGTCGCCTCAGCGTCCTTGGCGGCAGCCGCATTGAGGGCGTAGCCGCCGGCATCCGGCTCAGGGTGGGCGACATCAGCATGGATGCGCCCGGTGAGAACGTCATCGACGGCTCGACCGTGGAAGGCCTTGCCGGACCGGCCATCTCGGTACTGGGAACCTCCAGCGGCGGCGCTTCGGCTGAGGCACGGATTGCCGTGCGCAATGGCAGCCAGTTGATCGGCGGCAATGGCAACCTGCTGGAGGTGTCGACGACGGGTACTGACCTGCCCATCGCCCACTTCGACGTTCAATCCAGCGCTCTGCGCGGCAACATCGTGGTGGGCGACGATGGCAGCCAGGGCCACGTGACGTTGTCCAACGGCGGCAGCATCACCGGTGCGTTCACCAACGTCACCAGCGCCACGCTGGACAACGGCGGCCATTGGCAGATGAGCGGCGACAGCAGCGTGGGCACGCTGGCGCTCAACGATGGCGGCACGCTGGCGCTGGGCGATGGTGGCACCTTCAATACGCTCAGCGTGGACACCTTCACCGGCAACGGCGGCACCGTGCTGTTCAACACCGTGCTGGGCGCCGATGGGTCCAACACCGACCTGCTGCACGTGCTGGGCGATACCAGCGGCACCGCCAAGGTGGCGGTCAACAATGTGGGCGGCGCCGGCGCGCAGACGGTGGATGGCATCGAGCTGATCCGCGTGGATGGGGCATCCAACGGCCAGTTCGATCTGGCCGGGCGCGCGGTGGGCGGGCAGTACGAGTACTTCCTGCACAAGGGTGGCGTGGCCGGTGGCGAGGGCAACTGGTACCTGCGCTCGCAGCTGCCGACCACGCCGGACCCGTGCGATGCCGATCCGACGCTGCCCGACTGCGGCGGCCCGGTAGTACCGGTGCTGCGCCCGGAAGGCGGTGCCTACCTGGCCAATCTGACCGCTTCGCAGGTGATGTTCCGCCTGGGCTACCACGACCGCCAGGCAGGCCAGAACGGTGGCCGCGGCTGGGCGCGGGTGGATGGTTCGCGTAGTGGCTTCGATGCGGTCAGCCGCCAGCTGGATGTGCAGGGCAACAGCCAGGCGCTGAGCGTGGGGGCAGACCTGCTGCGCAACCCCAACGGCAGCGCCTTCGGCGTCATGCTGTCGGCCGGCAACGCCGGCAGCACCTCCACCAATGCGCTGACCGGCTACTACGCGCGCGGCAAGGTGAAGGGCGCCGCACTGGGTGTGTATGGCACCTGGCGTGCACCGCATGAAGATCCGTATGCAGGGTTCTATGTGGATGGTTCGCTGCAGCGTTCGCAGTTCCGCAACCGGGTTGAAGGCCTGGCCCTGACCCCGGAGCGCTATGACAGCAAGGCGTGGCAGGGCGCGGTGGAAGCGGGTTATGCGGTGCGCGTAGGTGGTGCTGCCAACGGTGGCCTCTACCTGGAGCCGCAGCTGCAGGTCGGGTACAACCGCTGGGATGACCTGCGCCACACCGAAGCCAACGGCACGGTTGTGACCACGCGTGATGCTGATGGGTTGTTCGGCCGTGCGGGCGTGCGCCTTTCCGGCGTGACCCGGTGGGGCACGAGCGCCGCGCAGGTGCAGCCGTATGTGGCTGCGCACTGGCTGCACCAGCGTGCGGCGTCGGGCGTGCTGATGGACGATGAGGCGGTGGACGCGCGCATTCCACGCAGCCGTGGCGAGTTCAGTGCCGGTGCGTCGCTGAAATTTGCCAATGGCGTGGGCGCGTGGGGTGGGCTGTCGTTGCAGCGTGCCTCGGGTTACCACCAGACCAGCGCCCAGGTGGGCCTGAGCTACAGCTGGTAAACCCTGTGGGGTCGGATCCCTTTGCGTTGCAAAGGGATCCCCCTTCTGCGTGCCCACTCATGCCGCGTGCGCCGCATAGCCGCGTGCTCGGCCAACGCACGGCAGGCAAAAAACAGCCCTTCGCATGCGCCGGTCGGGGCGGTGTTGACCGCCACCAATCGCTAAGCCGGCGGCAGCACCTTGCCCGGGTTGAGGATGCCATCCGGATCCAGCGCGGCCTTGATCGCGCGCATCGTCGCCAGCGTTTCCGGGGTGAACGCCTTCGCCATGAAGTCGCGCTTGGCCAGGCCGATGCCGTGTTCGCCCGACAGCGTGCCGCCCAGCCGCCGCGGCACGCGCTGATTGACCTTCCTCTCATGCCCTTCCTCTGCAGGAGCACCCCCATGTTGAACTCCCACCGTATCGTGCTGGTCGCCGCGTTGCTGGCCTTTGCCCCGGCCACGTTCGCCGATACCGCCACCCTCACCATCAGCGGCCGCGTGCTGCCGGGCACATGCACGCTGGATGCACCGGCGATCACGCTGGATCCGGTCAATGCCAATGACCTCACCCAGGGTGACAATCTGCTCAAGGCCGGCGTCTTGAATTTCACCGGCTGCGTGGGCGTGAGCAAGGCGGTGTTGTCCTTCGACGGTACCGCCGCCGATGGCGATGCCGCACGCTGGAAGAACACCGCCAGCACCGATGCGGCCGATGGCGTATCGATCGCCCTGCTGGCAGGCGCCACCGGCAGTACCTACCTCAAGCGCGGCGATACCGGCATCGACGTGCCGGTGACCGGCGCGACGGCCAGCTATGCGTTGCGTGCGGGTTACTACCTGCCGGTGCTCGGGGGGCTGACGGCCGGCGCGGTGCAAGCCGAGATCATCGTGACGGCGGACTACGAATGAGCCGCGTAATGCCACTGCGAAGGATGATCCTGCCCGCCCGTCGAGCCGTCCCTGAGATGTGCCGTCATCGCGATGGCTTTCTTGCTGGCGCCGCGCGAGGCAGCACGCTGCGGTCGTGGACGCGCCTGGTCTGTGCGCTAAGTGTCGTGTTCGGCGCCGCGCAGGCATCCGCCGCCTGCGTACGGTTGAACCCGGGCGACCAGGACATGACCATCAGCCGGACCATGCCGAACCTGGACTTGCCAGACAGGCGCTTTGTCGCACTTTCGCACGGAGCAGTTGCTGACGCCTATCGCTGTGACGCTGGCCAGAGTGCGTTTCAGCTCGAGCTGCCACTGACCGGTCTCACATACGAGCGTGAGATTGCCGCAGAAGACGGCCGTACCTACAGCGTCTACAGCTTGGGTCCGCGATCGCCGTTGATCGGTTTCATGCACTCGGTCAGTACTTCGCACAACAGCGCTTGGCGTGCCAGCCAGCAAGCCGTCTCGGTGGGAACACCGTTTCGTAACCCCGGTATCGTCTCCAACGCTGACGAGCCGGTGGACGTGTCTATGTATGTGATGTTGTTCTTCCGCGGTGGCGCGATGGAGAGCATTCCCATGACCCATCTCGGCACCGCTACTTCCTGGAGCGACAGCGACCCGAGCCAGCGCATCCAGCATCACATCCGGTTGGAGGTGAATGTGCCGGTGCTGACCTGCACCCTGAGCGACACCGCGCGTACGCTTGATCCGGTGTCGGCCGACCAGCTGGCCGTGGTCGGCAGCGATGCAGGCGAGAAGCCAGTGGTGATGAGCATGAGCTGCCCCAGTGCGAACATCGACGTCGAGATGGTGCTGGCCGATGCGAACGACGCCGCCAACCGAGGCAGCGTGCTGGCACCGGCGTCTGGTTCCGATGCGGGGGGCGTACGCGTGGAGATGCTGCGCGGTGGCAGCCCGGTCCAGTTCGGCCAGTCGTGGCGGCATGGTGGGTCCAGCAAGGGCAGCCAGGACATTCCCTTCACCGCGCGCTATGTCCGCACGAGCGATCCCCTTCGCCCTGGCCAGATCGTCGGGGAGGCGGTGTTGACCGCCACCTATCGCTAAGCCGGCGGCAGCACCTTGCCCGGGTTGAGGATGCCATCCGGATCCAACGCGGCCTTGATCGCGCGCATCGTCGCCAGCGTGGCCGGCGTGAACGCCTGCGCCATGAAGTCGCGCTTGGCCAGGCCGATCCCATGCTCACCCGACAACGTGCCACCCAGCGCCAGCGTCAGCGCAAAGATGTTCGGCAGTGCGGCGTGCGCGCGTGCGTTTTCGTCGGCATCGTCCGGGTGGTAGAGGATGTTGACGTGCAGGTTGCCGTTGCCGGCATGACCGAAGGTGACGATGGTCAGCGTGTGGTCGCGTGCAAGCGCCTGCACGCCAGACACCAGGTCCGGAATGCGCGACACCGGCACCACCACGTCTTCATTGATCTTGCCCGGCGCGACGGTCCGCAGTGCCGGGGACAACGCCTTGCGTGCGGCCCACAGTTTTTCGCGCGCGGCCCCTTCCATGGCCACGTCCAGCGTGATCATGCCGTCACCCTCGGCAGCAGCAGCCAGCGCCTGCAGCAGGTAGGGCAGGGTGTCGTGGTCGCCGTCGGCTTCCACCAGCAGCATGGCGCCCGCCTCGGGTACGTCGGCGCCGTTGAGCCGCAGCAGTTCCAGGCTGCGCGCGTCCATGAACTCCAACCGCGTGGGGACCACCGGCTGCGACATCAGGCGTGACACGGCCGCGGCGGCGGCATCGGCATCGCGGTACAGCACGCGCAGCCCGGCCTGTGTCACCGGCAGCGGGGTCAGCTTCAAGGTCGCCTCCACGATCAGCGCCAGCGTGCCTTCGCTGCCCACAAGCAGATGGGTCAGGTCGTAGCCGGTGGCATCCTTGGTGTACGGCCCGCCGCAGGTGATCAGTTCGCCGGCACCGGTCACCGCCACCAGGCCCAGCACGTTGTCGCGGCTGGTGCCGTACTTCACCGCGCGCGGGCCGCCTGCGTTGCAGGCCAGGTTGCCGCCGATGCTGCAGATCTCCGCGCTGGAAGGGTCTGGTGGCCAGAACAGACCATGAGGCATCAGTGCCTGCTGCAGGTCGCCGTTGAGCACGCCGGGTTCGACCACCGCGCAGCGGTCGCCGGGCTGGATGGCGAGGATACGGTTCATGCGCGCGAACGAGAGCACGATGCTGCCTTCGATCGGCACCGCCGCGCCGGTGGTGCCGGTACCGGCGCCACGTGCGACCAGGGCGATGTGGTGCTCGCGGCAGGCGCGGACCAGGGCGACCACCTGCCCGCGATCGCGCGGGAAGGCGACACCGGCCGGCAGCGTGTGCCGCCACGAGTTGTCCTGCGCATGTGCGTCCAGTGCGCGGTCATCGGTGCGCCAGCCGTCCTCGCCAAGCAGGGCATGCAGGGTGGCAGCAAACGCAGCGGGCAGGGCGGTGGTCATCATCGGGTCCGGGTATCGGCTGGGGCGCATCGGCGCGGCGCACCACGACGGCGGTGGAATGAGGCGCGGGTAACAACGCTCGCCGGCATCAGCAGTCTTCCAGCCGGAACGCGTCGCGCAGCCAGTTCAGCTGCGGCGGCTCGCCACTGCCTTCAACCACGTCGAAGCGGCAGGGCTGCTCGGCCAGCCAGGGATGCGATTGCAGGAACAATTGCGCGGCGATCACCAGCTTGCGTCGCTTGCGCAGGTCCACCGAGGCCGCGCCGCCGCCAAAGCGGGCACTGGCGCGGTAGCGCACTTCCACGAACACGACGACATCGCCGTCGCGCATGATCAGGTCGATCTCACCGCGGCGATAACGCGCGTTGGTGGTGACCGGGCGCAGTCCGGCCTCACGGAGATGCTGCTGCGCGGCGGCTTCCACCGCCGCGCCACGTAGCGCGCGCCCTGTCGGCACGCCGATCAGTTGCTGCTGGCGATCGGCATCGGCCGGCCGCCGCTGAAGGTCGACCATGCCGGTACCCGCAGCACGTTGCCGTTGCTGTCCAGGAACAGGGTGCCGGTGGCGCCGGCCAGGCCGCCTTCGGTGGCGACCTTGTCCAGGTAGGCGCTGATCTTCCAGGCGTCGAAACCAAACGCGAACAGCCGACCGGAGGCGCCACGTGCCGAGGGCAGGATCTGCCCGGCGGTGGAAGCGGCTGGCAGGCCGGGCACGCCGCGCACGTTCCAGGCTTCGTTCGGGTAGACGATGCCGTCCAGCGCCATGTCTTCTTCGGGCTTGCCGGCGCCGACGGTGAGCTGGGAGGTGCCGACGCGGGTGGCGCCGCCCGCACCGGCCAGTGCGAGTTGCGGCGTCAGCGCACGCGCCTGCGGTGCCCTGACCGCCAGCAGCACGCCGTCGATGGCACCGGCGGCACGCACCTGCGCGCCGATATCACCGACGGTGTCGCTGACGCCGATCGTCGCCACCACCTGGCCACCACGCTGCGCGAAGCGCTCGCGGAAGGCGGCAGCGGCACGGCGGCCGTTGTCATCGTTGCTGTGGATCACCAGCACCTTGCTGCGCTCGCGGCCGCGAAGATACTCGGCGGCGATGATGCCGTCGTCTTCCGGGGCCAGCGAGAAACCGGCGCTGCCGGCCGGCGGGGTGTCCTTGCCGCGGTTCAGCGCCAGCACCGGCACCGGCAGCTCGCGGCGGCCGAACACGGCATCCACTTCGTCGCGGCCGAGCGGGCCGACGATGAAATCGGCGCCGGTGGTCACGGCCTTGTCGTAGGCCGCCACGGCCCCGGCCGCGGTGCCGGCGGTATCGATGAACTGGATGTCCGGGCGGCGGCGGGTTTCACCGTAGTAACCGCTGAGCAGGCCATCGCGGACCGGCTGCGCGGCGGTGGCCAGGCGGCCGCTGAGCGGCAGCAGCACGGCCATCTTCACCGGCGGGCGGTAGCCATCGCTCATGGCCGGTGGGCGCTTGCTGGTATCGAACTGCGAGGCGGCTTCACGATCAAATGGACGCGGCAGCGGCAGGCCGCGGGCGATCAGCGCACGGCCGGCGAAGTTGTACAGCGGCTCATTGGCCGGCAGTGCGGCGGCGCGGGCGCGCAGGGTGGCATCGTCCAGCGTGCCGAGCAGGCCGGCGATGGCCTGCTGGTTGTCGCTGCGCGCCTTGCCGGTCAGTGCGGCGTGCGCACGGGCGCGCTCGAGTGCGGCACCGAGGTTGTCACCCGTGGCCTGCAGCGCGTTGGCGCGGGCCAGCTGCCAGCGCGTGCGCAGCGAGGGGGTGACCGCATCGGCCGAATCCTTCAGCGCGGCCAGCGCCTGCGCCGGCTGCTTGTCGGCCAGCGCCAGTTCGGCGGTGGTCAGCTGGTAGCGCTGCAGGCTGGCGCCGCTGAGCTGGCGCGCGGTGACCTGGGCCAGCAGCGTGCGGGCACGGGTGGCATCGCCGGCTTCGTGCCAGGCAAAGGCGGCATCGGCCAGGGCAGCGCTGCGGGCACTGCCGCGCAGGGTGTTGGCCAGCGCTTCAAGCTGGAGCGCCGCATCGCGCGGCTTGCCCTGCTCGATCAAGGCCAGGGCCTGGCTCTGGGCCGGCGATTCCGGCGCGCTGGTGAAGCTGGTCGTGGCGCAGCCGGCAAGCAGCATCAGCGACAACGAAAGGGCGGAGATCCTTACGACGGGCTTGTTCATGATCAGGTCCATTCGATGGGGGCAGCGGCCGTGGCCGGGGAACGGTACGATTCTACCCTTGACCACGGAAGAGCCGCTGATGAGTGCTGTCCCCACGCTGTATGTCGTTGCCACCCCGATCGGCAACCTCGCCGATCTGACCCCGCGGGCACAGGACGTGCTGCGTTCGGTGGCCGCGATCTGCGCCGAGGACACCCGCCGCAGCGGCCAGCTGCTGGCCCACTTCGGCATCCAGCAGCCACTGGTGGCGCTGCACGATCACAATGAGGAAGCGCTGTCGCAGCGGATCGTGGCGCGCCTGCTGGCCGGTGAGTCGCTGGCGCTGGTCAGCGACGCCGGCACCCCGCTGGTGAGCGATCCGGGCTACCGCCTGGTCCGCGCCGCGCGCGAAGCCGGGATCAAGGTCAGCCCGGTGCCCGGCGCCTGCGCGGCGATTGCCGCACTGAGCGTGGCCGGCCTGCCCAGCGACCGCTTCACCTTCGAAGGGTTCCTGCCGGCCAAGGCGTCCGGCCGCCGCGAGCGCCTCAACGCGCTGGCCGGTGAGACCCGCACCCTGGTGTTCTACGAATCCTCGCACCGGATCACCGAATCGCTGGCGGACATGGTCGCCGCGTTCGGGCCCGAGCGGCCGGCGGTGCTGGCGCGCGAACTGACCAAACTGTTCGAGACCGTGCTGGACGGCGACCTGGCCTCGCTGCTGCAGCAGGTCGAGGCGGACGACAACCAGCGCAAGGGCGAGTTCGTGGTGATGGTGCAGGGCGCGGCCGACGATGAGGAGGCTCAGTTGGCCGCCGGCCGCCGCATGTACGCCAAGCTCAGCGAACACCTCCCGCCGTCCACCGCAGCCAAGCTCGCCGCCGAACTCACCGGTGCCCCCAGAAAAGCCCTGTACGGCGGTTGATCGGCCGGTCGCGCCACCCCATGGGTGGCTGCACGCGGTGCCAAAGAAGGTAGAGCCACTCCACGGGTGGCTGCACGCGGTGCCAGAACGTGAGGCAGCCACCCATGGGGTGGCTACCGCGCGTGCAGATTGAATGCCGGCCCACGCCAACGGTATGGATGCACAGCCCCCTTTAGTAAAGGGCGCGCAGCGACAGCCGCGGGGAATTGGGCGCTGGTGGCCCGGGGCCCCAGGTTTGCGCTGCAAACCTTGGGGCTTTTTCGTCATGACGAAAAAAGCGGCGGAGCCGGCCGATAAGCCGGGTTTTGTCGTGGACAGTCATTCTTCTAGGCGCTGCGTCACCGCAGCGCTCAAGCAACCTACCCGGACCCGACGCGGGCCACGCCATTAGGTCCCTATTTGGTCTTGCTCCAGGTGGGGTTTGCCGTGCCGGTCTGTTACCAGACTCGCGGTGCGCTCTTACCGCACCATTTCACCCTTACCGGCTTCCCGAAGGAAACGTAGGCGGTATCTTTCTGTTGCACTTTCCGTCGGCTCGCGCCGCCCAGGCGTTACCTGGCACCTTGCCCTGTGGAGCCCGGACTTTCCTCGGCATCCGCAAGGGATGACGCGACTGTCTGGCCGACTCCGCCGCGCGCATTGTCCCACATTCACGTCACCTCGGCGCAGACAGCTGCGTGGTCGTCAGCCGGGTCTCGCCGATGAAGACACCCTCCGCATCGAACCGGCGTTCGGCGATGAAGCCGTGGCCATTGGCGTCCAGCGCGATGATCGTGCTGGCGCGGGTGCCGTACTCGGGGCTGCGGATGAAGGCGGAGGACAGCCAGCGCTCGCGCGCCAGGCCGATGCCGGTGTCGGGCAGGGCGCGGTCGTCGGCGCGGGTCTCATCGCGCAGGGCGTCCCACAGCGGGGTCAGGTCCTCGCTGCCGGCGTCCACCCACGCGCGCAGCGCTGCGTTCAATGTCACGGTTTTCGGCCACGGCGCGTCCAGCGGCCCGTTGGACACGCCATGGATGCCCGGGGCCAGCGGTTGGCGGTGCAGGGGATGGTTGCCCAGGAACTGGCAGCTGTCGCGGTCGGCCAGCACCAGGTTGAAGGGGGCGAATTCCACCGCGCGCGCGGCGAGCTGGTCGGCGAAGACGGCGGCCGGCGCGTCGTCGCGCAGGTAGCCGGCCACCAGGGCGCCGCGCGAGGGGCCGGTCTGCCGGGCCAGCGGGTCGCGGACGTTGGTCACCACCGCCATCCGGCCCTGCCCGCCGATCCCGGCCCAGGTCCCGCCCGAGCGCAGGTCGCGGCCGGCGGCCACGGCTTCATCCGGCGGAGACCAGCGCGCCAGCGCGGCGGTGGGCCGCGCGTGGAATTCATCGCGGTTGCCGGCCATCACCAGCTGCCAGAGGGGGTGTGTTTTCCATGCGAGGGCGAGCAGACACATGCCTCACATTGTGCCGGTTCTGCGCAGCGGCGAGACGAAGCCGACCGCGTCAGGACTGAATACGCGGCGATGTTTCACGCGGTCTCCACAGGCCTGAACTTCGGCGAAATCTCAAAAAATGAGACGAAACAGCAACTTGTGGATAAGCCTTGAACAAGTCTCTAAACATTGCTGCAAGCCCTTGATGTTCAAAGTGATTTCCCCTTCGCAAAGTTGTTGACAACCCAATCGGCACTGCTAAGGTGGGAATCAGAGGGGAAACCGGGTTTTTTGTGGTTTTTCGTGGTTCAATGTTTCACCAAGCGAAGGAAAGGTGAAAACGTCGTGTTTCAAGGCGAGACGGCCATCACTGTTGACGACAAAGGGCGCATGGCGGTTCCGACCGCGCATCGCGACCTTGTCGCGCGTGTGAGCAACAACCGTCTGGTCCTGACCTACAACCCGTTCGAGTCCGGCTGCCTCTGGCTGTACGCCGAACAGGAATGGGAACGCGTCCGTGATGACGTCATGTCCAAGCCCAACACACAGCGCGTCGTGCGCCTCCTGCAACAGAAGCTGGTCGGTTCGGCCGCGCATCTGGAGCTGGACGGCAACGGCCGCATCAGTATTCCCGCCAGCCACCGTGGTGCCGTTGGCATTGAAAAGAAGGCGGTGCTGCTCGGTATGGGCGACAAATTCGAATTGTGGAGCGAGCAGGCTCATCGCGCGTTGATCCAGCAGACGTTGTCTGACGAGGATCTCGGCGATGGGTTGCTCGACCTGAAGTTGTGAGCCGGGGTGCCCGGATGCGCGGAGCAGCGCAGACCGGTCACCTTCCGGTGTCGCAGTCGCCGGCAGGCCACCTGCCGGTCCTGTACACGCAGGTCCTGGATGGCCTGAAGGTGATCGAAAACGGAGTGTATCTCGATGGCACGTTCGGTCGTGGCGGTCACGCCCGCGGCGTGCTCGAGCAACTCGGTCCCGGAGGCCGGCTGCTGGTCATGGACAAGGATCCCGAGGCGATTGCGGTAGCCGAGCGTGATTTCGCGCCGGACCCGCGCGTCTCGATCTTCCGTGGCAGCTTCGCCGATCTGCTGCACTGGGAGGCCACCGCGCAGGGCCTGGATGGCGTGCTGTTCGACCTGGGCGTGTCCTCGCCCCAGCTGGATGTCGCCGAGCGGGGCTTCAGCTTCGGCAAGGACGGCCCGCTGGACATGCGCATGGACCCGGACAGCGGCGAAAGCGCGGCGCAGTGGCTCAACCGTGCCGAAGAGCGCGAGATCGCCGATATCCTGTGGACCTATGGCGAAGAGCGCCAGAGCCGGCGCATCGCCCGCGCGCTGGTGGCCCGCCGCGAGAAGCAGCCGTTCAGCCGCACCGCCGAACTGGCCGATGCCATCGCCGCCGTGATGCCGCGTGGCAAGGACAAGATCAACCCGGCCACGCGCAGCTTCCAGGCGATCCGCATCCACATCAACCGCGAACTGGCCGACCTTGAGGCCGGCCTGGATGCCGCCCTGGCGCGCCTCAAGCCCGGTGGCCGCCTGGCCGTGATCAGCTTCCATTCGCTGGAAGACCGCATCGTCAAGCAGTTCATGAACCGCCATGCCAAGGCACCGCCGAGCAACCGCCGGTTGCCCGAGGCGCAGCCGTTCGTGCCGACCCTGGTGCTGCACGGCGGCGCCATCAAGGCCGACGATGACGAGCTGGCGGTCAATCCGCGCTCGCGCAGCGCCGTGCTGCGCGTCGCCGAGAAGTGCGAGGTGGCCGGATGAGCCGCCTGCTGTTGATCGTGCTGCTGGCCTGCACCGTCGCCTCGGCGATCGGCGTGGTGTTCATGCGCCATCGCCACCGCCAGACCTTCGTGGAGCTGTCCCGGGTTGAGCGGGCGCGCGATGAGATCAACATCGAGTTCGGTCGCCTGCAGCTCGAGCAGGCCACCCTGGCCGAGGCCACCCGGGTCGACCGCGTCGCCCGCGAGCGCCTGGGCATGAAGTTCCCCGAAGCGGCCGATGTCGTGGTGATCCGGCCATGAACAAGTCCGGGCGCAACCGTGCGCGCAACAGCTTCAACCTCCGCCAGCGCCTGAAGTGGGTGGGGCTGGCGCTGGGCTTGTGCTCGGTCTCGCTGGTCGGTCGCGCCGCCTACGTGCAGATCATCAACAGCGAGTTCTACCAGCGCCAGGGCGAAGCGCGTTACCTGCGCGAACTGCCGATCAACACCTCGCGCGGCATGATCACCGACCGCAATGGCGAACCGGTGGCGGTCTCCACGCCGGTCGCCTCGATCTGGGTCAACCCGCAGGAACTGCTGCGCGCCCCGGACCGCATCCCGGAGCTGGCCACCGCGCTGGGCATGCCGCTGGACGAGCTGACCTCCAAGCTCTCGCAGAAGGCGGACAAGGAATTCATGTACCTGCGCCGCCGGATCAACCCGGACGACGCGGAAAAGGTGGTCGCGCTGAAGATCCCGGGCGTGGCCTCGCAGCGCGAGTTCCGTCGCTTCTATCCGCAGGGTGAGGCGATGGCGCACGTGCTCGGCTTCACCAATATCGACGACCGCGGCCAGGAAGGGCTGGAACTGGCCTTCGACGAATGGCTGCGCGGCAAGGCAGGCGCCAAGCGCGTGATCCGCAACCGCAAGGGCGACACGGTGGAGAGCGATCTGCTGCGCGCCGCCGAGCCGGGCAAGGACCTCACCCTCAGCATCGACCGCCGCATCCAGTTCCTGGCTTTCAAGGAGCTGCGCAACGCGCTGATCGAGAACAAGGCTGCGGGTGGCTCGATGGTGATCATGGATGTGGCCACCGGCGAGATCCTGGCCATGGTCAACCTGCCCACCTACAACCCCAATGCCGTGGGTGGCGCTGCGCCGGACACCCGCCGCAACCGCGCGGTGACCGATCTGGTCGAGCCGGGTTCGACCATGAAGCCGCTGACCATCGCCTCGGCGCTGCAGTCCGGCGTGGTCACCAAAGACACCACGGTGGATACCAACCCGGGCTACATGGCGCTGGGCCGCTACACGATCAAGGACGTGCCGCGGAACAATGGCGTGCTCACCGTCACCGGCGTGATCACCCGCAGCTCGAACATCGGCGCGGCCAAGATCGCCGCCAAGATGCCGGACCAAGTCTTCTACGACCACATTCACAGCTTCGGTTATGGCGTCGCCCCGCACAGCGGCTTCCCCGGCGAATCGGCCGGCGTGCTGCCGCGCCCGGCGCGCTGGAGTGGTCCGTCCAAGACCACCATGTCCTATGGCTACGGCCTGAATGTCAGCCCGCTGCAGATCGCCACCGCCTACTCGGCGCTGGGCAACGGCGGCAAGCTGATCGCGCCGACCTTTGTCAAAGGCCAGCGCAACGAAGGCAAGCAGATCATCGATGAGAACATCGCCAAGGAAGTGGTGGCGATGATGGAAACCGTGGTCACCCAGGGCGGCGCCAAGCAGGCCGCGGTGCTGGGCTACCACGTGGCCGGCAAGACCGGTACGGCCCGAAAGGCCGGCCCGGGCGGCTACGAGCGTGGCCATTACAACGCGCTGTTCGCCGGTGTGGTGCCGGCCACCAACCCGCGCTTTGCCACGGTGATCGTCATCAACGACCCGCAGGCCGGCAAGTACTACGGCGGCCTGGTGTCCGCACCGGTGTTCCACAACGTGATGGAAGGCGCACTGCGCCTGATGGACGTGCCGCCGGATGACATCGAGTCGTGGCTGGCCGCCCAGCAGTCCGGAAAGATGGGCCACTCGGCCTCGGTGCTGCCGATGCCGCCGCCGGAAACGGTGATCGCACCCGACGCCGCCGCAGAATTCGATGCCGCGCTGCCCAGCGCGCACGCCACGGTGCCGCCCGCGCAGGGAGGCACCCAATGAGCCAGACGATGTTGCTTTCGCAGTTGCTTCCCGATGTGGCGCTGAGCCACGATCCGACCCTCACCGGCCTGGTGCTGGACAGCCGCGCGGTGCGCCCGGGCAACGCCTTCGTGGCGATCGCCGGTTTCGGCGCGCACGGGCTGGGGTTTGTCGACCAGGCGCGCGCCAATGGCGCTGCGGCGATCCTGTTCGACCCGCCGGCCCCGGCCGAGCTGCCGGCGCCGGCCGATGCGATCGCCGTGCCGGGTCTGCGCAACCGCATGGGCGCGATGGCCGACCAGTTCCACGGCCATCCCTCGCGCGCGATGACGATGGTCGGGGTGACCGGCACCAACGGCAAGACGTCCACCGTGCAGCTGCTGGCCCAGGCCTGGCACCTGCTCGGCACCGCCAGTGGCAGCATCGGCACGCTGGGCGTGGGTCTGTACGGCAACGTCGTGCCGACCGGGTTCACCACGCCGCTGGTGCTGCAAATGCATGAGGTGCTGGCGCAGCTGCGCGATGCCGGCGCCCAGGCCGTGGCGATGGAAGTCAGCTCGCACGCGCTCGACCAGGGCCGCGTGGACGCCGTGCATTACGACGTGGCGGTGTTCACCAATCTCACCCGTGACCATCTCGACTATCACGGTGACATGGCGCAGTACGGTGCGGCCAAGGCCAGGCTGTTCCACCGCGATGGTCTGAAGGCTGCCGTGGTCAACCTCGATGACAGCTTCGGCAGCGAGCTGCTGCGCACCGTCGGCGCGAGCGTCCGCCCGATCGGCGTCAGCTCGCGCGGTGCCGCACAGGCCACCCTGCGCGCCGATTCGCTCACCCTGGATGGGCGCGGCATCGCCTTCGACCTGGTGGTCGACGGCCAGCGCCATCCGGTGCAGTCGCCGCTGCTCGGTCGTTTCAACGTGGACAACCTGCTGGCCGTAGCCGGTGCGCTGTATGCGCTGGACCACATCCCGGCCGCGATCGCCGCGCTGCTCTCGCAGCTGCAGCCGATTGCCGGCCGCATGAACCGCCTGGGCGGCGAGGGTGGGCTGCCCACCGTGGTGGTCGATTACGCCCACACCCCGGATGCGCTGGAACAGGCCTTGACCAGCGTGCAGGGCCATCTGGCCGGCCGCCTGGTCTGCGTGTTCGGCTGCGGCGGCGAGCGCGATACCGGCAAGCGCCCGCAGATGGCCGCCATCGCCGAACAGCATGCCGACGTGGTGATCGTCACCGACGACAATCCGCGCGGCGAAGACGGCGACGTGATCGTGGCCGACATCCTCAAGGGATTTGACGCACCCGCGGCGGTCACCGTGCAGCGCGACCGTGCCGCCGCGATCGCTGCTGCGATCGGCCAGGCCGGCGCGGGCGACATCGTGCTGATCGCCGGCAAGGGACATGAGCCCTACCAGGAGATCGACGGGGTCAAGCACGCCTTCGACGACACCGAGGTGGCCGGCCGAGTGCTGGCCGCGCGCGTAGACAACGCGGGCACGCTGCGCAGGGAGGCCCCATGAAGCGCACGCCGCTGTCGCTGATCGCCCATTGGGCCGGTGGCGAGATCCATGGCGAAGACACCGCCATCGATGCGATCAGCAATGACACCCGCACGCTTGCCCCGGGCAGCCTGTACGTGGCGCTGCGCGGCGAGCGTTTCGATGGTCATGATTTCGCAGCCGACGCCCTGGCGCGCGGTGCTTCGGCGATGCTGGTCGAGCGCCTGCTGGATGTGGCCCTGCCGCAGATCGTGGTTGCCGACAGCGAGCACGCCCTGGGCCGCATCGCCGCCGGCATGCAGCGCGACCGCGGCACCGAGGTGTTCGCGATCACCGGCAGCAACGGCAAGACCAGCGTCAAGAGCCTGCTGCTGGCGATCCTGGAGCAGGTGGCACGGGACGACCGCAAGGTGGTCTACGCCAACCCGGGCAACCGCAACAATGAGATCGGCCTGCCGCTGGCGGTCCTCGATGCGCCGGAAGATGCCGACTACGCCGTCTACGAGATGGGCGCCGGCAAGCCGGGCGATATCGCCTACCTCACCGAGATCGTGCGCCCGCACTACGCGCTGGTGAACAACATCGCGCCGGCGCATCTGGAGCGCATGGGCAGCCTGCAGGGCGTGGCCACCACCAAGGGTGCGATCTACGCGGCGCTGCCCTCCGATGGCGTGGCCGTGATCAATGCCGATGACGCCTTCGGGATCTGGTTCGAACAGCACATCGTCGGCCAGCCGCCGCGCTGCCGCGTGCTGCGCTACGGCCTGGACCACAGCGCCGATGTCACCGCACGTGCGATCCGTCCGGCCGCGCAGGGCAGCCAGTTCGTGCTGTCCACGCCGCAGGGCGATGCAGAGATCACGCTGGGCCTGCCGGGCCGGCACAACATCAGCAATGCCCTGGCCGCTGCCTCGCTGGCGTTGGCCGCAGGCCTTCCGGTGGCGCAGATCGCCGCCGGCCTGGCCCGCGCCGAGCCGGTCCCGGGCCGCCAGATCGCGCACCAGCTGCCCAACGGCGCGGTGCTGATCGATGACAGTTACAACGCCAACCCCGGCTCGTTGGCCGCGGCCATCGATGCCCTGGCAGGCGCGAAGGAAGAAGGCTGGCTGGTGCTCGGCGACATGCGCGAACTCGGCCCGGACGGCGAGGCGCTGCATGCGCAGGCCGGCCGCCGTGCGCGCGAGGCTGGCCTGGCGCGGCTGTACACGCTTGGTCCGCTGAGCGCCGCCGCCTCGACCGCCTTCGGTGAAGGCGGTCAGCATTTCCAGAGCCACCAGGCCCTGGCCGCCGCGCTCGCCACCGAACTGCATGCCGGCGTGCGCTGCCTGGTCAAGGGCTCGCGTGGCAGCGCCATGGACACGATCGTCAAAGCGCTGCTCGCGCAAGGAGAGGAAACCCCCAATGTTGCTTGAACTGGCCCGATGGCTGCAGCAGTTGGAGAGCCTGTTCGGGCTGTTCGGCTACCTGACCCTGCGCGGCATCCTCGCGGCGCTGACCGCCCTGTTCCTGTCGCTGTGGCTCGGCCCGGCGATGATCCGCAAGCTTGCCCAGTTCAAGGGCGGCCAGCCGATCCGCAAGGACGGGCCGCAGACCCATTTCTCCAAGGCCGGCACGCCGACCATGGGCGGTTCGCTGATCCTGCTGACGATCACGCTGTCGGTGCTGCTGTGGGCCGACCTGCGCAATCGCTACGTCTGGCTGGTGCTGGCGGTGATGCTGTGCTTCGGTGCGATCGGCTGGTACGACGACTGGATCAAGATCGTCCGTCGTGATCCCAACGGCCTGAAGTCGCGCTGGAAGTACCTGCTGCAGTCGATCTTCGGCCTCGCGGCGGGTCTGTTCCTGTTCTACACCGCCGATGTCCCGGCGGCGATGACGTTCTACATCCCGATGTTCAAGTCGATCGCGCTGCCGCTGGCCGGCATCAGCTTCGTGGCCATCGCCTACTTCTGGATCGTCGGCTTCTCCAACGCGGTCAACCTGACCGACGGCCTGGACGGGCTGGCGATCATGCCGACCGTGCTGGTGGCCTGCGCGCTGGGCGTGTTCGCCTACGCCTCGGGCAACGTGGTGTTCTCCAGCTACCTGCAGATCCCGCAGATCCCGGGCGCCGGTGAGCTGGTCATCATCTGCGCGGCGATCGCCGGCGCAGGGCTGGGCTTCCTCTGGTTCAACACCTATCCGGCCATGGTCTTCATGGGCGACATCGGCGCGCTGGCGCTGGGCGCGGTGCTGGGCACGATCGCGGTGATCACCCGCCAGGAACTGGTGCTGGTGGTGATGGGGGGCGTGTTCGTGATCGAGACGCTGTCGGTGATGATCCAGGTCGCCTCGTTCAAGCTGACCGGCAAGCGCGTGTTCCGCATGGCGCCGATCCACCACCACTTCGAACTGAAGGGCTGGCCGGAGCCGCGCGTGATCGTGCGCTTCTGGATCATCTCGGTCGTGCTGGTCCTGATCGGCCTGGCCACGTTGAAGGTCCGCTGATGAACGACCTCTCGCGCCAGGCAACCCGCCTTGAAGCCATCGGAGGCCACTTCGACAAGTGGCTGCTGGGCGCGATCATCGCGCTCACCGGGCTGGGCGTGGTGATGGTCGCGTCGAGCTCGATCGCGCTGATGAGCAGCCCGTTCTACTACCTCAACCGCCACTTGATCTTCCTGGCGGTGGGTATCGGCCTGGCGATCATCGCCATGCGCACCGAGCTCAAGAGCATCGAGCAGTACAACCAGATCCTGCTGCTGGGCTGCTTCGCGCTGCTGGTGGTGGTGTTCATCCCGGGCCTGGGCAGCAGCGTCAACGGTGCCCGCCGCTGGATCAACCTGGGCATTTCCAAGTTCCAGACCGTCGAAGCGGTCAAGGTGCTCTACATCGTGTGGTTGTCCAGCTACCTGGTCCGCTTCCGCGATGAGGTCAATGCCACCTGGCCGGCGATGCTCAAGCCGCTCGGCGTGGCCGGCGCGCTGGTGGTGCTGCTGCTGCTGCAGCCGGACTTCGGTTCGTCCACGCTGCTGCTGGCCATCACCGCCGGCATGCTGGTGCTGGGCGG
Source organism: Stenotrophomonas sp. RIT-551 (assembly GCF_026241915.1). Taxonomy (NCBI): domain Bacteria; kingdom Pseudomonadati; phylum Pseudomonadota; class Gammaproteobacteria; order Lysobacterales; family Lysobacteraceae; genus Stenotrophomonas; species Stenotrophomonas sp. RIT-551. Next base: position 247,653 of record NZ_JAPJIU010000002.1, on the reverse strand, counting down.
GGTCAACATGCCGCGCATGTCCATGCCGGTGATCATCGGCATGGTCGGCATGAGCGCGCTGGCGATCATCGAGCCGTACCGCATGCGCCGCATCACCTCCTTCCTGGACCCGTGGGCCGACCAGCAGGGCGACGGCTACCAGCTGTCCAACGCGCTGATGGCCGTGGGCCGCGGCGAGTGGACCGGCGTGGGCCTGGGCAACTCGGTGCAGAAGCTCTATTACCTGCCCGAAGCGCATACCGACTTCATCTTCTCGGTCACCGCCGAAGAGCTGGGCTTCCTCGGCACCTGCCTGATCATCGCGCTGTACGCACTGCTGGTTGGCCGCACCTTCTGGCTGGGCATGCGCTGCGTGGAAATGAAGCGCCACTTCTCCGGCTACATCGCCTTCGGCATCGGCCTGTGGATCAGCATGCAGAGCTTCGTCTCGATCGGGGTCAACCTGGGCATCCTGCCGACCAAGGGGCTGACCCTGCCGCTGATTTCCTCGGGCGGCTCGAGCGTGCTGATGACCTGCGTGGCGATGGGCCTGCTGCTGCGCGTCTCCTACGAACTGGATCGCGCCGAGCGCCGCCAGGCCGTGCGCATGGGTGCCGACCAGGAGGGTCCGCTGCCGGGGGATGCGCCCAGGGCGGAGAGCGCCAGTGCGGTCGCCGCCGCGATGCAGGACAGCGGCAACCGCGATGCCGCACCGCGCGACAGCTCCACCCGTGGCACCAGCCGCATGCAACAGCGCATCGAGCCGACGCTGGGGAGGATGGGATGAGCACGCCTCGCCTCGATCCGTCCCGTCGCCCGGTCATGATCATGGCCGGTGGTACCGGGGGGCACATCTTCCCGGGCCTGGCCGTGGCCAAGGTGCTGCGCGAGCGCGGCGTGCCGGTGACCTGGCTGGGTGCCGATGGCGCGATGGAAACGCGCCTGGTGCCGCAGCACGACATCCCCATCGACACGCTGGCCATCGGCGGCCTGCGCGGCAAGGGCAAGCTGGCCCTACTCGGCGCGCCGCTGCGGCTGCTGCGTGCGATCCGCGCGGCCGGCTTCCTGATCCGCGATCGCCAGCCGCGTGCGGTGATCGCCTTCGGTGGCTTCGCCTCCGGCCCGGGCGGTATCGCCGCGCGCCTGCACGGCCTGCCGCTGCTGGTGCACGAACAGAACCGCGCCCCGGGCATGACCAACCGCGTGCTGTCGCACGTCGCGCGCCGCGTGCTGTCCGGTTTCCCGGGCAGCTTCGCCAAGCGCGAGGAAGCGGTCGGCAATCCGGTGCGTGCCGAGATCGCCGCGATCACGCCGCCGGATCTGCGCCTGGCCAATCGCCAGGGCCCGTTGCGCCTGCTGGTGCTCGGTGGCAGCCAGGGCGCACGCGTGCTCAACAACGCGGTGCCCAAGGCGCTGGCCGCACTGGGCGCCGGCATGCCGGTGCAGGTGCGTCACCAGAGCGGCGAGAAGCTGCATGCCGAAGCGCTGCAGGCCTATGCCGATGCCGGCGTGCAGGCAAGCGTGGAACCCTTCATCGCCGATATGGCCGAGGCGTTCGCCTGGGCCGATCTGGTGGTGTGCCGTTCCGGTGCCTCCACCCTGGCCGAGCTCTGCGCGGTCGGCGTGGGCAGTGTGCTGGTGCCGTTCGCGGCGGCCGTCGACGATCACCAGACCCGCAATGCGGAGTATCTGGTCGAGCGCGGCGCGGCCGTGTTGCTGAAGCAGGATGAAACGCTGGCGACGCAGTTGGACGGCGTGCTGCGCGATCTGTCCGAAAATTCCGCCCGACGCATGCAGATGGCCAACGCCGCGCGTGCCCTGGCCAAGGTCGATGCCGCTGAGCGCATCGCCGACATCATTCTCGAGGAATCCAAATGAACACCGCTACGCGCGCCAGCCTGGCGCGAGGCCGCGCATGATCCGCCGCCTCCACGACACCAACGACCTGGTACGTGCGTTCCCGCGCGTGCACTTCGTCGGCATCGGCGGCACCGGCATGAGCGGCATCGCCGAAGTGATGCTGACGCTGGGCTATGAAGTGTCCGGTTCGGACAACGCCGACAACGCCGCGACCCGTCGCCTGGCCGGCCTGGGTGCGCGCGTGATGCGTGGCCATTCGGCTGCCAACGTGCTCGGCACCGACTGCGTGGTGGTCTCCAGCGCGATCCGCGATGACAACCCCGAGCTGATGGAAGCGCGCAGCCAGCGCATTCCGATCATGCCGCGCGCGGCGATGCTGGCCGAACTGATGCGTTTCCGCCGCGGGATCGCGGTGGCCGGCACGCACGGCAAGACCACCACCACCAGCCTGACGGCCGCGGTGCTGAGCGAAGGCGGGCTGGACCCGACCTTCGTGATCGGCGGCCAGCTGCTCGCTGCCGGTGCCAACGCCAAGCTCGGCAGTGGCCAGTGGCTGGTGGCCGAAGCCGATGAAAGCGATGGCAGCTTCCTGCGCCTGAACCCGCTGGTCTCGGTGATCACCAACATCGATTCGGACCACCTGGAAAACTACGGCAACGATTTCGCCCGGGTCCAGGCTGCGTTCGCCGAGTTCCTGCAGCGCCTGCCGTTCTACGGCCTGGCGGTGCTGTGCATCGATGATCCGGAAGTGGCTGCGCTGGCCGCGCAGACGCCGCGCCATGTCATGAGCTATGGCATGAGCAGCAACGCCGACGTGCGCGCCGAGGATGTGGTCCAGGACGGCCCGCGCATGCGCTTCACCCTGCGCCTGCCCGAAGGCAGCAGCCACCCGGTGACGCTGGCCCTGCCGGGCGCGCACAACGTACTCAACGCCCTGGCCGCCGCGGCCGTGGGCTGGCAGCTGGGCGTGGCGCCGGAGGCGATCGCGCGCGCGCTGGAAAGCTTTGCCGGCATCGGCCGCCGCTTCAACGATCTGGGCATCGTCACCACGCACACCGGTGCCAAGGTGCGTGTGATCGATGATTACGGCCACCACCCGCGCGAACTGGCCGCCGTGTTCGCCGCCGCCCGCGGCGGCTGGCCGAGCCAGCGCCTGGTCGTGGCGTTCCAGCCACACCGTTACAGCCGCACCCGCGATCAGTTCGACGCCTTCGCGGCGGTCCTCTCCGAAGTGGACGCACTGGTGCTGAGCGAGGTCTATCCGGCCGGCGAGGCGCCGATCCCGGGGGCCGATTCGCGTTCGCTGGCGCGCGCCATCCGCGCGCGTGGCCGCAGCGAGCCGGTCGTGGTCGGCAACGCCGCCGAACTGGCGCACGTGCTGCCCGACGTCCTGCAGGACGGTGACCTGCTGCTGATGATGGGCGCAGGCGACATCGGCTACATCGCCCAGCAGATCGCCGGCGAAGGCTTCCAGGAGGCCCCGGCGGCATGAACGCGCTGACCTTCCCGCCACTGCGCCTCACCGATCCGGCCATGTTCGGCCGCGTTGCCGTGCTGCTCGGTGGCACCTCCAGCGAGCGCAACGTCTCGCTGGATTCGGGCCGCAACGTGATCGAAGCGCTGCGCGCCCGCGGCGTCGATGCGATCGCCGTCGATGGCATCCCGGCCCTGGCGCTGGCGCTGGTCGAGAAGCGTTTCGACCGCGTCTTCAACATCCTCCACGGCCACAACGGCGGTGGTGAGGACGGCATCGTGCAGGGCCTGATGGAGGCCTTCGGCGTGCCGTACACCGGCTCGGACGTGCTCGGCTCGGCGCTGAGCATGGACAAGATCCGCACCAAGCAGGTGTGGATCTCGCACGGCCTGCCGACCCCGCGCTTCATCGCGCTGGACCAGGCCTCCGATGTCCACGCCGCCGCAGCCGAGCTCGGCCTGCCGGTGGTGGTCAAGCCGGCCAACGAAGGCTCCAGCGTCGGCATCAGCCGCGTGGTGGAAGAGGCCGGCCTGGATGAGGCGGTTGCACTGGCAGTGCGCTATGACGGCCAGCTGCTGATGGAGCAGATGGTGGTCGGCGACGAGTTGACCGTGGCGATCCTGGGCGACCAGGCGCTACCGTCGATCCGCATCGTGCCCAAGGGCCAGTGGTACGACTACAACGCCAAGTACATCGCCGAGGACACCCAGTACCTGTGCCCGGGGCTGGAAGGCGAGGACGAGATCGAGATCCGCCGCCTCGCCCTGGCCGCGTTCCGCGCTGCCGGTTGCCGCGGCTGGGGCCGGGTGGACGTGATGCGCGACCGCAGCACGGGCCGCTTCTACCTGCTGGAAGTGAACACCGCGCCGGGCATGACCAGCCATTCGCTGGTGCCCAAGGCGGCCAGCCAGGCCGGGATCGGCTTTGAAGAGCTGGTCTGGCGCGTACTGGAACAGACCCTGCCGGGTCACGCAGCGCAGGAGAACCGCCACGCATGAACGCGGTGCTGCGCATCTTCGTCTGGTTGCTGGCCCTGTCGGTCGTGGCACTGCCCGTGGTGGCGGTGCTCAACGGCTGGGTCGGTGCCGAGCGGTGGCCGTTGGCCAAGCTGCGTGTGCACGGTGAGTTCAAGCGGGTGCCGGCCGAGCAGCTGCAGCAGGTGGTGCTGCCGTATGCGAAGTCCGGCTTCTTCGCGGTCAAGCTGCAGGATGCGCAGGACGCCATCGAAACGCTGCCGTGGGTGGAAAGCGCGCAGGTCCGCAAGCAGTGGCCCGACGTGCTGGAAATCACCCTGGTCGAGCACAAGCCGTTCGCGCGCTGGGGCCATGACCGCCTGCTCTCCGAGCAGGGCAAGCTGTTCGCCACGCCCAAGAAACTGCAGGACCTGGAACTGCCCGACCTGGATGGTCCGGACAGCCAGACCGAAGAAGTGGTGGCGCTCTACAACGATGCGCGCGCGCTGTTCGCGCCGGCCGGGGTGGACGTCAAGCGGGTCACCATGGACGCACGCGGCAGCTGGTCGCTGGTGCTGAGCAACGGCACTGAAGTGGTCGTCGGCCGCGACGATGCCCGCTCGCGCCTGCAGCGCTTCGTGCGCGTGCTGCCGCAGCTGGCCAACCAGGCGGCGCCGATCGAGCGCGCCGACCTCCGATATACCAATGGTTTCACACTGAGCTGGGGTACCCCGGCTCCGGCGACGCCGGCCGCACCGGCCGCGCCGGCCAATGTGGCGCACAGGACGCAGGACAGGACATGAATCGCAAGGGTGACAAATCACTGATCGTCGGTCTGGACATCGGCACCTCCAAGGTGGTGGCGCTGGTCGGCGAGTATTCGCCGGGCAATCCGATCGAGGTCATCGGCATCGGCTCGCACGAATCGCGCGGTCTCAAGCGCGGCGTGGTGGTGGATATCGAATCGACCGTGCAGTCCATCCAGCGTGCGGTCGAAGAGGCCGAGCTGATGGCCGGCTGCGAGATCCGCTCGGTGTACGCCTCGATCTCCGGCAACCACGTGCAGTGCAAGAACTCGCCCGGCATCGTGCCGATCCGCGACGGCGAAGTGACCTGGGGCGACCTGGACCGGGTGCTGGACGCAGCCAAGGCGGTGGCCATCCCGGCCGACCAGAAGATCCTGCATGCGATCCCGCGCGAGTACGTGCTGGATGATTCGCAGGAAGGCATCCGCAATCCGGTCGGCATGACCGGCGTGCGCCTGGAGGTGCACGCCCACCTGGTGGTGTGCGCACAGTCGGCCGCCGCCAACATCTCCAAGTGCGTGCAGCGCTGCGGCCTGCAGGTCGATGACCTGGTGCTGTCCTCGCTGGCCTCCAGCGTGGCCGTGCTGACCGCCGACGAGCGCGAGCTGGGCGTGGTGCTGGTGGACATGGGCGCCGGTACCACCGACCTGGCCGTGTTCGTGCAGGGCGCGATCTGCCACACCGCCTCGCTGCCGATCGCCGGCGACCACGTCACCAACGACATCGCGCACATGCTGCGCACGCCGACCCCGGAAGCCGAGCAGATCAAGGTGCGCTACGCCTGCGCCCTGGCCCAGCTGGCCACCGCCGAGGAAAGCATCCAGGTGCCCAGCGTCGGCGATCGTCCGCCGCGCCGGATGCCGCGCCATGCACTCGCCCAGGCGGTGCAGGGCCGCTACGAAGAGATCTTCGAGATGGTGCAGGCCGAACTGCGCCGCTCCGGTTTCGAGGAACTGGTGCGCGCCGGCATGGTGCTCACCGGCGGCGCTTCGAAGATGGAAGGCGTGGTCGAACTGGCCGAGGAAATGCTGCAGATGCCGGTACGCGTGGGCATCCCGCAGCACGTCACCGGTCTGGGCGAAGTGGTGGGCAACCCGGTGCATGCCACCGGCGTGGGCCTGCTGCTGATGGGCAGCCAGATCGAACACCCGCGTCGCCCGTCGCTGCCGACCGGCCGCGCCGGCAGCATGTTCAAGAAGCTCAAAACCTGGTTCCGCGGCGAGTTCTGATCGCGGCCCGCAACACGCAGTACACATGCAATAAGCGATAAGCAGTTCCCGAAAAATCCACACACCGTCCACGCAACGCCGCAACACCCCGCATCACGACGTACACAGCAAGCGCATTACCCGGCCACCTGGCCGACCACTGAAGCAGGCAACACCGCCGCGGTTGGCTCTATCCAGCCCGGCATACCAACTACAACTCGCCGGCACGACGGTGGGGAGGACAGGAGAAGGATTCTCCGAAGCCCCCGTCCCGCGTAAACGGCAACACGAGGACACGGACATGGCGCATTTCGAACTGATTGAAAAGATGGCACCCAATGCGGTGATCAAGGTGATCGGCGTGGGCGGCGGCGGCGGTAACGCCGTGGCGCACATGGTCAGCACCAGTGTGGACGGCGTGGAATTCATCACCGCCAACACCGATTCGCAGGCCATCAAGAATTGCGGTGCCAAGCTGCAGCTGCAGCTGGGTACCAACGTCACCAAGGGCCTGGGCGCAGGCGCGAACCCGGAAGTCGGCCGCCAGGCCGCGCTGGAAGACCGTGAGCGCATCATGGATGCCCTGCAGGGTGCGGACATGGTGTTCATCACCGCCGGCATGGGCGGCGGCACCGGCACCGGTGCAGCCCCGGTCGTGGCGCAGCTGGCCAAGGAGATGGGCATCCTGACCGTCGCCGTGGTCACCAAGCCGTTCCCGTTCGAAGGCCGTCGCCGCATGCAGGTCGCGCTGAAGGGCATCGAAGAGCTGAGCCAGCATTGCGATTCGCTGATCACGATCCCGAACGAAAAGCTGATCACCGTGCTGGGCCGCAACGCCACCATGATCCAGGCCTTCCGTGCCGCCAACGACGTGCTGCAGGGCGCCGTGCAGGGCATCGCCGATCTGATCGTGCGTCCGGGCCTGATCAACGTCGACTTCGCCGACGTGCGCACCGTCATGTCCGAAATGGGCCTGGCGATGATGGGCACCGGCACCGCGCGTGGCGATGACCGCGCCCAGGCCGCGGCCGAAGCCGCCATCCAGAACCCGCTGCTGGACGATGTGAACCTGGCCGGTGCCAACGGCATCCTGGTCAACATCACCGCCGGCGCCGACTTCACGATGGCCGAGTTCGACGAGATCGGCCGCACCATCGATGGCTTCGCCTCCGAAGATGCCACCGTGGTCGTGGGTACCGTGCTGGACCCGGACATGCAGGACGAAGTCCGCGTGACCGTGGTCGCCACCGGCCTGAACCGTGCCGTCACCGCCAAGACCCAGCGTCCGGGCGAGCGCGCACCGATCAAGCTGGTCCGCAACGCCACCACCGGCCAGCCGGAGTTCGGCGAATTCGACAACGGCGGCGATGCGGTCTCCAAGGCCGTCGGCGGGATGGGCATGGGCATGGGCCTGCGTCGTCCCAGCGCCGACACCGTGGCACCGTCGGCTCCGAGCGCTTCGGGTCCGGCCGCCGCTGAACTGCCCAACGATTACCTGGACATCCCGGCGTTCCTGCGCCGCCAGGCGGACTGAGTAACGCTGGCCGGGGCCTTGTCCTCCCCGGTAAGCACCTCCATGTCCCATGCTGCCGGGCCAGGATCGGCCCGGCAGTCTGACCGCCGTCGTGCATCGCGCACGTCCGGGCAGTGCTGTCGACGCACCACGGTTCACGGAAGGGACAGCGGTAGTGCGTGTTATTCTTGTTTGTCACAGCCGCGCTGACCGCGCGCTTTCTGGTCCTGCCCCCCGATGATCCCGCAACGCACCCTCAAGAACACGATCCGCGCCACCGGCGTCGGCCTTCACAGCGGTGACAAGGTCTACATGACCCTGCGCCCGGCCCCGGTCAACCATGGCATCGTGTTCCGCCGCGTCGATATGGACCCGGTGGTGGAAGTGCCCGCGCGTGCGGACCTGGTCACCGAAGTCACGCTGTGCACCGGCCTGACCTACCACGAGGCCAAGATCCAGACCGTCGAACACCTGATGTCGGCCCTGGCCGGCCTGGGTGTGGACAACATCATCGTGGAGCTGTCCTCGGCCGAGCTGCCGATCATGGACGGTTCCTCCGGCCCGTTCGTGTTCCTGCTGCAGTCGGCGGGCATCGCCGAACAGGACGCGCCGAAACGCTTCATCCGCATTCTCAAGACGGTGGAAGTCACCGATGGCGACAAGGTCGCCCGCTTCGAGCCGTACGAAGGCTACAAGCTCGGCTTCACCATCCAGTTCAACCACCCGATGATCCCGGCCAAGCAGTCGCGCGCCGAAATCGAGTTCTCGACCCTGGCCTACACCAAGGAAATCTCCCGCGCCCGGACCTTTGGCTTCATGCGGGATCTGGAATACATGCGCGAGCGCAACCTGGGCCTGGGCGGTTCGATGGACAACGCCATCGTGCTCGACGAGTTCCGCGTGCTCAACGACGACGGCCTGCGCTACGCCGACGAGTTCGTGCGCCACAAGATCCTCGACGCGATCGGCGATCTGTACCTGGCCGGTGGCCAGGTGCTCGGCGCTTACGAGGGCTTCAAGTCCGGCCATGCGCTCAACAACAAGCTGGTACGCGCCCTGCTGGCCGATGCCAGCGCGTGGGAATGGGTCAGCTACGAGTCGCCTGCGGTCGAGGCCCCCGTCGTCTATGGTCTGCCGGCCTACGCCTGAGCCAAGTGCTGGCCAACCCATTGATTTTATAGAAAATAGAACGGCGCCCAAGGCGCCGTTTCTGTTTCAGGGGGTCAGGACGGGCTCAACGCCGCGTGATCTTGACGTCAATGAACCGTAGGGGTGCACAGCGCACAGATTTGTGAACCTCATCAAGGTTTGTGCCGAATTTAACGTTAATTTAATAAAACACTAACGACTGGCGGCACCGACGCCGCTACAGTGCAGACCGGCTCCCAGCCAAAGTTCACGTGATCGTGACGCGGCCGGGAAGGGGCGGGATGCCCCGATGGCTTCACGACTTGGAGGAATCCACGTCGCGCAGACAAGCCAACGCGTCGCGTAGCCCTTTGTGCGTGGCGGCTGAAACAGCGTGGGGGCCATTCCTGTTGTCGATCGCTGGGGAGCGTGGGGGAGGGGCGGACGCTGTTTTGACGGTCACCTTGGTGACCTTCAGCCCGATGGACCGGGCCGCGTCGATCAACTGTGCTTCGGCAAGCCGGACCTTGGCGTGCCACACGGGAGATTCGACGAGAAAAACGAGGTGCTCGCCGTTTACATTCGCCAGCCGGCAACGGGTGGCCAGTGCAGGCGGCAAATGGGGGCGCAATTGACGGTCCAGCGCGTCGAGCCACAAGGCACGACGCAGCGGGTTACCGGCTTTGTCCGCCATGACCGCATCCAGCGCCGGCTTCGGCGTGGATGGGGAACGGGCACTGGATTTCGGCTCAGACATGAAAACTCACTGATGGCATTCAAAAAGATCGTAATCAAAACGCGTGAAGGACAGGCCAAGACGCCGCTGGCGCGTTTGCGTTTCTACTTCGAAGATTCCCCCCGTGCCCTGCTGGGCAGTGTGCTGGGGGTGGGCTGCCTGATCGGCTTCGGTGCCGGTATCGGTGGCAGCATGTTCAACGATTCCCGGCTCCACGCCAAGGTCGCACAGCAGGAACGCGAACTGGCGCAGGCCCAGAAGGACGCCCAGACCCAGGTCAACGCGCTGGCAGCGCGGATGGGCGAGCTGCAGGCGCAGGCCACCCGTCTCAACGCCCTGGGCGAACGACTCACCCAGATGGGCAAACTGGAAGACGGCGAATTCGACTTCAACGAGACCCCCGGCCTCGGTGAAGGCGAGCCCGGCCCGACCCAGGACATCCCGGTCAGCGCGGTCAACGCCGACTTACAGGTGCTGGAGCAGCGCTTTGCTGCTTCAGGCCGCCAGCTGTCGGTGATGGAATCGCTGATGTTCGACCACCAGCTCGAACAGAATGCCGTGCCCTCGCGCATGCCGATCCGCAACACCTACATCACCTCCAACTTCGGTACCCGCAGCGATCCGTTCGGTCGCGGTGCGGCCACCCACAAGGGCATGGATTTCCACGCCAAGGTCGGTGACCCGGTGATGTCGGTGGCCGATGGCGTGGTCAGCTTCGCCGGTGTGAAGGGCGGTTACGGCAACGTGGTCGATGTGGACCATGGCAACGGCTATGTGACCCGCTATGCGCACAATTCGCGCCTGGTGGTGAAGCCGGGCGATCTGGTCCGGGCCGGCCAGGAAGTGGCCAAGGCCGGTTCCACGGGCCGTTCCACCGGTGCCCACGTGCACTTCGAGGTCTGGGAACGCGGCCAGGTGGTCAATCCGCGCAAGTTCCTCGGTGATGGCGGCAACACCCCGGTCGGCCGCGTTTCGCGGGGCTGATCACGGTAACGAACTTGAACGGGGGTGCTTGAAACGCCGGACCCCCGTCCCAAGCTACAATGGGTGTTGCCATAGACAGGGCGCGGTGCGCCCTGTTTCGTTTGCGGCGTGCGCATCCCCCGGGGAGAGCGCCGCCGTTGGGGCGTCTCATTCCAACCGGTTCCTTCAATGATCAACAGCCTGCTTACCCGCGTCTTCGGCAGTCGTAATGAACGACAGCTGCGCCAGCTCAACCGCATCGTCGCCAAGGTCAATGCGTTGGAGCCGGAAATCGAAAAGCTCTCCGACGAGCAGCTCAAGGCCAAGACCCCGGAGTTCAAGCAGCGCATCGCTGACGGTGAAGCCCTGGACAAGGTGCTGCCCGAAGCGTTCGCGGTCTGCCGTGAAGCCAGCCGCCGCGTGCTCGGCATGCGCCATTACGACGTCCAGCTGATCGGCGGCATGGTCCTGCACCTGGGCAAGATCGCCGAAATGCGCACCGGTGAAGGCAAGACCCTGGTCGCCACGCTGCCGGTCTACCTCAATGCGCTGGAAGGCAAGGGCGTCCACGTGGTCACCGTGAACGACTACCTGGCCCGCCGTGACTCGGCGCAGATGGGCAAGCTCTACAACTGGCTGGGCCTGAGCGTGGGCGTGGTCTACCCGGGCATGCCGCACGGCGACAAGCGCGAGGCGTACGCCAGCGACATCACCTACGGCACCAACAACGAATTCGGCTTCGATTACCTGCGCGACAACATGGCGCTGTCCCGTGCGGACCGCTACCAGCGCGGGCTGCACTACGCCATCGTCGACGAAGTCGACTCCATCCTGATCGATGAAGCCCGTACCCCGCTGATCATCTCCGGCCCGGCCGATGACTCCCCGGAGCTGTACATCCGCGTGAACCGCGTCGTCCCGCACCTGATCAAGCAGGATGCCGAGGAAGGCGAGGGCGATTTCTGGGTGGACGAGAAGGGCAAGCAGGTCCATCTGTCCGAAGCGGGCATGGAGCATGCCGAGGCGCTGCTGGTCGAAGCCGGCATCCTCAATGCCGAGACCGAAGGCCTGTACGCCGCGCAGAACCTGACCGTGGTGCATCACCTCAATGCCGCCCTGCGCGCGCATGCCATCTACCAGCGCGACGTGGATTACATCGTGCGCGATGGCGAAGTGGTGATCGTCGATGAATTCACCGGCCGTACCCTGGCCGGCCGCCGCTGGTCCGATGGCCTGCACCAGGCGGTGGAAGCGAAGGAAGGCGTGCCGGTCCAGCGCGAGAACCAGACCCTGGCGAGCATCACCTTCCAGAACCTGTTCCGCATGTACAAGAAGCTGTCCGGCATGACCGGTACGGCCGATACGGAAGCCTACGAATTCCAGAGCATCTACAACCTGGAAGTGGTGGTGATCCCGACCAACCGCCCGACCATCCGCAAGGACGGTTCGGACCAGGTGTTCCTCAACCGCAACGGCAAGTTCAACGCCGTGCTGGCCGATATCCAGGCCTGCAACGAGCGCGGCCAGCCGGTGCTGGTGGGTACCACCTCGATCGAAACCTCGGAGATGCTGTCCGAGCACCTGACCAAGGCCGGTGTGCACCACGAAGTGCTCAACGCCAAGCAGCACGACCGCGAAGCGACCATCATCGCCAACGCCGGCATGCCGGGCGCGGTGACCATCGCCACCAACATGGCCGGCCGTGGTACCGATATCGTGCTCGGTGGTTCGCTGGAAGCGCAGCTGCATGAGCTGGGCGAAGACGCCACCGACGAGCAGCGCGCCCAGGTCAAGGCCGAGTGGCAGAAGCGCCATGACGCGGTCAAGGCGGCCGGTGGCCTGCACATCGTCGGTACCGAGCGCCACGAATCGCGCCGTATCGACAACCAGCTGCGTGGCCGTTCGGGCCGCCAGGGCGATCCGGGTTCGTCCCGTTTCTACCTGTCGCTGGAAGACAACCTGATGCGCATCTTCGCCTCGGACTGGGTCCAGAAGGCGATGCGCATGATGGGCATGAAGGAAGACGACGTCATCGAGGATCGTCTGGTCAGCCGCCAGATCGAGAAGGCGCAGCGCAAGGTCGAAGCGCACAACTTCGACATCCGCAAGAACCTGCTGGACTTCGACGACGTCAACAACGATCAGCGCAAGGTGATCTACAGCCAGCGCGACGAACTGCTGGATGCGGAGTCGGTGAAGGAGAACGTCGATGGCATCCGCGGCGACGTGATCTTCGATGTGGTGGCGCGCTTCGTGCCGCCGAACTCGATCGATGAGCAGTGGGACCTGCAGGGTCTGGAAGCGACGCTGGCCTCGGACTTCGGCATCGACATGTCGCTGACCGAGCTGGTCAAGGCACACGAGGAACTGGACGCCGAAGGCATCGCCGAGAAGGTGCAGGCCAAGGTGGACGAGCACTTCGCCGCGAAGGAAGCCGGCGTGGGCGACGAGACCATGCGCGCGCTGGAAAAGCACGTGATGCTGACCGTGCTGGACCAGAGCTGGAAGGAGCACCTGGCGCGCATGGATTACCTGCGCCAGGGCATCTACCTGCGCGGTTATGCGCAGAAGCAGCCGAAGCAGGAGTACAAGAAGGAAGCCTTCGAGCTGTTCTCGGAAATGCTGGAGAACGTGAAGCGCGAAGTGGTGACGTTGCTGGCGCGCGTGCGCATCCGCAGCGAAGAGGAAGTGGCGGCACTGGAGCAGGCCGAGCGTCAGCAGGCCGAAGCACGCCTGCTGCAGTCGCAGTTCCAGCACCAGGACGCCGGCGGCTACGGTGCGGACGAAGAGGCCGCGCAGGTGGAGGCCGCCCAGAACGGCGTGCCGCAGGTCACCCGCGATGAGCCGAAGGTCGGCCGCAACGATCCGTGCCCGTGCGGCAGCGGCAAGAAGTACAAGCACTGCCATGGTCAGCTGAGCTGATTGGCTGATTGGCTGATTGGCTGATTGGCTGATCGGATGATCGGCTGACTGGAATTGCTGAAGAAGCCCCGCCTTGTGCGGGGCTTTTTTTTGGTTCTACTCACATCCGCGTGGCAGGCATGCAGCGCGGTCTGACCTGCTCCAGGGCGGCGGTGGCTGGGTCGGGCGCTGGGGCGCGATGCCCTTGCCGGCGACGCCCCCGGTGCCGGCCTGCGGCCGTCCCCTCCTCCTTGATTTCGCCCACAAGGGCATCCCAGCCCACGTATCCAGACGACGGGCGCCGCACTGCAAGCGCCGGCGTGCCGTATGCGTACCACGCGCGAGCGCCGTAGCGGCCGATAGGCCCCTGGGCAAAATCAAGGAGGAGGCCGTCGCCACCAGGCGGCGGCCGGGGGACATTTGCCGAGGGGCCTATTGGTCGCTGCGGGGCCCTTACGCTCGCCGCACCCCTGAGCGGAGACACCACGACGATCCACCCTGCGCCTCCACAACGACCCGCAGGGGCATTGCGTCACCGGGGCCGCTTTGGGCATCCTCCGGGTATGTCATCTCCCCTTCGTTCGATCCATGTCGTGGCCGGCGTCATCACCGATGCCCGCGGCCGCATCCTGCTCAACCGTCGTACCGAGAACCGCGACATGGCCGGCCTGTGGGAGTTCCCGGGCGGCAAGCGGGAGCCCGGCGAGACCTCCGAGCAGGCCCTGGTGCGGGAACTGCGCGAGGAGCTGGGGATCGAGGCGGAGGTCGGTGAGTGGATCATGGACGTGCCGCAGATCTACCCGGACAAGCGGCTCCGCCTGGAGGTGCGCCGGATCCAGGGCTGGAAGGGCTCGCCGCGTGGGCGGGAAGGGCAGGCGATCACCTGGGTGGCCCCGGACAAATTGCACCGGTACTCGATGCCGCCGGCAGACCTGCCGGTGGTGGCGGCGTTGCGCCAGCCGGATCGGTATCTGATCACCCCGGAGCTGGAGGGCGAGGAGGACAGCGTCCACCAGGCTTGGCTGGGGCGCCTGGCGCAGGCGCTGGAGAGTGGCGTGCGCCGGGTGCAGCTGCGCACGCCATCCAGTCCGGCGCGGGTGGCGCTGGCCGAGCGCGTGATCCAGCAGCATGGGCCGCGCACGCAGTGGCTGGTGAACCGGGATATCGACCTGGCCGGGCGGCTGGGCGTCGGGGTGCATCTGGGCAGTGAGCAGCTGCTGGCGCTGGGCGAGCGGCCGCTGCCGGCCGGTCAGCTGGTGGCGGCCTCCTGCCACGATCTGGCGCAGCTGCAGGCGGCGCAGCGGCTGGGCTGTGACTTCGCGGTGCTGGGACCGGTGCAGGCGACGGACAGCCATCCCGGCATCGCGCCGCTGGGCTGGGGCGCGTTCGAAGCGCTGCGCGAGCAGGTCTCGCTGCCGCTGTACGCGCTGGGCGGGATGACCCCCGGCGATATCGAGCAGGCGCGCCGCCACGGCGCGCAGGGCATCGCAGCGATCCGCTCGCTGTGGCCGGCTACAGCGTGATCCAGAAGCAGCCGTACTGACGCCGCAGGCCGAACACGGTCCGGGCCGGGGTGGCGGTGCTGCCCAGTGTCTGTTCGATGCGCAGGCCGATGGGGCGGGGGCGCGAAGGCGCCGATTCAGGACCTGCAGCGGCAAGCGCCGGGTCCACCATCACCGGCGTGCTTTCGGAGTAGACCGGGGCGATGTCGACCAGGGGGCGCTGCACTACCGATTCCAGCCGCCCGATGATGTGGTTCGCGGTGGCGTTGGAGACGTTGCTCCACAGGTAGATCGAGGACAACCGGTTCACGTCCTGCGCGCTGACCGCGTCGCGGATCTGGCCGGTCAGCTCGCTGAGTCGGCGCGCGCAGCCGGCGCGATAGATGCCGGTGTTGCCCACGCTCGCGGTGCGCGGGGCCAAGCGCGACGTAGCACCCACTGCATCGCAGCGGCGGTCGGTGAAGACGGTTTCGCCCTGCGCGTTGGTGCAGCGGTTCACGCGCTGCGGCGCCTGCGCCAGGACGGGCGGCGAGGGCAGGCACAGCGCACACAGCAGGAGCCACACGAGCGGTTTCATCGCAGCAGCGTAGCGGCGCCGGCGTTATCTGCAAGCGATGCGCAACCGCCTCAGCTGCGCAGCAGTTTCAGCACCTGGGTGGTCGGCTTGGCCAGGTTGAGCGTGTAGAAGTGCAGGCCCGGGGCGCCGCCGGCGACCAGGCGTTCGCACAGGCTGGCCACCACCTCGGCACCGAACGCGCGGACCGATTCGGCATCGTCGCCATAGGCCTGCATGCGTTTGCCGATCCAGCGCGGGATTTCCGCACCGCACTGCTCGGAGAAGCGGCGCAGCTGGCTGAAGTTGGAGATCGGCATGATGCCCGGCACGATCGGCACGGTCACGCCCAGCGCGCGCACGGCATCGACGAAGTGGAAGTAGGCGTCGGCGTTGAAGAAGTACTGGGTGATCGCCGCATCGGCGCCCGCGTCGATCTTGGTCTTGAAGTGCTTCAGGTCGAGCAGGGCGTCGCTGGCCTGCGGATGGGTCTCCGGATACGCGCCCACTTCAATGCGGAACGCATCGCCATGCTCGGCACGGATGAAACTGATCAGTTCGGAGGCATAGCGCAGATCGCCCGGATGGCCCATGCCGGAGGGCAGGTCACCGCGCAGGGCGACGATCCGCCGGCAGCCGATCGCGCGGTACAGCTTGAGCAGCTCGCGGATCTCCTCGCGGCTGCCACCGACGCAGGACAGGTGCGGGGCGGCTTCGAAACCATGGTGCTGCTTGAGGTGGCGCACGGTTTCGGAGGTATAGCTGAGGGTGGAGCCGCCGGCACCGAACGTACACGACACGTACTCCGGCGCGAACGCCTTCAGCTTGGCCGCGGTCCGGTCCAGCTGGGCACGCTGGTCGTCGGTCTTGGGCGGGTAGAACTCGAAGCTGATGGCGGTCATGGGCGGGGCGCGTCGGCGGGTGTGGCTCAATCATATCTCTTCATCGCGATGAATGTGAAGTGCGTCGATGCGCCGTGCACGCCGCGCCGGGTACAGTGAGCGCTGATCTTCCGGAGCACTCGCCATGCAGATTCTCGTGACCGGTGGCACCGGCTTCATCGGCAGCCGCCTGTGCGCGCGCCTGCTGGCCGAGGGCCATGACCCCATCGTGTTGACCCGCCGGCCCGGGCGGAACCCGCAGCCGGGGATCCGCAGCGTTGCCACGCTGGACGAGGTCGGCCCGGTCCAGGCGGTGGTCAACCTGGCCGGCGAGCCGCTGATGGACGGCCGTTGGAGCGATGCGCGCAAGCAGGCGCTGCGCGACTCCCGGATCGGCACCACCCAGGCGCTGCTCGCCTGGATCGCTGCGCTGCCCGAACGGCCTCGGGTGCTGGTGTCCGGTTCTGCGATCGGCTGGTACGGCCCGCGTGACAGCACACCCCTGGATGAAACCGCCTCGCCCGGGCATGACTTCGCGGCGATGCTGTGCCGGCAATGGGAAGCGGAGGCCCTGAAGGCGGAAGACCTCGGCGTGCGTACCTGCGTGCTGCGAACCGGCATCGTGCTCGACCGGGACGGCGGGGCCCTGCTCAAGATGCTGCCCCCGTTCCGGATGGGCGTGGGTGGCCCGATGGGCGACGGCCGGCAGTGGATGAGCTGGATCCACCGCGAGGACCTGGTGGGCATGATCCTGTGGCTGCTGGGCAACGGGCAGGCGCGCGGTGCCTACAATGGGACCGCGCCGGGTACCGTCACCAACCGCGTGTTCGCCACCACGCTGGGTGAGGCGCTGCATCGTCCTGCGCGGCTGACCACCCCGGCCTTCGCGCTCAAGGTGGCGTTCGGCGAGATGGCCGGGCTGCTGTTGACCGGGCAGAACGTGCAGCCGGTACACGCGCTGGCCGAAGGCTTCACGTTCCAGTACCCCTCGCTGCCGGGCGCCCTGCAGGCCATCGTGGGCGCGCCGGAGCACTGAGGTCGCATTTCCATCCCCGCCTGGCGACCGCTCATGGCCCGCTGCGGCCGCTGCTCATGTCATCGCCCCGGCCGTGCCTGCATGCGGCAGTCTGCAGGCTCACCCCAGCCGGAGCCTGCCATGTCGACCCGCCGCAACCGCCGCATCCACTCCCTTGCGCCATTGGCCGCACTCGCGCTCACCGCCTGGGCCACCTTGGTCAGCCCCGCCCACGCAGCGACCGAAGCGTTTCAGGATCTGCAGGTCGAGGTGATCGGCACCGGCCGGCCGGTGCTGATGATCCCCGGCCTCAACAGCGGCGCGCAGGTCTGGCGCGAGACCTGCGCCGCGCTGCAGCCGCAGGTGCAATGCCACCTGATCCAGCTGCCCGGCTTCGCCGGTGCGCCCGCCGTGGCCAGCGATGATTTCCTCAGCGCCATGCGGGACCGCCTGCTGGCCTACAGCGCCGACCGCAAGCTCGATCATCCGGCGGTGATCGGCCACAGCCTCGGCGGCGTCCTGGCCCTGCAGATGGCGATCGCGGCGCCGCAGAAGATCGGCCCACTGGTGATCGTCGATGCCTTGCCCTACCTCGGCGCGGTGCAGAACCCGGCTGCAACACCGGCTTCGCTCAAGCCGATGGCCGAGCAGATGCGGGCCGGCATGCTCGCCGCCGACGCCACCCGGTACGCGGCGCAGACCGATGCCGCGGTGGCCGGGATGGCGCATGCACCAGAACGTGTTGCCACGTTGAAGCAATGGGGACGCGACAGTGACCGCGCCACCACCGCCAACGCGATGTATTCGATGACCATGACCGACCTGCGCCAGCCGATCGCCGGCATCACCGCCCCGGTGATGGTGCTCGGTGCCTGGGCGGCCTACCAGCCGTTCGGTGCGACCGAAGCCAGCACACGCCAGGTGTTCGCGACGCAGTACGCCGCGCTGCCCGGGGTGCGGATCGAGATGAGCCGCGCCGGCTACCACTTCCTGATGTGGGATGATCCGCGCTGGCTGCAGACGCAGATCCGGGACTTCCTCGATCTGCCTGCGGCGCCCTGATCGATAGCGGCATGGAGATGATGAGCACGACGCAGGCAGCACGCAGTTCCGGCTTCTGGTGGCGCAACAGCGCGGTCTGGCTGGTCTACCTTGGGGTGAGCCTGGTGCTCGGGTTTTCCTATGGAGGCCACTGGTCCGGCATCGTCCTGATCTCGCTGATGGTGTCGCTTTGCTTGTGGGTGGGCAGCGCGTTCATCCGCCGCTGGGCGCTTGGCCATGACTGGTTGCAGCGCGATCTGCTTGGGTTGACGTGGCGGCTGCTGCTCGCGGTGGTGATCGTGGCAGCGGCTACCCAGGTGCTCACCGCCGCTGTGCTATTGCCCGCTTTGGCCTGGGACTGGGTGCAGCTGCCGGGGCAACGTGCGAACTATCGCCCGGCCGCTGTCTTCGGCTACTGGTTCAATACCGCCATCGTCCTGAGCGTGTGGTGCGCACTGTGGACCGGCCGCCGCGCGCTGCAGCGGGCCCGGCACAGTGAGATGGCACAGCTGCGCGCCGAAGCACAGCGGGCGACGCTGGAGCACCAGGCACTGCGTGCGCGGCTCAATCCCCACTTCGTGTTCAACGCGCTCAACAACCTGCGTGCACTGATCAATGAAGACCCGGCGCGCGCACGCGACATGGTTACCCATCTGTCCAGCACGCTGCGCCACGCCCTGGTGCATACCGATGGCGATTGGGTCACCGTGGCCGAGGAGTGGCGCGTGGTGCAGGACTACCTGGCGGTGGAGGCGATCCACTACGAAGACCGCCTGCGGGTGCGCACCGATATCGACCCCGCCGCGCTGTCCGCACGGCTGCCGCCGATGGCCCTGCAGCTGCTGGTGGAGAACGCGATCAAACACGGCATCGCGGTCCACCCGGGCGGTGGCGAGCTGACGATCCGCGTGCAGCTCGATGGCGGCTGGCTGCGGGTGGAGGTGGACAATCCCGCCCCGCACGACGCCTGCAGCGCAGGCCACGGTATCGGGTTGACGTATCTGCGCGCCCAGCTCGGCCTGGACGAGTCGCGTTCCGCATCCGGCCGCGGCACGTTCCTGCTGGAGCGTCAGGGCGAGCACATGATGGCCCGATTGCAGGTGCGGCAATGAGCCCCTCCCTGCGCGTGCTGATCGTGGACGATGCGCGGCTGGCGCGCAGTGAACTGCGCACGTTGCTGGCGGCGATCCCGTGGGTGGACTGTGTCGGTGAGGCGGACGATGTACCCGCCGCGCGCGATGCGATCCTGCGCGAGCAGCCCGACCTGGTGCTGCTGGATGTGCAGATGCCCTCGGGTGAGGGGTTCGATGTGCTGGATGGACTGGAGACCGTGCCGATGGTGGTGTTCGTCACCGCCTACGACCAGTACGCCGTGCGCGCCTTCGACACCAATGCGCTCGATTATCTGGTCAAGCCGGTGGAGGCAGACCGCCTTCGGGCGGCGCTGGAGCGCGGCCGGGCGCGCCTCCCGGTGCCAGCCGCCCCCGTTGCGACGAACAGCGGCCGCGATTCGCTGGGCGCCGACGATCAGGTGTTCCTGCGCGATGGCGAGCGCTGCTGGTTCGTGGCACTGGGCGAGATCCGCAAGATCGTGGTCGACGGCAACCATGCCCGGCTCTGGTTCCGTGACCAGAACGCGGTGCTGGCACGCAGCCTCAGTACCCTGGAAGCACGACTGTCGCCGGCGATGTTCTTCCGCGCCAACCGCAACACCCTGGTCAACCTGCGCCGCGTGCGGGCGATCGAACCGTCGCTCGGCGATGGCTACGACCTGACCCTCGACGACGGCAGCCAGGTCGAGGTCTCGCGGCGCCAGGCGCGCGAGCTGCGTGAGCGGTTGGCGCTGTAGGGCACGCGCCGCACACGCTACCCTGTATGGGATCTCCACCGCCTGACTGTGCCCATGTCCATCGTCCTCACTGCATTCGCCCGTCCCCGCCTGTTCCCCCGCGTGCCGCGCGGCAACACCATCCAGGACTGCAGCGCCGAGCAGTTCGAACAGCACCTCAACACGCACGCGCCGTTCAAGGTGCTGGATGGCTACGCGCCGTTCTGCAAGCTGCACGTGTATGAGAACTGGACCTCCACGCGCTGCCTGACCGTGCCGATCACCGAGGCCAACCGTCACCAGCTGCGCAGTGCTTATGAAGCGCGCAACCGCGAGGAGCTGCCGGTGCTGGTGCGCTGGTTCGAAGGCGTCGAATCGCCGCGCGCGAACTACCTGGTGGTGATCCTGTACAGCGCCGAGCAGCTGGCCAAAGAGGGCTCCCCCATCGATGCGGACTGGGGCATCGTGGGCTGCATCTACACCGCCGAGCCGGAGGAAGTGCCGATGGCCCCGATCACCATGATGCGCAATGCGCTGGGCGTGGAAGAAGGCGGCTCGGGTGTGCCGCTGGATCGCGACGCTTATGCGCGCGCGGTGGCGTTCTGGGAGAGCAACGCCAACTGGCGGCCCTGAGGCGCCCAGGCTCGCTGCACGCCCCCCCTGTAGAGCCACCCCATGGGTGGCTGCACGCGGACCGGAGCGAACGCAGCCACGCATGGCGTGGCTCTACAGGTCCATGAAGCGTCCGGGTGGATGCCCATGCGCCGGAGCATGCCGCCAGTGCGATGTGCAGCGGCGCTGCAATCACGCATGCGGTGGGGCTCCCTCCACGGTGGGGCGCGTCAGTTTCCACTCCCACCACGGGTAGTGATACTCGCGGTCGGTGGCCAACCAGTGCGTTGCGCAGTCCACGCAGGTGACGGCATGCGCCTCGCCCCAGCCGTCCTCGGCTTCCCCCACGGCATCGATGACCACATGCCCGCGCGTGGCCTCGCGACGCGGATCGAAGAACGGGTAGTGCGGGTAAAGCGCACACAGGCAGCCGGCCCGGTCCCGCCAGAAGCGCAGCCGGCGCAGGGCGAACTGCAGGTGATGGTTGTTGGCGAACAGGGCGCCACCCAGCGCGATGTCCGCGGTGGCGCGCTCGATCCGTTCGACCCACGGCGAAAGCGCGTCCAGTTCGGCCGGATCACGGAGCTGGGCGATGGCGCAGGCTGCGCTGTAGATGCGGTCAGGCTCGGATGACAGCAGCGCCTGCAGGTGCTGCGCGCCAGGGCCCTCGGTGGGGGCGATTGAGTCCCGGTTGAGAGGCCAGCGCATCAGCGTGCCTTGCCGATGGCGGCATAGCATCCGCCGGTGAGCCGCAGCAGATCGGCCGGTGCCAGCGCCACCTCCAGCCCACGCCTACCCGCACTGACATGCACCGTCGGCAAGGCCTGCGCGCTGGCATCAAGAAAGGTGCGGTGCTTTTTCTTCTGCGCCAGTGGGCTGATCCCGCCGACCAGGTAACCGGTCGCGCGCTGCGCCGCTTCGGCGTTGGCCATCCCGCACTTCCGGCAGCCGGCCGCGGCGGCGAGTGCCTTGAGGTCCAGGGTGCCGCTCACCGGCACGATCGCCACCAGCAGCTCATGTGTCTCGGTGGTTGCCAGCAAGGTCTTGAACACCTGGGCCGGATCCAGCCCGAGCTGCTGCACGGCCTCGCCACCGTAGGATTCGGCGGCGGCGTCATGGTGATAGGACAGCACGCTGTGCGCGATGCCGGAGGTCTTCAGCAGGTTGATGGCGGGGGTCATGGCGGCATCGTAGCGTGGTGCGCGGGGTGTCGGCTTGACCGAGGCTATCGGAACCGCCGTACCGACCAACGGTCGGTAGCTGCCACAAAAAAACGGGCGCCTTTCGGCGCCCGTCTGTGTTCAACGCAACTGGACCGGCAGGCCGATCAGTAGCGGTAATGCTCCGGCTTGAACGGACCATCCACCGGCACGCCGATGTAATCGGCCTGTTCCTGGCTCAGGGTGGTCAGCTTCACGCCGATCTTTTCCAGGTGCAGACGCGCCACTTCCTCGTCCAGCTTCTTCGGCAGCAGGTACACCTTCTTCTCGTAGCTGTCCTTGTTCGCCCACAGGTCGATCTGTGCGAGCGTCTGGTTGGCGAACGAGTTGGACATCACGAAGCTCGGGTGGCCGGTGGCGCAGCCCAGGTTCACCAGGCGGCCTTCGGCCAGCAGGAAGATCGCGTTGCCGTTCGGGAAGACGTACTTGTCCACCTGCGGCTTGATGTTGATGTGCTGCACGCCCGGGAAGCCGACCAGGGCATCGACCTGGATCTCGTTGTCGAAGTGGCCGATGTTGCAGACGATGGCCTGGTCCTTCATCGCGCTCAGGTGCTCGATGCGGATGATGTCCTTGTTGCCGGTGGTGGTGACGTACAGGTCGGCACGGCCCAGGGTGGATTCGATGGTGTTGACCTCGAAGCCTTCCATCGCGGCCTGCAGGGCGCAGATCGGGTCGATCTCGGTGACCACCACGCGCGCGCCGTAGGCACGCAGCGAAGCGGCGCAGCCCTTGCCCACGTCACCGTAGCCGCAGACCACGGCGACCTTGCCGGCCAGCATCACGTCCATCGCGCGCTTGAGGCCATCGGCCAGCGACTCGCGGCAGCCGTACAGGTTGTCGAACTTGCTCTTGGTGACCGAGTCGTTGACGTTGATCGCCGGGATCAGCAGGGTGCCGGCCTGGGCCAGCTGGTACAGGCGATGCACGCCGGTGGTGGTCTCTTCGGAGACGCCCTTCCAGTCCTTGACCACGCGGCCCCAGTAACCCGGGCGCTCGGTGGCCACGCGCTTGAGCAGGTTCTTGATGACCTGCTCTTCGTGCGAGGCGGCCTTTTCATTGACCCAGTTGCTGCCGTTTTCGAGCTCGTAGCCCTTGTGGATCAGCAGGGTCACGTCGCCGCCATCGTCCACCACCAGCTCCGGGCCGGTCAGGGTGCCGTCGGGCAGGGTGAAGGTCAGTGCGTCCAGGGTGCAGTCCCAGTATTCCTCCAGCGACTCACCCTTCCAGGCGAACACCGGGGTGCCGGACTTGGCGATCGCGGCGGCGGCGTGGTCCTGGGTCGAGAAGATGTTGCAGGACGCCCAGCGCACGTCGGCGCCGATGTCCTTCAGGGTCTCGATCAGCACCGCGGTCTGGATGGTCATGTGCAGCGAGCCGGTCACGCGCACGCCCTTCAGCGGCAGGGTGGCGGCATGCTTGCGGCGGATCGACATCAGGCCCGGCATCTCATGCTCGGCGATGTCCAGCTCCTTGCGGCCCCAATCGGCCAGGGAGATGTCGGCAATCTTGTAATCGCCTTCGGTGGAGAAGGTCTTGGCAACAGCGTTCATTCAAAGCTCCGGTGTAATGACGAGTCGGTACTCGTGTTCGCCGGGCGCCGTTGGAACCAATCCTGGCCACCGAGCCTGGCCGCCCCCGGAAAGGTCCGGAACGGTCGCAGCGCCCCTCGGTGGAGGGTCGCCCATTATATCGCGGCCCGCTGCGTTGGCATGAATCGGTCCCCGCCCCCAACCATCGGCAGGGGGGCGATCGGCGCCCGGCTGTTAAGGTCGGGGGTTTGTATCAGCATAGGGACGGAACATGACACGCAACCATGGTCGACGCGCACCGCAATGGCGCCATACCTTGATCCTCGGCCTGGCCCTGCTGGCGGTGCCGCCGTTGGCGCTGGCCGCCGCGCCGGCCGCGAAGACCTCCGCGCAGGCCGTGGCCGCCGCCAAGGGTGACCCGAGCGGCTATGAGCTGCCCTCGCCGGCGCTGCAGGCGGTGGTCGACGCGCCGCGTGCCCCGACCCTGAGCCTGTCCCCGCGCCGTGACCTGGCCGCGCTGCTGCAGACCCCGCCGCTGCCGTCGATCAACGACGTCGCCCAGCCCGAACTGAAGCTGGCCGGCCTGCGCATCAACCCGGCCACGCATTCGGCCAGCCGCTTCAGCTTCGCCGACAAGCTGTGGCTGATGAACGTGGCCGATGGCAAGGAGCGCCAGATCAGCGGGCTGCCGCAGCCGTTGTCGATCGCCACCTTTGCGTGGTCGCCGGACCAGAAGTACATCGCCTTCAACCAGGTGCATGCGGCCACCAACACCAATGAACTGTGGATCGTTGATGTGGACGCCGGTTCGGCGCGGCGCCTGGTCGGCGATCTGAACACGGTGATGGGCGATGGCTACAGCTGGCAGCCCGACAGCCGGGGCCTGCTGGTGATGCAGCAGCTCAAGGGCCAGGGGCCGGCACCGTCTGCCGGCGGCATTCCGACCGGCCCGGCGATCCAGCAGACCGAGGCCGACGCCGGTGTGCGCACCATCCGCACCTACCAGGACATGCTCAAGAACGAGGCCGATGCCCGCCTCTTTGATTACTACGCCAGCGCGCAGCCGGCCAAGGTCGCGCTCAACGGCGTGACCACGCCGCTCTCCACGGGCGGGGTGTACTGGGACGTCACGCTCTCCCCGGATGGCCGTTACCTGCTCAGCGAACGGGTGGTGCGCCCGTATTCCTATCTGGTGCCGGCCAGCGCATTCGCGCGTCGCATCGAAGTGCTGTCCGCCGTGGACGGCAAGCTGGAGCACACCGTAGCCAACCTGCCGTTGAAGGAAGGCCTGCCGACCGGCAACGATGCGGTGGCCACCGGCGTGCGCCGGATCGACTGGCGCGCCGATGCCCCGGCGACCCTGGTCTGGGCCGAGGCGCAGGATGGTGGCGACCCGAACCGCGAGGCCAAGGTGCGCGATGCGGTGCTGATGCAGGCCGCCCCCTTCGACACGCCGCCGGTGACGCTGGCGCAGCTGGGCAGCCGCTATGCCGGCATCCAGTGGGGCCGTGGTGATCTGGCGCTGCTCAATGAATCGTGGTGGAAGAACCGCGAGGTCAAGCAGTGGCGGATCGCGCCCGACCAGCCGGAGAAGGCAGCTGAACTGCTGTCCGCACGTTCCTCGCAGGACCGCTACAACGATCCCGGTCGCCCGGGCCTGGTGCGCGACGTCAACGGGCGCGCGCGCCTGCAGGTGAGTGCCGATGGCCGCAGCATCTTCTTGTACGGGCTGGGCGCTTCGCCGGAAGGCGATCGTCCGTTCGTGGATCGCTTCGATCTGGACAGCAAGCAGACCACGCGCCTGTTCCACTCGCAGGCCCCGTCCTATGCCGCGCCGGTGGCGCTGCTCGACCAGGAAGGCACCTCGCTGCTGCTGACCCGTGAATCGCCCGATGAGCCGGCCAACTTCTACGTGCAGTCGCTGGGTGATGCCACGGCTGCACCGAAGGCGCTGACCCACTTCCAGCACCCGCTGCCGCAGCTGCGTGGGGTGAGCAAGGAGCAGATCCGCTACAAGCGCAACGACGGCGTCGACCTGACCGCCACGCTGATGCTGCCGCCGGGTTACAACGCGAAGAAGGACGGTCCGTTGCCGCTGCTGATGTGGGCCTACCCGGGGGAGTTCAAGACCGCCGAAGCCGCCAGCCAGGTCACCGATTCGCCGTACCGCTTCAACGCGATCAGCTACTGGGGTCCGCAGGCGTTCCTGGCCAAGGGCTACGCGGTGCTGGTCAGCCCGTCGATGCCGATCATCGGTGAGGGCGACAAGGAACCGAACGACACCTACCTGCCGCAGCTGATCGCCAATGCCGAGGCCGCCGTGAATGAAGTGGTGCGGCGTGGCGTGGCCGACCGTGAGCACATTGCGATCGGTGGCCACTCCTACGGTGCGTTCATGACCGCGAACCTGCTCGCGCATACCCGCCTGTTCAAGGCCGGCATCGCGCGCAGCGGCGCCTACAACCGCACGCTGACCCCGTTCGGCTTCCAGGCCGAAGAGCGCAACTACTGGCAGGCGCAGGACGTCTACCAGAAGATGTCGCCGTTCAACTACGCCGACAAGATCAAGGACCCGATCCTCTTCATCCATGGCGTGGACGACAACAACTCCGGCACGTTCCCGATCCAGAGCGAGCGCATGTTCGCCGCGGTGAAGGGGCTGGGCGGGACGTCGCGGCTGGTGATGCTGCCCAATGAATCGCACGCTTACCGGGCACGCGAATCGATCATGACCATGCTGGCCGAGAGCGAGCGCTGGCTGGAGCAGACCGTGGGCGAGGGCAAGCCAGTGAAGAAGAAGCGCTGAAACAACCGGTGGGTACCGGCCGTTGGCCGGTACCGGAAACGATCGCCACCTGCCGGCCGCTGGCCGGCTCCCCGCGATGCACGCGATCGGTAGTGCCGGCCGCTGGCCGGCTCCTCGGAATGCACGCGATCGGTAGTGCCGGCCGCTGGCCGGCTCCTCGCGATGCCCGCACTGGCATCTGTCAGATCTGTATGGAGCCGGCCAGCGGCCGGCACTACCAGATGTAACTATTTGCGCGACGCAGCAACGACGCGATTGTGGGTTAGGCTTGAGCGGATTCCGTTCCCGAGGCCAGTGCGTCGCAGATGAACGAGTACCGTAGCAGCATCGTTTTTGCCACTCCCGATATTCCCCTGCGCGACGATGTACGCCGACTCGGCGCACTGGTCGGCGACCTGCTCGCCGAGCAGGTCTCAACGCAGTTCTTCGACGATGTGGAACAGGTGCGTACGCGCGCCATCGCCCGCCGCGAAAGCGACGCCCCGCTGTCCGATCTCAACGATGCCCTGACCGGCCTGCCGCCGGCGCGCGCCGAAGCGATGGTGCGCGCGTTCAGTACCTATTTCCAGGTGGTGAACATCGCCGAGCGGGTGCACCGCATCCGCCGCCGCCGCGACTACCAGCGCGCCGGTACCGCCACGCCGCAGCCCGATGGTCTGCAGGACGCACTGGTCAACCTCAAGGCACAGGGCGTCACCCTGGACGAGCTGGCCGAGTGGCTGCCGCGCATCGACATCGAGCCGGTGTTCACCGCGCACCCGACCGAGGCGGTCCGCCGCGCGCTGCTGGAGAAAGAGCAGTTGATGGTGGCCAGCCTGGTCGACAACCTCGACGGCCAGCGCACCCCGGGCGAAGCGGCCGCTGACGCCGCGCGTTTCCGCATGGCGCTGACCGCCTCGTGGCAGACCACCGATTCCTCGCCCGTGCGCCCGACCGTGGAAGACGAGCGCGAGCATGTCGGCTTCTATCTGGTGCAGGTGCTGTACCGGGTGATTCCGGTGCTGTACGAATCGCTGCAGCAGGCACTGCTGGATACCTATGGCCAGGAACTGCCGCTGCCGCGCCTGCTGCGCTTCGGCACGTGGGTGGGCGGCGACATGGATGGCAATCCGAACGTGGACGCCGGCACCATCCGCAACACCCTGGATGCGCAGCGCCAGGCCGTGCTCGGCCGCTACCAGAAAGACCTGCTGCAGTTGGCCAGCCTGCTCAGCCAGTCCACCGAGCGGGTGGCGGTCAGTGATGAACTGCAGGCCCGCGTGGACCATTACAAGGCGTTGCTGCCCAAGGTCACCTCGCGCCCGCGTCATGCCGACATGCCCTATCGCCTGCTCAATGACCGCATGCGCGCGCGGGTACAGGCGACGATGGACGATGCAGAAGGCGCCTACGCGTCGCCGCAGGAGCTGACCGACGACATCGAGCTGATCCTGCGCAGCCTGCACGAGAACAAGGGCGACCATGCCGGCGGCTTCGCGGTGCGTCGCCTGCTGTGGCGGGTGCGCACCTTCGGCTTCCATCTGGCGCGCCTGGACGTGCGTCAGGAATCGAGCGTGCATGGTCGCGCGCTGGCCAGCGTGCTGGATGGGCAGGAGGCCTGGGACGCCGCCGATGCGGTCACCCGCGCGGCACGGCTGGCCCCGTTCGCCAGTGGCGAGCAGGCGCTGCCGGTGAGCAACGAAGAAGGCGGTGAGCGCCTGGACGCGGTGTTCGCGGCGCTGGCTGATGCCCATCACCGGCATGGGGCCGATGCACTGGGCAGCTACATCATCTCGATGGCGCATGACCGCAGCGATGTCCTCGCCGTGCTCGCCTTGGCACGTCGTGGCGGCCTGGTGGATGACGCCGGCGCGGTGCCGCTCGACATCGCCCCGCTGTTTGAAACCGTGGACGATCTCAAGCGCGGTACCGACACCCTGCGCGATCTATTGGCCGATCCGGTCTACCGCACGCACCTGGCCTCACGCGGCGATGTGCAGATGGTGATGCTCGGCTACTCGGACAGCGGCAAGGATGGGGGCATCGCGGCGTCGCGCTGGGGCCTTCAGCGCGCCCAGGTGGAGCTGTTGGAGGTCGCTGCCGAGAACGACATCCGCCTGACCTTCTTCCACGGCCGCGGCGGCTCGATCAGCCGCGGGGGCGGCAAGACCACGCACGCCGTGGATGCCTCGCCGCGCGGCAGCATCGACGGCCGCCTGCGCGTGACCGAGCAGGGCGAAGTGATCCACCGCAAGTACGGCATCCGTGCGCTGGCGCTGCGCTCGCTGGAGCAGTCCACCGGTGCGGTGCTGCGCTCCAGCCTGCGCCCGCGTGCACCGGAACCGCGCGAGGAACAGTGGCGCCCGGTGATGGACCTGATCGCGCAGAAGAGTGCGGATGCCTAC
Source organism: Stenotrophomonas sp. RIT-551 (assembly GCF_026241915.1). Classification (NCBI taxonomy): domain Bacteria; kingdom Pseudomonadati; phylum Pseudomonadota; class Gammaproteobacteria; order Lysobacterales; family Lysobacteraceae; genus Stenotrophomonas; species Stenotrophomonas sp. RIT-551. The sequence goes on along the minus strand of NZ_JAPJIU010000002.1, from coordinate 218,758 downwards.
CGTGTCTTCGTCGGCCAGAAAGACTTCATGCAGTACTTCCGGCTGGCCACGCCGATCGACGTGATCGAGCGGATGACCTTGGGCTCACGCCCCTCGCGCCGACTGGGTGAAGATGCCGCGTTGACCAACCTGCGCGCGATTCCGTGGGTGTTCGCCTGGAGCCAGGCGCGTGCCGTGATTCCGGGTTGGTATGGCGTGGGTAGCGGCCTGCAGGCGGCGATCGATGCCGGCCACGAGGACATCCTGAAAGAGATGGCGCGCGACTGGCCGTTCTTCAGCACCTTCCTGGATGACATCGCGATGGTGCTGTCCAAGGGCGACCTGACCATCGCCGAGCAGTTCTCGCAGCTGTCTGGTGCGTTGCATGGCCGTTTCTTCCCGCAGATTCAGCGTGAGCTGGAGCTCACCGCGCAGTGGATCCTTGTGCTGACCGGGCAGGATGCACTGCTCCAGCACGACCAGCGGCTGGCGCTGTCGATCCGCCTGCGCAATCCCTACATCGATCCGATCAGCGTGCTGCAGGTGGATCTGCTGCGCCGCTGGCGTGAAAGCGGTGGCGAAGACGATGACGTGCTGCGCGCGCTGGTGGCCTGCGTGAACGGTGTTTCGCAGGGCGTACAGAACACCGGGTAGGCCATGAAGGGGGAGTGCCGGCCGCTGGCCGGCAGCGCTTCTCAGACCCGCTCGACCAGATCACCTGGTGCAGGCGGATTGGATGCCAGCAGCTCCAGGTGGCGCTGCTCCATCTCCTCGCGCAGTTGGCGGCGGATCAACGCGGCGGCATGCCGGCGGCGTTCGTCGGCGGTCTCCAGCACGAGCGGCGGCACCGGGGTCGGCTTGCCCTCGTCATCCACCGCGACCATGGTGAAGAAGCAGCTGTTGGCGTGGCGCACGCTGCGCTTGAGGATGTCCTCGGCCACCACCTTGACGCCGATCTCCATCGAGGAGGTGCCGGTGTAGTTCACCGAGGCCAGGAAGGTGACCAGCTCGCCGACCGCGATCGGCTGCCGGAACATCACCTGGTCCACCGAAAGGGTGACCACGTAGCTGCCGGCATAGCGGCTGGCGCAGGCATAGGCAACCTGGTCGAGCAGGCGCAGCACCGCACCGCCGTGTACCTTGCCGGAGAAGTTGGCCATGTCCGGCGACATCAGCACCGTCATGGAGAGCTGGTTGGATTTGAATTCGGGCATGACTGGAGTGTAGCGCCGCTTGACCCATTGGTAGAGCCGACCGTTGGTCGGCTGGTCGCGCGCGGCGCGACGATGGGTCAAGGCGCCAAAACGACGACGGGCCGCTTTCGCGGCCCGCCGTTTGTTTCGCCGATCATTGCCGCGCTGCGCGCGGCCAGCCGACCAACGGTCGGCTCTACCCGCCGCCAGCCGACCAACGGTCGGCTCTACCCGTAAGAAAAGGGCCGCTTTCGCGGCCCATTTCTTACTTCAACTTCGCATCCGCGCGCAGGGCGGCGGCGCGATCGGTCTTCTCCCAGGAGAAGGCGGTTGCGTTGACCTGTTCGCCAGCACCGTTGGTGTAGCTGAACTCCTTCGCCTTGCGGCCGAAGTGGCCGTAGGCCGCGGTCTGCTGGTACATCGGGTGGATCAGGTCCAGCATCTGGATGATGCCGTACGGGCGCAGGTCGAAATGCTTGCGGATCAGCTTTTCGATCTTGTCATCGCTGATCTTGCCGGTGCCGAAGGTGGTGACCGAGATCGAGGTCGGCTCGGCCACGCCGATGGCGTAGGAGACCTGCACTTCGCAGCGGTCGGCCAGGCCGGCGGCCACGACATTCTTGGCGACGTAACGGGCAGCATAGGCAGCCGAACGGTCGACCTTGGACGGATCCTTGCCCGAGAACGCACCACCACCGTGACGGGCCCAGCCGCCGTAGGTGTCGACGATGATCTTGCGGCCGGTCAGGCCACAGTCGCCCACCGGGCCGCCGATCTCGAACTTGCCGGTCGGGTTGATGTGGAATTTGGTGCCCTTGTGCAGCCACTTGGCCGGCAGCACCGGCTTGATGATCTCTTCGCGGACGGCCTCGATGAGGTCCTTCTGCTTCACGCCCGGGGCGTGCTGGGTCGACAGCACCACCGCGTCGATGGCCGAGACGGCGCCGTTTTCATAGCGCAGGGTGACCTGGCTCTTGGCATCCGGGCGCAGCCAGGACAGCGGCGAGTTCTTCTTCTTGCGGATCTTGGCCTGCTGCTCGACCAGGCGGTGCGACAGGTGGATCGCGGCCGGCATGTAGCTGTCGGTCTCGTTGGTGGCATAGCCGAACATCAGGCCCTGGTCGCCAGCGCCCATTTCTTCGGGCTTCTTGCGGTCCACGCCCTGGGCGATGTGCGGCGACTGCTTGCCGATCAGGTTCAGCACGCCGCAGGTCGCGCCGTCGAAGCCGACGTCGGAGCTGTCGTAGCCGATGTCCAGGATCACCTTGCGGGTCAAGGCTTCCAGGTCGATCCAGGCGCTGGTGGTGATTTCACCGGCGACGATTGCCACGCCAGTCTTGACCATGGTTTCGCAGGCCACGCGCGCACGCTTGTCCTGGGTCAGGATCGCGTCCAGCACCGCATCGGAGATCTGGTCGGCAATCTTGTCCGGATGGCCTTCGGAGACCGATTCGGAGGTGAACAGGTAGCTGGACATCAGGCGTAATATCCTTTGATTCGGATGGAAAGATGGGCGCGAATGATACACGGCAAGTCGCGCGCTTGCATTGTGCGCCAGCGAGGGTTGCCCGTGGTTAAGCCTGCGTGCCCGTCGCAGGGCCCGGTGTGACGGGATTGAGGCCCAGCGTCACCGCCCAGTGTTCCACCAGCGTGACAAACGGCCGCCCGCAGCGGCACCTGCCCGAGAAGCATGCCAGCCGCACGCGCCTCACGAAGGGCGCGACGTGCATCCGAACTCCGCGAGCGTCACCGGCCCGTCGTCAAACCGCCATCGGGCTGTCGTCGCCGCAGGGCAGGCTTCGGCGCATCCGGCCGCCGGACCTGAGGAGCACGCCATGCACGACGTCGAGCAGCGCGACGCGCGGGAAGCCGCCAAACGGCCCGTGACGACCCTGGCGCCCCATCGGCGGGCCGTCTTCCTTTCCGATGTTCATCTTGGCTCACGCCACTGCCACGCCGCCGAACTGGCCAGGTTCCTGGCCGGGCTGCGCTGCGAGCGCCTGTATCTGGTGGGCGACATCATCGACCTGTGGTGGATGGCGCACCGCCGGGCCAGTTGGCGGCCGGCCCACAGCGAGGTGATCCAGGCCCTGCACGCGCTGCAGCGGGCCGGCACCCGGATCATCTACATCCCGGGCAACCACGATGCTTCGCTGCGCAAGGTCTGCGGGCTGATGCTGCCGGCCATGCAGGTACGCCGGCGGGCGATCCACGTGACCGCCGACGGACGGCGGCTGCTGGTCGTGCATGGCGACGACTACGACGGCATCACTCATTTCGGTGGCCTGCAGGAGCGCTTCGGCGACTGGCTGTATTACCGCATCCTGACCGGCAACCACCTGCTCAACGCGGTCCGGCGGCGGCTGGGTCAGCGCTACTGGTCTCTCTCTGAATTCCTCAAGAAGCGCAGCGGCGCGGCCGAACGCTACATCGAACGCTTCGTCCAGGCCGGGCTCGAGGATGTGCGTCGGCGTGGGCTGGACGGGATCATCTGCGGGCACATCCACCGCGCCGCACTGGTGGAGCGCGACGGGCTGATCTATGCCAACGACGGCGACTGGGTCGAGAGCCTGACCGCGCTGGCCGAGGATCCGGACGGCAGCCTGCGGCTGCTCGATCACACCGGGCAGACCCTGGCGGCGCTGCCCGGCAACGCCGCACTGGCCAGAGCTGCCTGAGCAGAACGGCATCAACGCGCAGCGCCAGGCCCGGCTGCTAGCATCGGCCGATGGACTCCCTCACCCAGATCGTACTCGGCGGCGCGGTCGCCGCCGCCATCGCACCGGCCGGCCATCGCCGCGCCGCCCTGTTGGCCGGTGCCGCGCTCGGCACCCTGCCGGACCTGGACGCGCTGCTGCTGGCGTTCACCGCCGCCGATCCGGTGGCGCTGATGGTCGAGCACCGCAGCTACAGCCACTCGCTGCTGGTGTTGCCGTGGGTGGCCGCGCTGATCTGGTGGCTGTTCAAACGCTTTGGTCACGGCCGGGTGGCGCAGGCGCCGGGCCGCTGGTTCTGGGCGATCACGCTGGCGCTGATCACCCATCCGCTGCTGGATGCCTTCACCGTCTACGGTACCCAGCTGTGGTGGCCGTTCACCCCGCACCCGACGATGTGGGCCAGCGTCTTCATCATCGACCCGCTCTACACCGTGTGGCTGCTGATCGCCTGTGCAGTGGCGTGGTTCGCGCGGGCGCGGCCGTTGGCGCAGAAGGCGCTCGTGGCCGGCCTGGTGCTCAGCAGTGGCTACCTGGGCTGGTCGCTGCTGGCCAAGCACAGTGTCGACCGCGAGGCCGACCGCGCCCTGGCCGCGATGGGGCTGGGCGATGCGCCGCGCTTCTCGGTGGCGATGCCATTCAACACGCTGCTCTGGCAGGTGGTGGCGATGACGCCCAGCGGCTACGTGATCGGCGAACGCTCGCTGATCGCCGACCGCGGCCCGATGACCTTTGAAGGCCATCCCTCCAACGTGCAGGCCCTGCGCCAGGCGGCCACGCTGCCGGCCGTGCAGCGCCTGAACTGGTTCAACCGCGGCTTCATGCGCGCGCAGGTGGTCGATGGCGAGCTGCGGCTGAGCGATCTGCGCATGGGCCTGGAGCCGGACTACACCTTCACCTTCGCGGTGGCCCGGGCCGAGGGCGGGGGCTGGGCTGCGATCACGCCACGACAGCTGCGCCCGGCGTATGAAGGGGAGCAGGGCAGGGCGATGGTGAAGCGCCGGTTCTCGGCGATGTGGCAACGCATCTGGCATGCACCGGCGAGCACCGAGGTGATCGCACCCAAGGCAGGTTGGACGGAGGCACCGTGACCGAACGGTTTGAAATGGAGATCAATGGCACGCGCTACACCCGGCTGGCCGATGTACCGCCGGAGTACCGCGCACTGTTGCTGGATGTGACCCCGGGTCGCTCCGCTGAGCAGCCGGCGGTGCCGTTGCGCGAGATCCTGCACAAGGCCAGGGCGCAGCCGGACCGCGCGCGTCAGCAGCAGGTGCTGCTGGAGGAACTGCACAAGGTCGACCCTGAGCGGGCGCGGCGCATGCAGAACAAGCTCACCGAGCGTAACCAGCGGCCGGCCACCGGCACGCTGGAAGTAGGCCACACGCCCACCGCGCGTCCGCGCGAAGGTGCCCGTCTCACCGCCGGCAGTGCGACGGTCGCCCCGGGTGATCGGGGCGGACTGGGCCTGTGGTTGCTGCTGGCCGCAGCGGTGGTGGTGACCGTGATCGCCTGGGTGACGCGCTAGCGCCGCCCCCCGGTCAATACACCGTCGCGCGCGCCTGCACGAAGGAGAAGAAGAACACCGCGTTGGGGTCGTTCTGGACCAGGCTGAACTCGCGGCGCATCCCGTCCACCGTCTCCTGGTCGACCAGGCCGGCTTCCAGCAGCGGATCGGCCGCCGACAACAGCAGTTGCTCCCAGAACGCGATCATCGTCTTGCGACGCGCCGGCTCGCGGTTGTCCAGGTGGATGGTCTTGATCTCGGTGTGCACGTCGCGGAAGCCGCCAGCCAACAGCAGGTTGCCGAGCTTGGCACCGACGAACGGATCGCCGCCGTGGTCGTACTGGAAATCGTTGAACGCCATCCAGTAGCGCCAGATGTGCGGCGAGTAAGGATCGAGCAGGAACGAGGCGTTCATCACTTCGGTGACATACACCGGCGAACCCGGGACCAGCACGCGGCGCACTTCGTTGAGCACCCGCGCCGGCGAAGGCACATGCTCCAGCACCCAGCACAGGAAGGCCGAATCGAACTCGCGCGCACCGAACGGCAGATTGCCGGCGTCGGCCTGCAGCAGGGTGTAGCGCTCGCGGCACCACGGGGTCTTGGCCAGGTTGGTGGCGGCAGTGGCCAGCTGCGCTTCGCTCAGGTCCACGCCGGTGACGTGCAGGTCCGGGAACCGCCGCAGCAGGATGTCCGTCTGTGCGCCCACGCCGCTGCCGACTTCCAGCAGGCGCGTTGCGCCGCCGTAGTCGATGCCGCTGAAGATGCTCGATTCGAACAGGCGCGACTGGGTGACCAGGCGATGCTGCTCGGTATCGGAAAAGCCGTGGAGATAGGTCGGTGCGGTGATCGGCGGGTTCATGACAGAAGGCTCAGGCAGCGGACGACAACGGCTCGCCGGCGGCGAGGGCGTCGAAATAGTCGGTGGTCAGGGCGACCTGGCTGGCGGCATCCTCGGCGCGGTTGACCACCGCACGGAAGGCGGCGTTCTCCGGCCGGTCCTTGGCGTACCAGCCCAGGTGTTTGCGCGCGATGCGCACCCCCTGCTGCTCGCCATAGAAATCGTGCAGCGCGCGCAGGTGGCCCAGCAGCAGATCGCGGACCTCGGTGACCGAGGGCGGCGCCAGCAGCTCGCCGGTGGCCAGGTAGTGCGCCACCTCGCGGAAGATCCAGGGCCGGCCCTGGGCGGCGCGGCCGATCATCACCGCGTCCACGCCGGTCTGCTTGAAGACCTGCGCCGCTTTCTGCGGTGAATCGATGTCGCCGTTGGCGACCACCGGAATGCGCAGCGCCGCCTTGATCGCGGCGATGGTGTCGTATTCGGCGGTGCCGGTGTAATGCTGGTCGCGGGTACGGCCATGCACGGCCAGCGCGGCGATGCCGCTGTCCTCGGCGATGCGGGCGATCAGCGGGCCATTGCGGTGATCGCAGTCCCAGCCGGTGCGGATCTTCAGCGTGACCGGCACGTCCACCGCGTTGACCACCGCGGTCAGGATGCGCGCGACCAGGTCTTCATCGCGCATCAGCGCCGAGCCGGCCCAGGCGTTGCAGACCTTCTTGGCCGGGCAGCCCATGTTGATGTCGATGATCTGCGCACCGTTGTCCACGTTGTAGCGTGCTGCCTCGGCCAGCTGCTGCGGCTCGGTGCCGGCGATCTGCACGCTGATCGGGTCCGGTTCGCCGGCATGGTCCATGCGGTGGAGCGACTTGCGGGTGTTCCAGAAGCGCGGGTCGGAGATGGTCATCTCCGAGGCCGCCAGGCCCGCGCCCAGCTGTTTGCACAGCAGGCGGAAGGGCTTGTCGGTGACACCGGCCATCGGTGCCAGCACCACGTTGGGCTGGATGTTGTAGGGGCCAATCTGCATGTGCGCATTGTAGTGCCGGCCGCTGGCCGCCAACCACGCAGGTACCGGTACCTGTTCAGGCCGATCCGGAAGGGTCTGATGCGCTCCGGTCATGAGCATATGCTTGACGATTGGTTCCGCCGCCCCCAGCGGCGGCGGATGCTGGGTGGTTACCGATCGTGCCGACCGCTGGCCGGGAATCGCATGATCAGGCGGGGCCTGCCGCGATTCTGGCGATCGTTCAGGGCGCCGGACCACACGCATAGGCCAACACCGCCAGATGCCGCCGCGGGTCGAGCCCGAGCAGGTCCAGGAGGGCGGCGTCGTCGAACGAGCCGATCGCGCAGCCGGCGGCGTTCATCGACGCCACCTGCTGCCCCAGCGCTCCCAGCCAGACTCCAGCCTCGATCAATACGAAGCGGCCGCCGCGCTCGCCGTATTTGGCCAGCGTCCCGCCTGGCTCGGCGATCAGGAACAGCACGGCCGCCGGCCGCTCCGGCCAGTCCACGCCCAGCAGCCCGGACAGCGCCGGCCATGCGGGGCAGGGCGCCACCGGTACCAGCGCGTGCTCGAGCGGGTCGTACCAATGGATGCCCGGCGCTGATGCGATCGCATCGTCGATGCCGTACAGGGCGGCATAGGCCTGGATCGGGTACTTGGCCCCACCGGATGGCAGACGCCGCGTGTCACTGTCGCCGGGCCGGGCCCGCAGCGGGGCCAGCACGCGCCCCAGTTCCTGCGCGCCCCACTGTGCATCACCGAAACGGCGGCCACTGCGGCGCTGCGCGAGGGCATCGCCGGGGCGTACCGGGTCCGGCAAGGCGACGCCGGCTGCTGCATGCAACGGCCGTGGCGGCGACCAGGCGCGTGCGGCATCTTCGGCGATGCGCGCGTGCATCACGTCTGCGCGCGCGGGATTGAGCTCGCCGTTGTGCCAGAACAGATGGAACAGCGGGGCATCGTCCCAGGGGGAAGGCGGTGACGGCATGCGGTCCTCGGGGATCAGCCCAATGGATGCGGGAAGGGGTTGGGAAACGCGCCGCCGTGCGGCACGCCGGGATAGCGCCATGCCACGTCCCGGCAGCGGCCACCAAGGAACGGCGCACGTTCGTCGGCATGCAGACCGCTGAGCTGTGGCGACAACACCCGCATCACCCGCAGGCCCGCCGCGGCCACATCGGCGGTGGTCAACTCGCGGTAGTACAGCGCGATGCCGGCACGGCCCAGCCGGCGTCGCAGCTGATCGAGCTCGATGACCGCGCGCGGCGCGGCGGACGGGATCGCCGCGCCCGGTAGTGGCAGCTGCAACGTGCTGCGGCCCGCCTCCCGCAGCAGCGGCAGCTGCGACCACAGCTCCGGGCGCAGGGTGTAGAAGGCGGCATGCTCGTCGAAGCTGCGCAGCGCTGCGGGTTCACGAGGCAGCCGGGCGCTTTCGCGGCCACACAGATGCGCGGCAAAGGTCAGTGCCTGCTGCCATTCCAGCAGCGCCTTGTGCAGTGCCTCGCCCGGATCGGCGCGGCAGGCGATGCCGAGGACGTAGCGGGGGCGGCCTTCGAAGGGAATGCCACCGGCGACCGCGATGACCGGGTGCGGATTCCAGTGCTGGGTCAGGTCGAACGCCTGCAGTTCACCACCGCGCGCGTCCACATGGGCGTGCCATTGCGCCGGCAGGGCGATTCGCCGGCCGGCCACGCCATTGAGCCAGGTGACCGCCAGTGCATCGCGCTCCAGCAGTTCCTGCGCCGCGCGCAACAGCGCCAGCCAGGCGCCATCGCGCCCATCCCGCCAGGCCGCCAGACCACTGGACGTCGATGGCAATCGCGCCTGGCCGCTGCGCGGCCCCAGTCCAACCAGCTCTTGCGGCACCCAGGCGACCCGGTTGTCGTCCAGCGCATGCACCGCAGCGAACAGGTCCTCGTCGCGTTCGGGCATCGGCCACGGGAAGTCCGGCATGGCGCGTTGGCTCGCCGAGAACAGCGCGAATGCCGATTCGTCCAGACGTTGTGTGGGCGTCAGCGCATCGCGACGACGCACTTCCAGGCTCGCCTGCGCCGCCGCCAGCCGCTCCAGCGCCTCGGCGACCGCGCCGTCGGCGGCCGCAGCTGCCTCCAGCGCGACTGCGCCCGAGACGCCCTGCCAGGGATTGGCCGGGTCGGCCGGCGTGGCGGCATTGTGTACGCGCCGTCCCTCGAACAAGGGGCCGGTTGCATCGCACGGGTTGGCCTCGATCGGCTGGGCCGGGCGCACCAGGCCACAGCGCGGACGCGCTGCGCCATGCAGCAGGTGCGACGACAGCGTGGGCGTTTCCGGCTCTGCCGCCTGCACGGCGGCGCGGCTCATTTCATCACGCTCAGCCAGAGCATCATCTCGAGCGCGCCTACGGCGAACAGGCCCAGCAGCAGCCCGATGGCGATGCCGATGCCGCGCCCGAGCGAACGCCCCGCGCGCTCGTAGACCAGGGCATAAATGCCGAGATACAGCCCGACGGCGACGAATAGCCCGAATATCGGGTTGGAGGTGCTGATGAAAATGCCGCCGCCGATCGCGGCCAGCGGCAAGGCGAACAGCCCCAGCAGTATCCGACTGGTGCGGCTCAGGCCGGCTGCCGGCATCACCGGTGCCGGTGCCGCCGGATGATCCGGAGTGACGGCGCTGGGCGGTTCCTGCGGCAACGCAGGTGGCTGGCCGTGGCGCTCGGTGGGGGTATCGACGGTGACGGGGGGGATGTCTGCGGCGCTGCTGATGGCGGCGGGCGCGACGGGTTCCAGCTTGCCCAGCACCACTGCCGACAGTACCGAGGTGCCGAGCAGGGTGACAACGCAGGAACTGCAGGTAGTCGATGTCGAGCCGCCACCTGCCGCGGCAAGGTCCTGGCGCGAGGCACTGGCATCGAACTGGGTCGGCAGGCGATACATGGGGTCACTCCGTTGACCGAGGCGGAAACGCCCGGCGCACGGCCCACATTATCACGGGCGCCCGGTGTCCCAAGGCAGCGGCAGCGGTGCAGGCATCGACATCTCACCGCCCTGGCAGGCGGGGCACCATGGCAGCCGCAGCACCCGGTCGCGTTCCCCATGCAGGCGATGCAGGTCGAGCCAGACGCTGCGTTCGAGATAGCCCAGCAACAGGTGCGGCTGATCCAGCAACGGCGCGACCAGCGCCGCGATCCGTGCCGGTTGCGTTGCGACTTCCGGCAGCGCGGGCACCACCGCTTCGCCCCAGCGGCGCAGTACGCGGTTGCCCAGGCAATACACACAGGCAGTCTGGCCGGGCACCACATAGGGTCCAAGCGCGAGGGTGTGGTGATAGCTGAGGTCCAGCAGCAGATGCGGCTGTGCCGGCATATGTGACACGTAGCGGGCCAAGGCCTGTTCCCAGCCGAGCCCGTAGCGGACCAGCACGAGGAGGTCGACATCGGCGGCGGCATCGACGCGCTGCAGATCCGCGCTGGCATGCTGGTCGAAGGCCTCGGCCAGCCCAGGCAGCGGTTCCCCGAGCCAATCCAGTGCATAGCGGCGCACAGGGCGCACCGCCTGCGACGGCACCAGTACGCCGAGGCGCATCAACTGGCGGACCGCCGGGCCACAGTCGGCATCGTCCTGCACAAGCGCCAGTGTGTCGTCCTGCCAATGGCCGAGGATGCGTTCGATGACCGTTGGGGTATCGGCCTCGTCGACCACATACAATTCGTCGGCGCCACCGGACACCAGCAGCAGCGGGCGCTGCGCATGGGTCTGCGAAAACAGGGCCCAGGCCGGATTGCGCGTCCAGCGCGGTGTGTCCGCGTGCGTACCTGCGTGGTGCTGACTGCCTGCTGCTGCCACTGCGTACAGTCCCGGTATCCGCGAAAGCGCAAGGATAGCGGCAAACACGCTTGCCACGTTCTGCTACGGTGCGCGCGTGCCCACCCCGCCTCATGCCAACACTCCGCTCCCGCATCCGCCCTGGCGCGAGGCCATGCTGTGGATGCTGCTGCTCGGCGCGATGTTCATCCATGGCTACAGCTGGACCAATCAATGGGCCGCCAGCCAGGCCCATACCTACAGCCTGCACGGTCGCTGGGACGAGGCGATCCCGTTCTGGCCTTGGTCGATCTGGCCGTACCTGGCGCTGAACCTGCTGTACCCGCTGACGTTCTTCCTCTGCCCGACCCGATCCGCCCTGCGCCGCCATGCGATGGCCATCGCGCTGGTGCAGGCCGCCTGCATGCTCGCCTTCGTGTGTTGGCCGACCGGCAACGTGCGTGTTTTGCCGCAGCCGGATGGCGCGAGCGGACTGGTGTTCGCCCAGCTGCGCGCGTTCGAGGCGCCGTTCAACATGGCGCCGTCGCTGCATGCCGCGGTACTGGTGGTGGTCTGGCAGGCATGGCGCCGCTGGCTGCTGGCCGATACGGCGGCGTTGCGCTGGCTGTGGCACGGCGCCTGTGGGCTGATCCTGGTTTCGACGCTCACCACCTGGCAGCACGATCTGCTGGACGTGCTTGCCGGCCTCGTGGTGGGCGCGCTGGCGCTGTGGATCACCGCGAGCTCAAGGGCCCCGTAGCGACCGGTAGGCCCCTCGGCAAATGTCCCCCGGCCGCCGCCTCACAGCGACGACCTCCTCCTTGATTTTGCCCAGGGGCCTACCGGCCGCTACGGCGCTCCGGCTCGCGGTAGGCAGAAGAGAAGCCGTGCTTTCCATGCAGCGCCAGTGGTCTGGACACGTGGGGCGCGATGCCCTTGTGGGCGAAATAAAGGAGGAGGGGGCGGCCGCAGGCCGACGCCGGGGGACATTCGCCGGCAAGGGCATCGCGCCCCAGCGCTCGACCTACTCGAGGCCTCGCCCGGAAAGGCTCAGAGGGCGCTTCTTGATTTCACGCAGATGGGAGCAGAACAAAAAAGGCCAGCGCGAACGCTGGCCTTCCGATATCCATACCGGTGACGCTTACTTGTTCTCGGCATCACCCGGGGTGAAGTGCGGCATCGCCGCAGCGGCGCCTTCCTTCTCGGTCGAACGACCGGCGAACTGGTTGGCGAACCGCACGTGACGGGCGAAGGCCGCCTCCGGGTCCTGCGCGATCGAGGCCACCAGCGCACCGTTGAACGCATCGCCGGCACCGGTGGTGTCCAGCACCTGCACCTGCTCGGCGCCCACGCGGTAATACGGCTGGGTATCGCCACGCAGGTTCTCTTCGGCGTGCGACACGAACACACCCACCGAACCCAGCGTCACCACCACCGTGCCGTTGCCGACCAGCTTGCGGCACAGCGCATGCAGGCTGGCGCCATCCAGCGCGGCGACATCGTTGGCATCCACGCGCTCGCCGACATGACGGCCGAGCAGGGCGGCGAACTCGGTCTCGTTCGGGGTCAGCACATCGGCCAGCTTGAGCAGGCCGATGCTGGAGGGCGCATCGGCAGGCGCGACGTTGAGCACGGTGGTGGCACCGGCCTCGCGTGCGATGGCCAGGGCCGCCTCGATCGTTTCCACCGGCGATTCCAGCTGCGCCAGCACCACCTTGGCACCGGCCAGCAGCGCGCGCTGCTGGTCAACGAAACCCAGGCTCAACGCGGCGTTGGCGCCCGGGCCGATCACGATGGTGTTGCGGCCGCGGCTGTCGACATAGATGCCGCCGGTGCCGGTCGGCTCGCTGCTGGCCTCGGCGGTCAGCGCGAAACCGTCCTGCTCGGCCAGGCCGCGGGCCATCGCACCGCCGGCGTCATTGCCCAGCGCGCACAGGAACGTGGTCGGCGCGCCGGCACGGCGGGCGGCCACGGCCTGGTTGAAGCCCTTGCCGCCGGGACCGGTGCTGTAGCGGCCGGCAATGGTCGCACCCGGGGCCGGGAGCGACTCACAACGCCAGACATGATCCACATTGAAGGAACCGATTACGACGACACTGCTACTCATAAAGACTGTTTCTCAGGGAACGGATATCAGCTGAAATGCGTCAGCACGCCGGCGATGGTCGCCGTCATGAAGGTGGCAATGGTACCGCCCAGCACCGCACGCAGGCCGAACTTGGCCAGATCGTGGCGGCGCTCCGGTGCCAGACCACCAATACCACCGATCTGGATCGCGATGGAGCTGAAGTTGGCAAAACCGCACAGCGCGTAGGTGGCGATCAGGCGGCCCTCGTCGGAGAGCACCATGCCCGGCACCTGGCCGTTGACGATCTTGGACAGCTCCGAGTACGCCACGAACTCGTTGATCACGACCTTCTGGCCGATCAGCGAGCCGACCGTGGTGGCATCGGCCCACGGGGTACCGATCACCCAGGCGATCGGGGCCAGCAGGTAGCCGAACAGGGTGGACAGGTCGGTCGGGCGGCCGATGATCGCGGCCAGGCCGGTCACGTCACCCAGCCAGGTCAGCGGGGCGTTCAGCAGCGCGATCAGCGCGATGAAGGCCAGCAGCATCGCACCGATGTTCAGTGCCAGCTTCAGGCCGTCGCCGGCACCGGCCGCGGCGGCGTCGATGATGTTGCTGGAGGTCTTCTCCACTTCCATCTTGACCGTGCCGCGGGTCAGCGGGGTGCCGGTTTCGGGCACCAGCAGCTTGGCCACCACCAGGGTCGCCGGGGCGGCCATGATGCTCGCCGCCAGCAGGTGCTTGGCGTAGAAGGCCTGCTGGGCCGGGTCGCTGCCACCGAGCATGCCCACGTAGGCGGCCAGCACGCCGCCGGCGATGTGCGCCATGCCGCCGATCATCATCGTGATCAGCTCGGACTGGGTCATCTTGGCGATGTACGGGCGCACCGTCAGCGGTGCTTCGGTCTGGCCGATGAAGACGCTGGCGCAGACGCTGGTGGTTTCCGCACCGGACACGCGCATGATCTTGGTGATCGCCCAGGCCATCGCACGCACGATCGTCTGCATCACGTTGAGGTGGTACATGACCCCCATCAGCGCCGAGAAGAAGATGATGGTCGGCAACACCTGGAAGGCGAAGATGAAACCGAACTGCTCGGTGTTCATCAGGCTGCCGAAGATGAAGCCGGAGCCCTCGTTGACGAAGCTCAGGATCTTGACGAAGCCCTTGCCCAGCGCATCGAACACATCACGGCCACCCGGCACCAGCAGCACCACCGCCGCGAAGGCGATCTGCAGTGCGATACCGGTGACCACCAGGCGCCAGTCGACGGCCCGCTTGTTGTTCGAGAACAACCAGGCAATGCCGATCAGCACTGCCAACCCGAACAGGCCGAAGCCAATCCTGCCCAAACCTTCGACCATGAGACTTCCCTTGGGGCGCCGCGAAAAACGGGAAGCCTAGAGCAGCGGCAAGGGCGGGGCAAGGAAAAGCAGCGTCTGCGAGCCGATCGGTCGTGATCGGGCCTGTATCGACAAGGCATGGCCAGCGTGGCGCGTGGTGTGTCACGGGCCGTGAGATCGCCGCGGCCGGCCTGCGCGCGCTGCGCGCCACCCTCTACACTTACCGGCATCGATCCGGCCCGGTCGCGGGCCCGCAGCAGGAGAATCACATGCTCTATCGCCGTCTTGGCTCCACCGGCCTGAAGCTCTCGGCCCTGTCCTTCGGGGCCTGGGTGACCTTCGGCGACCAGATCGGCCGCGATGAGGCCCGCAAGCTGATCGCCACCGCCTGGGATGCCGGGGTCAACTTCTTCGACAACGCCGAGGGCTATGCCCGCGGCCGCGCCGAGCAGGTGATGGGGGATGTGATCGCCGACCTGCGCCTGCCCCGTGATGGCTTCTGTGTCTCCAGCAAGGTGTTCTTCGGGGCGGTCGACGACCCGCGCCCGACCCAGCAGGGCCTGTCGCGCAAACATGTGACCGACGCCTGCCACGCCGCGCTCAAGCGCCTGCGGGTGGACTATCTGGACCTGTACTACTGCCACCGCCCGGATCCGGACACCCCGATCGCCGAGACCGTGCAGGCCATGGATACCCTGATCCGCCAGGGCAAGGTGCTGTACTGGGGTACCTCGGAATGGTCGGCCGCGCAGATCCAGGAAGCGGTGGATATCGCCCGCGCACGCCACCTGCACGCCCCGTCGATGGAGCAGCCGCAGTACAACCTGCTGCACCGCGAGCGGGTCGAGCGCGAGTACGCGCCGCTGTATGCCGAGGCGGGGCTGGGCACCACGATCTGGTCGCCGCTGGCCTCGGGCCTGCTGACCGGCAAGTACAACGCCGGCGTCGACCCGCAGTCGCGGCTGGGCCAGGAACAGCTGGGCTGGTTGAAGGCGCAGGTGCTCGAGGACGGCAGCGACCGCCTGGAGCGGGTCCGCCGCTATACCGCGCTGGCCGCGCAGCTGGGGGTCTCCCCGGCGCAACTGGCGATCGCCTGGTGCCTGCGCAATCCCAACGTCTCCAGCGTGATCCTAGGCGCGAGCCGGGTCAGCCAGCTGGAAGAGAACCTGGGCGCACTGGCGCTGTTCGAGCAGCTCGATGAAAGCGTCTGGCAGCAGGTGGACGCGGTCTTTGGTTGATCGGCCGGTTGGGTGCAGGGCGCCGGCCAGCGGCCGGCGCTACCGATCCCGTGGCAGGGACATCGAGGTACCCGACTGGTGGAAGGTCGTGCCGGCCGCTGGCCGGCTCCGCAATCCCGTGCAGCGGCACGCGTCCCACTATGCGATTGACGAAACCTATTGATAGATGAAGTTCGATCATTAATGCCATCTATCAAATTGAGAATGGTTGTTGATTGTCAACTGAGAATCATTATCATTTGACTCGCCCCTCGCAACGAGTCCAGACGATGAACACTCAAGCTGCTGTACTGCTGCGCCCCGAAACGCTGACCCTCCGCGACCGTCCGGTCCGCGTGGTCCCGCCCGAAGAAGTGATCGACAGCGAAGCCCTGCTCAAGGGCCGCCGTGAAATCCTGATCCAGCACGGCGACCGCTTCTATCGCCTGCGCCATACCAGCAACGACAAGTTGATCCTGACCAAATGACGGCGCTGCCTCCCCCGCGGGGAGGCACCGATGACCGCGTGGCTACGCGATCCGTGCCTTCCCTGGGCAGGCCGTTATCCCAGCTCTCTCCCCCTCGACACTCCGCCGTCGGCTCCGGCCCGCGGCGTGGGTCGAGGGTCTCCCCCGCAACCGCCGATTGCAGGTAGATCCCATGAGCCGCGCCCTTTCCGTCGGCCGCCCACCGGGCCGCCATCCCATCGCCGGCCTGCCATCGGCCGCACAGCTGGCCTCACTGGGCACCGTGCTGTGCCTGTACCGCCCGGACAGCAGTGAACTGGGCGGTTGGAAGCACGCCGTGTCTGCCCACGCCTGCCAGGGCATGGACAGCGAAGGCATCCGCGAAAGCCTGTGCTTCGTCGATGCCCGCGGCCGCTGCTGCTGGCGGCTGTACCTGCTGCCGGACAGCGATTTCCTCGCCTGGGACCGCCTGGTTTCCGCCTTCCCCGCACGCCCCGAGCCGGTCAACGACGCCGGCGTCGCTGAGCGCCTGTGGCGGCGCCTGGCCGTGCGCCTGGGCAACGACGCCTGGCGCATGTGCGCACTGCGCCTGCAGGTCGGCGAAGGCCGCGAACTCGCCGCCAGCCTGGCCTCGTTGTCGGCCCTGGGGGCGACCACCGCACGCCGGATCGGGCACGTCGAAGGGGCCGAAGGCGAGCTCTGGGTCGACGACTGCTGCTGCGCCACCGCCGCTCGCCGCGGCGGAGCGTGGGCAGCCGACGGCATGCCGGTGATCCAGCTGTAATCTGAAACGACGGGCCGGCCCGGCGTCGATGCCGCGCCATCGCAGCTGTCACCGACGCGAAGCCGGTGGCGGCCCGAATGCGGGCGTCGCCCTCACTCCTTGAACATCAAGAACGCCGCTACCAGGATCAGCCCGAACGCGGCCCAGTGGTTCCACTTCAGCGGCTGATCCAGGTAGAACGCCGAGAAGGCCGCGAACACCACCAGGGTGATCACCTCCTGCATGCCCTTCAACTGCGGCGCCGAATACACCGCACTGCCCAGGCGGTTGCCCGGTACCTGCAGGCAGTACTCGAAAAACGCGATGCCCCAGCTGACCAGGATCACCGTCATCAACGGCGCACTCTTGTACTTCAGATGCCCGTACCAGGCGAAGGTCATGAAAATGTTGCTGCCCAGCAATAGCAGTACGGGATACAGATAGGCAGTGAACGGGGTGCCGGGCATCCGGGCGATCTCAGGGGGCAGGGGCGTGCAGCATACCGAGGCACGCCCCGTGCCTGTGTCATCGCCGCGTGCTCATGCCTCCCGCAGGGCCAGCGCCGGCGGGGTATGCAGGATCCGCCGCGTGCCCCACCAGCCGGCCAGCATGCTCAACAGCACGCCCAGCCCACCGCCAAGCAGCAACGGCCCCCAGGGCGGACTGAGCGTCAACTCGAACACCTGCCGCGCCACCACGCTGCCCAGCAGCGCCGCCGTGCCCACCGCCAGCAACGCCGACAACAGGCCCAGCGCCCCGAACTCGACCAGCACCGCGCCCCGCAGCTGGCGCCGCGTGGCCCCCAGCGTGCGCAGCACCGCACTGTCATAGCGGCGCTCGCCGGCCGTGGCCTGCAATGCCGCCAGCAGCACCAGTAGGCCGGCCAGCAGACTGAAGCCCATGACCAGCTGCACCGCCTGCGTCACCCGGTTGATCACCTCGCGCACGCGCTCGAGGATGCCGTCGATGTCCAGCAGCGAAATGTTGGGGTACGCCCGGGTCAGCCCGGCCAGCGCCGGTGCCTGCGCGCGCGGCAGGTGGAAGGCGGTGATCAGGTTGTAGGGCGCATCGGCCACCGCGCCTTCGTTGAGCAGCAGGAAGAAATTGACCCGGAACGAATCCCAGTCCGCCTTGCGGATGCTGGTGACCGTGAAGCTGCGCTCCTGATCGCCCATCTGCAGCGTGACCGTGTCGCCCAGCTTCATCCCGTAACGCTCAGCCCAGCCCTGTTCGATCGAGGCTTCCGCCGCGGTACTGCCGGCCTTCCAGAAGGTTCCGCCGAGCAGCGTGTTGGCCGGCGGGAAATCATGCCGCCACGAGAAGTTGACCGGGCGGTTGGCATCGTCGTCCTCGTTGCTGTTGTCCTCGCGCGCCTGCCGCTGCGGCGGACGCGCGTTGACCGCCAGCAGGCGACCGGTACTGAACGGCTCGATGCCCGGCGAGACCACGCCCAGCCCGGCCAGGGTCGAGAGCACCGCATCGCGCTGCTCCGGCTGGATGTTCATCAGGAAGTAGTTCGGCGTATCGGTCGGCAGGCGGTCGCGCCACTGCGCCAACAACCCCGGGCCGATCACCGACAGCAGCAGCAGCGAACACAGCGACAGCGACAGGCCGACCAGCTGCATCACCGCCAGCCCGCGCCGCCGCGTCAGCGAGGCCAGGCCCAGTTTCCAGCGCCCGCGCAGGCGCGGTTGCACGCCACGCAGCAGCCACAGCAGCAGAGCACCGAGCGCACCGGCCAGTGCCGCCAGTGCGGCCAGCCCGCCCAGCACCCACGCAGCCAGCTTGACGTCGCCGGTGGCCTGCACCGTGAGCGCGACGGTGGCCGCCAGCGCGGCCGCATAGACCAGCATGGAACTCGGCGGCAACGCCGCGAAGCTGCGGTTGAGCACGCGCATCGGCGGCACGCTGCGCAGGCGCAGCAGCGGCGGCAGGCCGAAGCCGAGCAGCAGCACCAGGCCGATGCCGGCACCACTCAGCGCCGGCGTGGCCTGCGGCAGGGGCAGGCGGTTCGGAATCAATCCGCCCAGTGCCTGCACCAGCCCGGCCTGCGCGGCCATGCCCAAGCCGATGCCGACCAGACAGGCGGGCACCGCCAGCATCACCAGCTGCAGCGCCATCGCGCTGAGGATGTCGCGCTGGCGCGCGCCCAGGCAGCGCAGGATCGCGACCTGGTCGATGCGACGCATCGCGAAGCGGTTGGCGGCCAGCGCCGTCGCTACCCCCGCCAGCAGCACCGCCAGCAACGCGGCCAGCGACAGGAAACGGCCGGCCAGATCGAATGCGCCGCGCACCCCGCGCTGGGTATCGTCGATGCCGACGATCCGGTAGCCCTTGGCCTGCGGCGTCAGCCACTCGCGGAAGGCGGCGATCTGCGCCGGCTCGCCGGCGAACATCATCCGGTACGAGGCGCGGCTGCCCGGGCCGAGCAGGCCGGCACGGTCCACATCCATGCGATTGACCAGCAGCGGCGGCGACAGCTGCATCAGCTCACCGGAGGTATCCGGCTCGGCCTGCAGCACCCGCGTCACGGTCAACGTGCCTGCGCCGAATTCCAGGGCATCGCCCACCTGCAGGCCAAGCGCCTGCATCAGCCGCGGATCGGCATAGGCCTGGCCGGGCGGCGGCGTGCCCGCGGTCTCGCTGGCGGTGTCATGCAGGGTGCGGCTGACCCGCAGTTCGCCGCGCAGCGGATAGCCGTCGGCGACTGCCTTGATGTTGGCCATCTGGCTGTCATCGCCATGGAACAGCACGCTTGGGAAACTGACCATGCGCGTATGGGCCAGGCCGCGTTCGCGCGCTGCCTCGGCGAAGCTCTGCGGCACATCCTCGCGTCCGCTCAGGCCCAGATCACCGCCAAGCATTTCCGCCGCGCTGCTGGTCAGTGCCAGCGTCACCCGGTTGACCAGCGTGCCCACCGCGGTCATCACCGCCACGCCCAGCACCAGCGCGGCGAACACGGTCAGCAGATCCCCCGCCAGGAACTCGCGGCGCAGCGCACGCGCCGCGTGGCGCACGACGTTCATGCGCCCACGCCGGCAACGGTATCGGCCAGGCGGCCACCGTCGAGCTGGTAGATGCGCTCGCAGCGCTGGGCCAGGCGCAGGTCATGGGTGACCAGCACCAGGGTGGTATCACTGGTGGCATTGAGCGCAAACAGCAGGTCGCTGATCTGCTGCCCGGTGGCCTGGTCCAGGCTGCCGGTGGGCTCATCGGCGAACAGGATGCGCGGCCGTGCCACGAAGGCGCGGGCGAGTGCCACACGCTGCTGCTCGCCACCGGAAAGCTGGCGCGGGTAGTGACGCGCACGGTGGCCCAGGCCGACCTGCTCCAGCACCTCGCGTACCCGCGCGGCATCCTCGCGGCCGGCCAGCTCCAGCGGCAGCGCGATGTTCTCTTCGGCGGTCAGGGCCGGCAGCAGATGGAAACTCTGGAAGACGAAACCCACTTCGCGCGCGCGCAGCTGCGCGCGGGCCTCCTCATCGAGCGTGTTGAGATCGGCACCGGCCAGCGCGATGCTGCCGTGGCTCGGCAGGTCCAGCCCGGCGAGCAGGCCGAGCAGGGTGGTCTTGCCCGAACCTGAAGCGCCGACGATGGCCACGCTCTCGCCTTCATGGACGGT
Organism: Stenotrophomonas sp. RIT-551; assembly: GCF_026241915.1. Lineage (NCBI taxonomy): Bacteria > Pseudomonadati > Pseudomonadota > Gammaproteobacteria > Lysobacterales > Lysobacteraceae > Stenotrophomonas > Stenotrophomonas sp. RIT-551. The sequence goes on along the minus strand of NZ_JAPJIU010000002.1, from coordinate 198,259 downwards.
CATGTCAATGTTGTCCAGTATGTGGACTTCACCCTCCGGGCCACGTGCGGACTTGCCCACGTTGTGGGCGGCGATGGCGACGGGCGCGCTGCGGGGGGACAGGCTGTCGATGAGGATTCTCCAATGAACCAAGCAAGTGGAAAGGGCAGTGCGGCCCCGATGGGCTGGCTGCTGGCATGGTTGCTGCTGATGCCGATGCTGGCCTGTGCCAAAGGTCCGGACACCCGTGCGGCGGTGCTGGTGGTCGGCGACAGCCTCAGTGCCGCCCACAATATCCCGGCCGCGTCGGGCTGGGTAAACCTGCTTCAGCAGCGGGTCAAACAACAGATCACGCCGCCGCCGGCGATCATCAATGCCAGCATCAGTGGCGAAACCACCGCCGGCGCGCTGACCCGCCTGCCGGGCCTGCTGGAGAAGCACCGCCCTTCGGTGGTGGTGATCGAGCTGGGTGGCAACGATGCGCTGCGCGGGCTCACTCCGGCCCAGCTGCGCGGCAACCTGGAAAAGATGATCGTGGCCAGCCAGAAGGCCGGCGCCAAGGTGCTGCTGCTGGGCATCGACGTGCCGCCCAACTACGGCCCGGCTTACCGCCAGCGCCTGCGCCAGACCTATGCGGAGCTGGCCCGGCAGTACGAGGTACCGCTGCTGCCGTTCCTGCTGGAAGGCGTGGCGCTGAAGCCCAACCTGATGCAGGCCGACGGGCTGCACCCCACCGCAGCTGCGCAGCCGCAGGTGCTGGACAACGTCTGGCCGCTGCTCAAACCCCTGCTTTGATCGGTGTGTGAGGAACTTCACGCCGCGTCCACTGGCGATGCGGCATGTTTCACAAAGCTGAAGAAAGAGGGAATCCCATGCGTCAGACAAAGGAGACCTCCGGCCTGGTGCTGGTGGTCGAAGACAACCGTAATATTTCCGAGATGATCGGCGAGTACCTGGAAGGGCGCGGCTTTGAAGTCGACTACGCCCAGGATGGGCTGGACGGTTATCGTCTGGCGGCCGAGAACAGCTACGACGTGGTCGTGCTGGACCTGATGCTTCCGCGTCTGGACGGCATCGAGGTCTGTCGCCGCCTGCGCAACGACGCCCGCAAGTCGACGCCGGTGCTGATGCTGACCGCGCGCGACACGCTGGACGACAAGCTCACCGGCCTGGGGTTCGGCGCCGATGACTACCTGACCAAGCCGTTCGCGATCCAGGAACTGGAAGCCCGCCTGCGCGCGCTGATCCGCCGCGAGCGTCGCCAGGTCGGCTCGGAAGTGCTCAAGGTCGCCGACCTCGTGCTCGATCCGGTCAGCATGCGCGCCACCCGTGCCGGGACCGAACTGCAGCTCTCGCCGATCGGCCTGCGCCTGCTGACGATCCTCATGCGCGAATCGCCGCGTGTGGTGACCCGCCAGGAAATCGAACGCGAGATCTGGGGCAATGGCCTGCCCGACTCGGATACCCTGCGCAGCCATCTGTACAACCTGCGCAAGATCATCGACAAGCCGTTCGACCGCCCGCTGCTGCACACGGTGCAAAGTGCCGGTTACCGCATTGCCGATATCGCCCAGCCGATGAGCTGACAGGGGATCGATCGCCGCTCGGCCACCTGCCGGTGAGCTGGGCGGCGATCCTCCGGCACCCTCTGGAGCATGACGGCCCGGCGCTTGCCGGGCCGTTGTCATGGTTTGCACGATGGAATCACGGCAAGCTTTCCTATAATCGCCGCGAACCGCCCTGGACCCCGTAATGCCGCACGGTCTGCCGCGCAAGATCCGCATCGTCTTCATCCTCCAAGCCGTGCTCGCCAGCCTGGGCATCCTGCTGGGCGCGTGGCTGGTGTCGTTGGTGATCAAGCACAGCCTGGTCAGCAGCGCGCTGCAGGAAGAGGCCAGCTATTACTGGCAATTGCACGAGGCCTCGCCGGTGCAGCCGCCGCCCAACACCCAGAACATCCGCGGGTATCTTCTCGAGACCGGGCAGTCGCCGCTGAGCCTGCCAGCCAACCTTCGCACGCTCCCTGCCGGCTTCCACGAGCTCAAGGACGACGACCAGCTGGTGCTGGTCGATGCGCGTCCGGAAGGCCGCCTGTACCTGGTGTTCCTGCGCTCGCGCGCGGAGATGCTGGCGTTCTGGTTCGGCGTGGTGCCGGTGCTGCTGACCCTGCTGGCCGTCTATGGCGCCTCCTGGATCACCTACCGCGCCTCCAAACGCCTGGTCTCGCCGGTCAACTGGCTGGCCAGGCGCGTGTCGCGCTGGGATCCCGGGCACCCGGAGGCGGCCGATCTGGCGCCGGCCAAACTGCCGGCCGACATGCAGGGCGAGACCCGCCAGCTGGCCGCCGCGCTGCACTCGTTGGCGACCAAGGTCACCGCGCACGTCGCGCGCGAACGCAACTTCACCCGCGATGCCAGCCACGAGCTGCGCACCCCGCTCACCGTGATCCGCGTGGCCAGCGACATGGCACTGGGCGACCAGGACATGACGCCACGCCTGCGCCGTGGCCTGCAGCGCATCCAGCGCGCCGGGCGTGACATGGAAGCGGTGATCGATGCCTTCCTGATCCTGGCCCGCGAGGCCGATGTCGAGCCGCAGGTCGAGCTGTTCGACGTCAATGAGATCGTCCGCTACGAGGTCGACAACGCCCGCGAGCTGATCGCCGGGCGACCGGTCGAGATCCACCTGCACAGCCACGGCCCGGTGATGCTGCACGCCCCGCCGCGGGTACTGCAGGTGGTGGTCAGCAACCTGCTGCGCAACGCCTGCAGTTACACCGACGAAGGCCGGATCGATGTCGATGTCGAAGACGACCGGGTGGTCGTGCGCGATACCGGCATCGGTATGTCGCCCGAAGCGCTCAGCCGCGCGTTCGAGCCGTTCTACCGTGCCGAACACAGCCGCCCGCAGGGCACCGGGCTGGGGCTGTCGATCGTGCGCCGGCTGTGCGACCGCTTCGGCTGGAAGATCGGCCTGAACAGTGCGCCCGGGCAGGGCACCCAGGCCACGATCCACTACCGTTGAGTCGGGGAGGCGTGGCGCCTCCCCGCCTGGTTCAGTCGCACTGCACCTTCGGCGCCAGCGCCTTGCGCCAGATCGCATAGCCTTCCGGGGTCATGTGCAGCATGTCCTCGCGGAACAGCGCGGCGCGTGGCTGGCCATCGGCACCGAGCATCGGCGTGTAGACATCGGTGTAGCCGGTGTTGGGCAGCGAGGCCAGGGCCTTCTGGATCAAGCCGTTGGCTTCCACCACCGCGGGCAGCAGGTTCGCGCGTGACGGGCTGGGCTTGATCGAGATGATCTCCACCGTCGTACTGGGCAGGTCGCGGTGCACGCGCTGCACGAAGGCCACCACGTCATCGCGGACCTGGGCCGGGCTGCGGCCGCTGTTGAGGTCGTTGTCGCCGGCGTAGAAGAACACCTTGCACGGCGCATACGGGATCACGATGCGGTCGGCATACCAGGTGCTGTCGCGCACTTCCGAGCCGCCGAAGCCGCGGTTGAACACCGGCTGGCCCGGGAAATCGGTGGCCAGGCTCTCCCACATCCGGATCGAGGAGCTGCCGATGAACTCGATGCCGCCGCGCGGCGGCGGGTTGGCCGCGTCCTGGGATGCGAACTGCGCCATGTCGCCGGCCCACGCCACGTTGGAGACCTGGGTCGGCACCTGCGGTGCGACAGGGGCGGGGGAGCGCGCCAGCGCGGGCAGGGCGGCCCCCAGGGCAAGAGCGAGCAGAAGGGGGCGGGCACGACGGTGCAGCATGGACGACTCCTGTGGTGGGCGCCTGGGGCGCCCGGACGGGTAGACGTTCATCATAGAAGTTGCGGCCCGGCCGCGCTTTACCACGGACGGGCGTTGGCCGCCTTCGACAATGCCCCGACCGGCTTATGGCAAAATGAGGGATTGCCTGCCCCATTCAGCGATGCCCATGACTGTCTGCCGTGTGCTGTTCCTGCCGTTCCGGCGTGCGTTGCCGACCGGGGTGCCTGCCCATGGCCGATGAAATCGGCCACCTGCCGCGCGGCCCCAAGCGCATCTTCAAGGCCGCGGTGTGGTCCTGGCAGGGGTTGCGTGCGGCCTGGCTGCACGAGTCCTCGTTCCGGCTGGAGGTCTACCTGCTGATCGTGCTCGCGCCGCTGGCACTCTGGCTCGGCCAGACCCCGGTGGAACGCGCGCTGATGATCGGCTCGGTGCTGCTGGTGCTGGCCATGGAACTGGCCAATTCGGCGATCGAGGCGGTGATCGAGCGCTACGGCGCGGAGTTCCACGAGCTCGCCGGTCGCGCCAAGGACATGGGCTCGGCCGCGGTCTTCGTGCTGATGATGAACGTACTGGTGTGCTGGGTCCTGATCCTGCTGCCGCAAATCTTCTGACGCGGTCCTGCCGCGTCATCCCCCCTGTAAGGATGGAAGTCCATGTTCCTTGAGTTGTTGTCCGACCCCAATGTCTGGTTGACCCTGTTCACGCTGAGCGCGCTGGAAATCGTGCTGGGCATCGACAACCTGGTCTTCATCTCGATCGCGGTGAGCAAGCTGCCCGAAGCGCGCCGCCCGTTCGCGCGCAAACTCGGCATCGCGGTGGCCTGCATCACCCGCATCCTGCTGCTGGTCTCGCTGGCCTACCTGGCCCACATGGAAGCCAACCTGTTCACCATCGCCGGCATGGGCATCTCCATCCGCGATCTGGTGCTGATCCTCGGTGGCCTGTTCCTGATCATCAAGGGCACCATGGAGATCCGCGAGCTGATCACCGGCGGCGAAGACGAAGACCCGACCACCACCAAGGCCTCGGCCGTGTTCGGCATGGTGATCGCGCAGATCGCCGTGATCGACATCGTGTTCTCGCTGGACTCGGTGATCACCGCCGTCGGCATCGCCGATCACATCCCGGTGATGGTCGCCGCGATTCTGCTGTCGGTGGCCGTCATGCTGCTGGCCGCCAACCCGCTGGGCCGCTTCATCGACGCCAACCCGACCGTGAAGATGCTGGCCCTGGCCTTCATCCTGCTGATCGGCGTGGTGCTGATCCTGGATGGCCTGGGCGTGCACGTGCCCAAGCCCTACATCTATGCCGCGATGGGCTTCTCGGTGCTGGTGGAATGGCTGAACCTGCTGATGCGCCGCCGCGCCGTGGCGCACAACGTGCCGGGTGCCGGCAACTGGTAAGGGGGTAGGTGCCGACCTTTGGTCGATACCCACATCCGCTTTACCCGGAACATGGCATGCTCCGGATCCCGTTCATCGAGATCCGGAGCCGGCCATGCGATCGTTCTCCCGTTTGTTGTGCCTGGCCGTGCTGGCCTCCCTGTTGTCCGGTTGCGGCTACAACGCCATCCAGCAGAAGGATGAGCAGGTCAAGGCGGGCTGGGCCGAGGTGCTCAATCAGTACAAGCGCCGCGCCGATCTGATCCCCAACCTGGTGCAGACCGTGGAAGGCTATGCCAACCAGGAACGCCAGGTCCTGACCGATGTCACCAACGCCCGTGCACGCGTGGGGCAGGTCAACGTCAACGCCGACGATGCCGACTCCCTCAAGCAGTTCCAGCAGGCCCAGGGTGAGTTGAGCGGTGCGCTGTCACGCCTGCTGGTGGTCACCGAGAATTACCCGAACCTGAAGTCCGACCAGGGTTTCCGCGATCTGCAGGCGCAGCTGGAAGGCACCGAGAACCGGATCACCGTGGCGCGCGGCCGCTATATCCAGATGGTGCAGGACTACAACACCTACATCCGCCAGTTCCCGCAGGTGATCACCGCCAAGCTGTTCGGCTATGCGACCAAGCCGAACTTCACGGTGGAGAACGAAGCGCAGATCTCGCAGCCGCCGGCGGTCAAGTTCGGTTCGCAGCAACCGGCCCCCGCGCCCGCGCCGCAGCCGCAGGCCCCGCAGCAGCAGCCACAGCCGGCGAACTGAGCCCGTGACCACGCGCCTGCTGCGTTGCCTGCTGCTGCTCTGCCTGGCGCTGGCGCTGCCTGCCTGGGCGCAGACCCAGGCGGCGATCCCCCCGATGTCCTCGCCGGTGGTGGATACCACCGGCACATTGGACGCGGCGCAGATCCAGGCGCTGGAGGCGCAGGCGCTGGCGCTGCAGCAGCGCAAGGGCAGCCAGCTGCAGATCCTGATGGTGCCGAGCACCGCGCCGGAAACCATCGAGCAGTACACCCAGCGTGTGTTCGAGCAGTGGTCCATCGGCCGCAAGGGCGTGGACGACGGCGTGCTGCTGGTGGTGGCCAAGGATGACCGCCGGGTCCGCATCGAGCCGGGCTACGGCCTGGAAGGCGCGATTCCGGATGCGATCGCCAACCGGGTGATCCAGGAATACCTGGCCCCGCGGTTCCGCAGCAACGACTACGCCGGTGGCCTCACCGATGCCAGCGCCGCGCTGGTCAAGCTGATCGACGGCGAGGCCTTGCCCGCGCCGGTCAGCACGCATCGCGCCCAGGACGCCCCGGCGGGGGGCAACTGGACGATGGCGCTGGGCATTGGCCTGTTTGCCGGCCTGTTCCTGCGCGGCATCCTGGGCTGGCTGCCGCGACCGCTGCGCGCGCTGGCCAGCGGTGCCGGGGCCGGGGTGGCCGCGTTCCTGTTCACCTCGCTGGTGGTCGCCAGTGGCGCGGCCGCCGTGGTGGGCCTGCTGGTCGGCCTGACGTCGGCCGGTCGCGGCGGCGTGTTCGCGCGCAGTGGCGGCTGGGGTGGCGGTGGCGCCTCGGGAGGCTGGTGATGCGCTGGCTCCGGCACGTGTTTTCTCCTTCGGTGCGGCGCGCCTTCCCACCGGCACATCTGCAGGCGATCACCGATGCGATCAGCGCCGGCGAGCGGCGCCACGGTGGCCAGGTGATGTTCGCGGTGGAAGCGGATCTGCCGCTGGCCGCGTTGTGGCAGGGCGTCACGCCCCAACAGCGCGCCGAACATGCCTTCGCCCAACTGCGCACCTGGGATACTGAACACAACAATGGTGTACTGATCTACCTGCTGCTGGCCGACCATGCCATCGAGCTGGTCGCTGACCGCGGCCTGCGCGGGCGCATCGGCGAGGCGCAGTGGCAGGCGATCTGCGCGCACATGCAGCAGCGGCTGCGTGAGGGCGCCCTGCAGGCGGGCGTACTGCTGGCGATCGAAGAGGTGTCGGACCTGCTGGCCGGGCACTATCCGCCCCTTCCGGGGTCACAGGATGACGGCCTGCCGGACACGCCGCAGATCCTGGGCTGAAGCCTGGCAATCGCACGGTCGGGGCCGCCGCGAGGCCGCTCCCGGGCGGCGCTAGAATATCTGCATCCCTGCAAGGCGCCCTTCATGATCTATTTCCACGACATCGACCCCATCGCCATCTCGCTCGGGCCGATCAAGGTGCATTGGTACGGCATCATGTACCTGCTCGGCTTCACCGCTGCCTGGTGGCTGGGGCGCAAGCGGATCGCCGCCGGTCGCCTGCCCGGGGTCGATGCCAACGGCTTCTCCGACCTGCTGTTCTACGCGATGCTCGGCGTGGTTGTCGGTGGCCGCGTGGGCTACATGCTGTTCTACGCGACCGCCGAATTCCTGCACAACCCGCTGCTGTTGTTCAAAGTGTGGGACGGCGGCATGAGCTTCCATGGCGGCCTGCTCGGCGTGCTGTTCGCCTCGTGGTGGTGGTCGCGCAAGCACCGCCTGCACCTGTTCGACACCCTCGATTTCATGTCCCCGCTGGTGCCGCTGGGCCTGGGCTTCGGCCGCATCGGCAACTTCATCGGTGCCGAGTTGTGGGGCAAGTACACCGACGGCACCTGGGGCGTGGTGTTCCCGAGCGGCCTGCCCGCGCCGTTGAACGGGCTGGACCTGGCCACGCTCAAGGCCGAGTTCGCCACCGGCGCGCTCAACCAGTACGCGCGCCATCCTTCGCAGCTGTATGAAGCGCTGCTGGAAGGCCTGGTGATGTTCGTGGTGCTGTGGGCGGTCTCGGCCAAGCCGCGCCACCGCTACGTGATCGCCGGCCTGTTCGCGCTGATGTACGGCATCTTCCGCTTCGCAGTGGAGTTCGTGCGCATGCCCGACAACGGCGTCTACCTCGCCTTCGACTGGTTCACCCGTGGCCAGCTGCTCAGCCTGCCGCTGGTCGCCTTCGGCCTGGTCCTGCTGGCGCTGTCGCGTCGCGCGCCGGTGCTGCAGCCGGTGGTGCCGGTCGCCCCGGCAGGAGCCAAGGCATGAAGGCCTACCTGGCGCTGCTCGAGCACGTGCTGGAGCACGGCACGGAAAAATCCGACCGCACCGGCACCGGCACGCGCAGCGTGTTCGGCTGGCAGATGCGCTTCAACCTCAATGACGGCTTCCCGCTGGTCACCACCAAGAAACTGCACCTGCGCTCGATCATCCATGAGCTGCTGTGGTTCCTGAAGGGCGATACCAACATCGGGTACCTGAAGGACCACCAGGTGCGGATCTGGGACGAATGGGCCGATGCCAACGGCGACCTCGGCCCGATCTACGGCAAGCAGTGGCGCAGCTGGGGCACTGCCGATGGCGGGGCGATCGACCAGATGCAGTGGCTGGTGGACGAGATCAAGCGCAACCCCGATTCGCGCCGGCTGGTGGTCAGTGCCTGGAACGTGGGCGAGCTGTCGCAGATGGCGTTGATGCCGTGCCACAACCTGTTCCAGTTCTATGTGGTGGACGGCAAGCTCAGCTGCCAGCTCTACCAGCGCAGCGGCGACATCTTCCTGGGCGTGCCGTTCAACATCGCCAGCTACGCGCTGCTGACCCACATGGTGGCGCAGGCCACCGGGCTGGGCGTCGGCGATTTCGTGCACACCCTGGGCGATGCGCACCTGTACTCGAACCATGTCGAGCAGGCCCGCGAACAGCTCGCCCGCGAGCCGCGCGCGCTGCCGACGCTCTGGCTGAACCCCGAGGTGACCGATCTGTTCGGGTTCCAGTTCGAGGACATCCGCATTGATGGCTACGATCCGCATCCGGCGATCAAGGCGCCGGTGGCGGTGTGAGTGGCCCGCGCATGAAGCTCTCGCTGATCGCTGCGCTCGACACCGGGCACGGTATCGGTCGTGACAATGACCTGCCGTGGAAGCTGCCGGACGATCTCAAGCGCTTCAAGGCGCTGACCGTCGGCAAGCCGATCCTGATGGGGCGCAGGACCGCGCAGTCGCTCGGTCGCGCCCTGCCGGGCCGCCTGAACCTGGTGCTGACCCGCAGTGGCCAGGTGCCGTTCGAGGGCATGCAGGCGGTGGCTTCGATCGAGCAGGCGCTGCAGGCTGCAGGCGATGCGGGGGCACAAGAGTTGTGCGTCATTGGTGGCGGCGAAATCTATCGCCTGGCCATGGACCAGGCCACCGATCTGCACCTGACCTGGGTGGACACCACCGTGCCGGCTGATACCCATTTCCCTGCCGTCGATCCAGCGCTATGGGTGGAAGTGGCGCGCGAGCACCACGCGGCCGATGAGCGGCACGCATTCGCATTCGATTTCGTGGATTACCGCCGCGCCTGAGCCGGCGGTGAAGTCAGGCCGGTCGTGTTGACCGGCCTGCGGATCACTCCGCGTCGCTGGTGACGTCGCTGTGCTGCGGCTGCGGTTGTGTGCTTTGTGCGGGCTTGGTGCCGCCACCTTGGCGACCTTGGCCGCCCCGGCCACGGTCGCGCCCCTGGCCTTGGCCCTGCCGCGGCGGGCGCCCGTTCGGCGGCGTGCCTTCGGCGGCCGGCCGGCGTGCCGGCGGACGCGGCGCGGAGACCGGCTTGGGCACGTCGCGGCCCGGCACCTGCACCACGCGCAGCTCGTCCGTATCCAGCTGCAGGGCGGTGAGCTTGCCCCCCCAGACCGCGCCGGTATCGATGGCGTGCACGCCCTGGGTGATGGTCAGGCCCAGGGCGGACCAGTGCCCGCAGACGATCTTCAGATCGCGCTCGGCGCGGCCCGGCACTTCGAACCAGGGATACAGCCCCTGTTCCTGCGTACCCGGCGTGCCTTTGTCCTCGATCCCGATCCGGCCACGCGGCGTGCAGTAGCGCATGCGGGTGAACAGATTGATGATCGCGCGGGAGCGGTCGTAGCCGGCCAGGCCGGGCGACCAGCTCGGCTTGTCGCCGTACATGTTGCGGAACAGCTTGCGGTAGCCGCTGCCATGCAGCTGCTGCTCGACCTCGCGGGCGTGCTTCTCGGCCAGCTGGGTGCTCCATTTCGGGGCCAGGCCGGCGTGGATCATCATCCAGCCCAGCTCACGGTCCACATGGGCCAGCTTCTGCATGCGCAGCCATTCCAGCAGCTCGTCGCGGTCCTCGGCCTGCACGATGCGCAGCAGGTCCGGGTTGACCTTGCGCTGCTCTTCCTCGGTGCGTGCACCGACCGCGAGCAGCGACAGGTCATGGTTGCCCAGCACGATCACGCTGCTCTGGCGCAGCGAATGGACCAGGCGCAGGGTTTCCAGCGACTGCCCACCGCGGTTGACCAGGTCACCGCAGAACCACAGCTTGTCGACCGCGGGGTCGAAGTTGATCTTTTCCAGCAACCGCTGGGTGACGTCGTAGCAGCCCTGCAGGTCGCCGATGGCCCAGACACTCATGCGTGCGCCTCCATCAGTGCAGTGTGCGCGGAACGGTCAGGACGAACGGCGCGATGGGGGCGGCGAACTCGGTGCCGTCATCGGCCACCATGTCGTAGTGCCCCTGCATCGTGCCGTGCTCGGTCTCCAGCATGACACCGGAGGTGTAACGGAAGTCTTCACCGGGGCGCAGCCGCGGCTGCTCGCCGATCACCCCGTCGCCGTCGACCCGCTCGGTGCGGCCATTGGCATCGGTGATCCGCCAGTGGCGGGCCACCAGGCGTGCGGCGACGCGCCCCTGGTTGAGGATGCGGATCGTGTAGGCGAACGCGTAGCGCCCGTCCTCCGGCGTGGACTGGTCATCGAGGAAGCGGGGGGCGACCTCGACGGAGATCGCGTAATTTGCAGCGTCGTTCATGCAGGCAGTGTAGTAAAAGTTGTGCACGATGAGATGAGTGCTGCCCGGCTGGCAGCGCCCCGTCATGAAGGTCAGGCGGTTCCACGTGCGCGCGGCGCCCGGGGGCCGCGGGCGAGGCGCTCATCCCTGCGCGGCGTCGTCACCGTCGGTGTACGGCACGTTCGCCAGCGCGATGAACTGCGCCACGTCCAGCTGCTCGGCACGGGCATCGCTGCGCACCCCGGCTGCTTCGAACTGCTCGGGCGTGCAGACGTTCTGCAGTGCATTGCGCAGCGTCTTGCGGCGCTGCCCGAAGGCGGCCTTTACCACGTGGGCAAATCGCTTGCGGTCCAGGATGCCGACCGTGGCCGGATCGCGCGGGACCAGCCGCACCACGGCCGAATCGACCTTCGGCGGCGGCCGGAACGCACCCGGCGGCACCACGAACAGCGAGGTCACCTTGCAGAACGCCTGCAGCATCACGCTCAGCCGGCCGTAGACCTTGCTGCCCGGATCGGCGGCCATGCGGTCGACCACTTCCTTCTGCAGCATGAAGTGCATGTCGGTGATCACCGCCGCGTGGTCCAGCGCATGGAACAGGATCGGCGAGGAGATGTTGTAGGGCAGGTTGCCGACCAGGCGGATCGGACTGCCGGCGGCCAGCTCGGTGAAATCCACCTGCAGCACGTCGCGGTGGATGATGGTCATCTCACCCAGCGGTTCGGCGGCGGCGGCCAGTGGCCCGACCAGGTCGCGATCGAACTCGATCACGGTCAGTTTCGGGTGGCGGCGCAGCAGTGGCAGGGTGATGGCGCCCTGGCCGGGGCCGATTTCGACCAGGCGGTCGCCGTCCTTCGGGTTGACCGCCAGGACGATCTTGTCGATGTAGCTGCGGTCGGCGAGGAAGTGCTGGCCGAGCTGCTTCTTGGCGGGGCCGGAGAAACCGGGCGCGCCGGAGGAGGAATACGAAGAAGTCATGGCACCAGTGTACGTTGGCGCGCCAGCCGGGCACACAGCGCGGTGGCAGCGAGGAGGCTGGAGGGGTCGGCGATGCCGCGGCCGGCCAGGTCCAGGGCGGTGCCGTGGTCGACCGCGACGCGCGGGTAGGGCAGGCCCAGGGTGATGTTGACGGCCTGCTCGAAGCCGCTGTACTTGAGCACCGGCAGGCCCTGGTCGTGGTACATGGCCAGCACCGTGTCGAAACCGGCCAGCTTGGCCGGCAGGAACGCGGTATCGGCCGGCAGCGGGCCGACCAGGTCCATGCCCCGGGCGCGCAGGCGCTCCAGCAGCGGGATGATCAGGTCCAGCTCTTCGCGGCCCAGATGGCCGTCTTCGCCGGCATGCGGGTTGAGCCCGAGCACGGCGATGCGCGGCGAGGGCAGGCCGAAATCGCGCTGCAGGGCGTCGTGGACGATCTGCAGGGTCAGGGCCAGGCTCTCCGCGGTGATCGCATCGGCGACCGAGCGCAGCGGCAGGTGGGTGGTCGCCAGGGCGACCCGCACGATCTGGTTGGCCAGCATCATCACCACCGGGGTGCGGGCCTGGTCCGCCAGCAGTTCGGTGGTGCCGCTGTAGGCGATGCCGCCTTCATTGATGACCGCCTTGTGCACCGGGCCGGTGACCACGCCCGCCAGCTCACCGGTCAGGCAGGCCTGGCCGGCCTGGCGCAGGGCGCCGATCACCGCGCCGGCATTGGCCGGGTCGGGAGTGCCGAAACGGGATGGCACCGCATTGGGCACCACCCGCAACGGCAGATCGCCCGGCTGGCGGGCGATCGCGTCTTCAGGCAGGAGCTGCAGCGGCAGCGACAGCGCCGCGGCGGCGGCGTGCAGGGTATCCGGGTCGGCGAAGGCCAGCAGCCGGCAATCGGCGCGCGGCTGCTGGATCAGGCGGAGGCAGAGCTCCGGGCCGATCCCCGCCGGCTCGCCCGGTACCAGCGCGAGCTGCGGGAGCATGGATCAGGACTGCGGCGGCGTGGTCGCCGCGGCACCCGGCGCATAGCCGCGCATGTCCACGTAGGCTTCGCCACGCAGTTCCTGCAGGAAGCGGTTGTACTCTTCCTCCAGCTTGCGGCGGCCGATCGTTTCACGGATCTGGGCGCGCTGGTTGTCGGTGGTGGCATCGGTCTGGCGCGTGGCAACGCGCTGGACGATATGCCAGCCGGCATCGGTGCGGAACGGCTGGCTCACGCCGCCGTCGGCCACGCCTTCGACCTGCTTGCCGAAGTCCGGGCCGAATGCATCGACCGGGAACCAGCCCAGATCGCCGCCCTGGCCCTTGCTGTTGTTGTCTTCCGAGGATTCCTTGGCGACCGCGTCGAACTCGGCGCCACCGGCGATGCGGGCGCGCAGCGTATCGATCTTGGCCTTGGCCGCGGCGTTGTCCTGCTGGTCGGTGATGCGGACCAGGATGTGACGGGCGTGGTACTCGGTGATGGTGTGACCGCCGGCGGCGGCCGCGCTGGCATCACGCACCTCCACCAGCTTCAGCAGCTGGAAGCCGCTGGGGCCACGCAACGGACCGACCACGTCGCCGGTCTTCATTTCCTTCATCATCTGCGCGAAGGCATTGGGGATCTCATCCAGCGAACGCCAGCCCAGGTCGCCGCCTTCCAGCGCGTTCGGGCTGTCCGAATAACGGACCGCCGCGGCGTTGAAGTCGATCTCACCCTTGTCCAGCAGTGCCTTGACGCCATCGGCCTTCTTCTGGCCGGTAGTGATCTGCTCGGCGGTGGCACCTTCGGGCAGGCCGATCAGGATGTGGGCCAGGTGGTACTGGGTGCCCACGGTGGCCTGCTGCTTGAGCGCGCCATCCACTTCGCCTTCGCTGACGGTGATGCGGCTCTGCGCGAAGCTCTGGCGCAGGCGCTGGACGGTGATCTCGTCACGCACCGAATTGCGGAAATCGTTGAAATCCAGACCGTCGCTGGCCAGACGCTGGCGCAGGGCATCCAGGGTGGAGCCGTTCTGCTGGGCGATGGCGTTGATGGCCTGGTTCAGTTCCTGGTCGCTGACCTTGATGCCGCTGCTCTCGGCACGCGCCACCTGCAGCTTGACCAGGACCAGACGCTCCAGCACCTGGCGGCTGAGCACATCATCGGGCGGCAGCTGGTTTTCGCGACCGGCGTACTGCGCCTTGATGTTCTGGACGGCACGGTCCAGTTCGCTCTGCAGCACGACGTCCTCATCGACGATCGCCGCGATGCGGTCCAGCGGCTGACTCTGCTGGGCCAGCACCTGCAACGGGGCCGTCGCGGAGGAGACCGCCAGCAGGGAGGCGAGGAGTACGGGAAGGGTCTTGGTCATGGGATCTGATTCGGATCGTAGTCGTCGCGGGCTGCACCGGTGTTGCTGGGCGGCACCAGATAGAGGTCGTCTCGGTAGTAGCCGAGAATAGCACGGCGCAAGGTGCGGTCCGTGTTCTGGCCGATGGAGCTCAGGCCCTTGAGCACGAACTCGATCTGGAAGGAGTTGTTGAGTTCACCCTCGCGGTTGCGCACGTAGCGGCGGGCGATGGCGCGAACGGCCAGGCAGCAGCTGTCCCACTGCACACCGCCGATGATTTCCAGCGGGGCGCGGTCCTGGATGGAGTAGTAATAGCGGCCGACCAGGCTCCAGCGCTCATTGAGCGGGTACAGGAAGGACAGGTCGGCCTGCTCCAGCAGGGTCCGGTCGCGGCGGGTCGCCGTGGTCGAGGCCTGCGGATTCAAACGGCTGCGGTAGGTCAGATTGACGATGCCGTCGTTGGACATCAGGTAGCGCGCGCGCACGCTGGCCAGGTCCTCACGCTTGTACTTGGGGTCCCACTGGTAGGTGGCGCCCAGCGTCCAGCGGTCGTTGATCATGTAGTTCGTATCGGCGATCCAGGCCGACTTGCCCTGCTCGACCGGGGTTTCACTGCTGTTGAGCGTGACCCGTGAATCATCGAAATACAGGATCTGGCCGATGCTGCCGGAGAAGCGCTCCTTACCGGTGTCCTGGTCGATGAAACGGGTGCTCACCGCCATGGTCAGCTGGTTGGCATCGTTCTGCCGATCGGCGCCGGAATAGCGCGAATCGCGGAACAGCTGGCCCCAGCTGAAGGTGAAGTCACGCGTATCGAACACCGGCAGATCGCTCTGGTCGCGGTACGGCGTGCGCAGGTAGAACAGGCGCGGTTCCAGGGTATGCAGGAAGCGGGTATCGCCGATTTTGGTCTCGCGATCGAAGAACAGGCCGGCGTCGATGGTGCCGATCGGCAGGCTGCGGCTTGGCGAAGTATTGCCGCGTAGCTGGTCCGGGGTCGCGGTGGCCGGATCGATACCGGCGGCGATCAGGTTCTGCCGGCGGATGTCGTCGGCCAGGCCGCGCTCCAGGTCGTACCCGGTGTAGCGGTAGGCCAGGGTCGGGGTGACGTACCAGGCCGCGCCACTGAAGGGCATGGACACATACGGCTTCACGTCCAGGCGCGAGCCGCCGTCCATGCTGCGTGACACGCCGGTGCGCTCGTACTCCTGGTCGGCGCCGAACTTCTCATGCACATCCAGGTGCGTGAAGTTGACGGCTTCGGCGTACACGCCGGTTTCCAGCCAGGGCAGCAGCGGCTTGTCCCAGTTGACGAACAGGCGCGGCTGGCGGGCGTAGGGCAGGGACGCTTCGGTCAGGGTGTAATCGGTGAGCTGCCAGTAATCGGCCATCAGCCCGCCGGTCCAGTTCTCGCCGGTGCCGTAGATGCCGATCTGGCTCTGCAGGTTGGAGGTGGTCACGCCGAGCAGCCGGTTGGAGAAATCCTCCAGATAGCGCTCATCGCTGACCCAGGCCAGGCTGGCACGGGCCTGCCAGTTGGCGTTGATGTTGTGATACCCGCTGAACTCCACGCGGCCGCGATCCTTGTCGCGCAGCTTGTCGTTGGGCAGGTAGGCGGTCAGCAGTTCGCCGCGGCCACCGTCGTAGAGGTAGCGGAATTCGTTGTCGAGCATGAAGCCGCGCTTGCTCATGTAGCGCGGCATCAGGGTGTCGTCGAAGTTCGGCGCCAGGTTCAGATAGATCGGCTGGGTGTAATCGAAGCCGTTGCGCCCGGACAGGCCAACCTGCGGATAGAGGAGGCCGGTCTGGCGGCGATCATCGATCGGGAACTTGAAGTAGGGCGCCCACAGCACCGGCACCTTGCCGATCCGCAGCACCGCGTTGCGTGCGGTGCCGAAACCGGCGTCGTTATCGACCTCGATCTGCGGTGCCGACAGCTTCCATACCGGCTGCGAGGGATCGCAGGTGGTGTAGGTGGAGCGGTGCATCTGGCCGACCGCACCCTGCAGGTCGATCGACTCGGCGCCGCCATTGCCGCGGCGGGACACCAGCTGATACTGGATATCGCTGATCTTGTGGGTGTCGCTTTCCTGGTTGCCCTCGGCGCGACGGGCCTTCATCCGGATCGAGGAGTCCTGGTAACGGACATTGCCCTCGGCGATGTAGTTGCCGCTTTCGGTATCGAAGCTCAGGTTGTCGGTGCCCAGGAACTGGTCGCCGCGCTTGAGCGCGACATTGCCCTGGTAGTTGGGCACCACGGAGGTACCGGTCAGTTGGTCGCCTTCGATGTCCGTCGGCTGCTGGTCACGCGTCGCGGCCGCGGCTTTGTCGGCCTTGGGCGCGTCGTCGAACACGGGCAGCACGTCGGTCACCGGGCACAGGCCCCAGTTCACCGGCTTGTCGTCGGCCAGGGCCGGCAGGCAGATGGCGATACTGAGGGGGAGGGGCAGCAGGCGGAGGGCTCGGCGCACGCGGTATCGGATTCGGACGAAAACGGATCGTAGCTTGCCCCATCCCTTGCATAGGGGCAATGAAGGCCCGGCCCAGGCAGGGGGCCGGGTTCATTCGCCGGGCGGCCCCGCGCGGCTCAGCGCAGCTGGCCGACGTGGGCCACGCTGCACTCGGCCAGGGCCTGCAGGTCGTAACCGCCCTCGAGCATGGAGACGATCCGGCCGGCCCCGTGGCGCCGGGCCAGGCCGCGCAGCTCGGTGGTGATCCAGGCGAAATCCTCGGTTTCCAGCATCAGGTCGGCCTGCGGATCGCGCATGTGCGCATCGAAGCCGGCCGAGATCAGCAGCAGTTGCGGGCGGAAATCATCGATGGCCGGCAGCATCTCGTCGGCCCAGGTGTTGCGGAAGCGGAAGCCGCCGCTGCCCGGCGGCAGCAGGATGTTCATCAGGTTGCCGGCCCCGCGGTCGCGGCGCAGGCCGGAGTTGGGGAACAGCCCGGCCTGGTGGGTGCTGTAGTAGGCCACGCCGGGATCGGCGATGAAGATGTCCTGGGTGCCGTTGCCGTGGTGCACGTCGAAATCGACGATGGCGATCCGCTCCAGCCCATAGCGGTCACGCGCGTAGGCCGCGGCGATGGCGATGTTGTTGAACAGACAGAAGCCCATGGCGGTGCTGGCGCTGGCGTGGTGGCCGGGCGGGCGCACCGCGCAGAAGGCGACCGGGTCGTCGCCGAGCATCACCGCATCCACCGCGGCGACGCCGGCACCGGCTGCATGCAGGGCCGCGCTGGCCGAGCCGGGCGAGGTCATGGTGTCCATGTCGATCAGGCGCAACGGCTCGGTCTGCGGCTTGAGCACCAGGTCGATCAGTTCGCTGTCGTGGACCCGGGCCAGCTCGCCGAGCTTGGCGGGCGGTGCTTCGCGCCAGTCCAGCTGGTCCGGATAGGCCGCCTTCAGCGCATCGAGTACCCCCTGCAGGCGCGCCGGGCATTCGGGATGGCCGCGGCCGGGATCGTGTTGCAGACAGGCGGGGTGGGTGAAAACCAGCATGCGGGCAGGATATCCGGTGGGGCGGCGGGGCCGCTCAGGCGTGGCGGCGCTCGTGGCGCCAGAGCACCTCGCCGTGGCCGTCGGCACGGGCCAGTACGCGCGCGAGCACGAACAGCAGGTCCGACAGGCGGTTGAGGTAATGCAGCGCTTCCGGGCGGACCGTCTCCCGGCGCGCCAGGGTGACGGTCTCGCGCTCGGCGCGGCGCACGATGGTGCGGGCCAGGTGGCAGCGCGCAGCGGCTTCGCCACCGGCGGGCAGGATGAACTCCTTGAGCACCGGCAGATCGGCGTTGTAGTGATCCAGCTGCTGCTCCAGGGCCTGGATGTCGGCCGCGTGGATGGCGGCATGGCCGGGGACGCACAGCTCGCCGCCCAGATCGAACAGCTGGTGCTGGATCACCGTCAGCAGGGTGCGCACATCGGCCGGCAGCGGCACCGCAAGCAGCACGCCCAGCGCCGAGTTGGCTTCATCGACGGTGCCGTAGGCGGCCACCCGGGCGTCGTCCTTGGCTACGCGGCTGCCATCGCCCAGGCCGGTGCTGCCGTCGT
Source organism: Stenotrophomonas sp. RIT-551 (assembly GCF_026241915.1). NCBI lineage: Bacteria > Pseudomonadati > Pseudomonadota > Gammaproteobacteria > Lysobacterales > Lysobacteraceae > Stenotrophomonas > Stenotrophomonas sp. RIT-551. Next base: position 180,027 of record NZ_JAPJIU010000002.1, on the reverse strand, counting down.
CACCGGTGCGCGTATAGATGCGGGACAAGCGGTTGCCCACGGTCGCCTCCGGCCGCGGTCAGCGCAGCACGTCGCGGCGCGCCTGCAGCAGCTTGCCGACCTGTTCGGTCGCCAGCTGCAGGGCGGCGGCCAGACCGACGTAGACCGCGGCGGTACGCAGGTAGGGCAGGAACCAGTCGCCGTAGTTCTTCGCCCAGCCGCTGAAGGTGGGCGTGGCGACGTTGTCGCTGGTCCAGTAGAAACCGCCCTGGGCGAACAGGTGGCAGACCGCCACCGCCGCGACCAGCAGCAGCGCGCCCTTGCCCAGTGCGGCCCAGCTGGCGCCGTGATAGCCGGCGCGCAGGAGCATGCCGCCGCCCCACATGGCGAAATAGGCCGGCAGCAGCATCCAGTAGCCCGGTGACACGCAGTAGTGCTGCCAGAAGTCCAGGCCGCTGCGGCGGATGACGATCCAGTCCACCAGTACCGCCACCGCCATCAGCAGCGGAAACGCGCCGCGGGTCCACGCGCGCAGGTAGAAGCCGCCGATGAAGAACACCGCCCAGGACGCATCTGGAATCGCCGCGAAATGGTTGACCCGCGTGGCCGCCATCAGCAGCACGAGCACGGACAGGACGAAGGCGCGGTGGGCAGTGGAGGTCATGGCGGTGACGGGTGGGGGCAGGCATTCATTCTAGCGCCTGCTGCGGCACCCCGCCGCACGCCGCCCGAACGGGCGAACCCTTATCATGGCGGGCATGAGTGAACGACATGATGTAGTGATCGTAGGCGGCGGGCTGGTCGGTGCCAGCCTGGCCATCGCCCTGGACCGTGCCGGCCGTGATGTCGGTCTGGTCGAGGCTTCGCCGCTGGGCACGCTGCCGGCAGTGTTCGACCAGCGCAACCTCAGCTTCGCGGCCGCCACGGTCAACGCGCTGACCGCACTGGGCGTGATGCAGAAGCTGGCTACTGCGCCCGGCCCGATCACCCGCATCCATGTCAGCCGCGCAGGCGATTTCGGTCGGGTGCAGATGGCGGCCGCGCAGTACCAGCGCCCGTGGTTCGGCCAGGTCGTGGTCGCCCGCGATTTCGGCCAGGCGCTGGAGGCGCGGCTGGACATGCTGGCCCACCTTACCCGCTATCGCCCGGCCCGGTTCGTGCGCCTGGGTGCCACGGTGGACGGGTATCGCCAGGTCTTCATCGCCGATGACAGCGGTGAGCGCTGCCTGCTGGCGCGCCTGGTGGTCGGTGCCGACGGCACCCGCAGCGGGGTGCGCGAGGCGCTGGGGATCGAGGTGGACGAGCATGATTTCGAGCAGACCCTGTTCGTTTCGCGGGTGCGCGCCGCCCGGGCGCCGGACGGCACCGCGTACGAGCGTTTCACCGACACCGGCCCGACCGCGTTGCTGCCGCGTGGCGACCGCCACTTCGGTGCGGTGCACGGCGTTGCCCGCGACCAGGCCGAGGCGGTGATGGCGCTGGACGATGCCGCCTGGGTGAGCCGGCTGCAGGGGGCCATCGGCTGGCGTGCCGGCCGCCTGCTGGAGAGTGGGCCACGCAGCGCGTACCCCTTGATCCAGGTGCTGTCGCGCGCGCTGGTCGGTGAGCGCACGGTCCTGCTGGGCAATGCCGCGCAGACCATCCATCCGCTGGGCGCACAGGGCTTCAACCTGGGCCTGCGCGATGCGCTGACTCTGGCCGAACTCGTGGCCGACGCCGACGATGCCGGCAGCGATGCGCTGCTGCGCGAACACGTGGCACGGCGTCTGGAGGACCGCGAGCAGACCATCGCCTTCTCCGGTGGGCTGGCGCGCCTGACCAGCAACCCGGCGCCGCTGATGCGGCCGCTGCGGTCGCTCGGCCTGCTGGCGGCACAGGCGACGCCGATGCAGTCGATGCTGGTGGGTGGCGCGATGGGCTTCCGCGGTCAGGTGCCGGCGCTGTGCCGCGGAGCCGGCCTGTGAGCCGGCGCCCGCAGGACGTGGTGGTGGTCGGCGGCGGCGTGGTCGGTGCGGCCTGCGCCCTGGCCTTGGCCGAGGCCGGATTGACGGTGACGCTGGTCGAAGGCCGCGAGCCCGCCGCATGGCAACCGCAGCAGCCGGACCTGCGCGTGTATGCGTTCGCGCCGGACAATGCGCAGCTGCTGGCCGCGCTCGGCGTGTGGCCGGCGGTGAGCACGGCGCGGGCGTGTGCCTACCGCCGGATGCGGGTCTGGGATGCGGCCGGTGGCGATGAACTGCGCTTCGATGCCGACACGCTCGGCCGTGAACAACTGGGCTGGATCGTGGAGAACGATCTGCTGGTGGACCGCCTGTGGGCGGCGCTGCCCGCGGCCGGCGTGCAGCTGTGCTGCCCGGCGCGGGTGGAAGCCCTGGAGCAGGACGCCAACGGGGTGCGCCTGCGCCTGGATGACGGCCGCAGGCTCGAGGCGTCGCTGGCGATTGCCGCCGACGGGGCCGAATCCACCCTGCGCCGGCTGGCCGGGCTGGAGGTCACGCGCCAGGAGTACGGCCAGCGTGGCGTGGTCGCCTACGTGGATACCGAAAAGGCCAACGAAGCCACGGCGTGGCAGCGCTTCCTGGTGACCGGCCCGCTGGCGGTGCTGCCGATCGGCACGCACCGCAGCTCGATCGTGTGGACCCTGCCCGACGCCGAGGCCGAGCGCGTGCTGGCGCTGGATGATGCGGCGTTCGGTCGCGAGCTGACCAATGCCTTTGCCGGCCGCCTCGGCGCGATGACGCTGGCCTCCAGGCGCGCGGCTTTCCCGCTGCGCCGACAGCTGGCGACCGGTTACGTGGCCGGCCGCGTGCTCGCGCTGGGGGATGCGGCCCACGTGGTGCACCCGCTGGCCGGGCAGGGCGTCAATCTCGGCCTGCGTGATGTGGCTGCGTTGCGGGCAATGGTGCTGGCCGCACAGCAGCGCCGCCAGGACTGGATGTCACCGCACCGCCTGCAGCGCTGGGCGCGCGAGCGCCGCAGCGAGAACACCGTCGCTGCGTACAGCTTCGATGCGATCAATACGGTGTTCTCCAACGATGAAATGCACCTGACCCTGGCGCGCGGGCGCGCGCTGGGCTGCGCCGGCAAGCTGCCGCCGCTGGTGTCGATGTTCTGGAAGCGCGCCGCGGGGCTGTGACCCGCGCGCTCAGTCGATCAGCCAGCCGGCCAGGTCGGCGCGGTCCAGCTTGCCGCGCCGCTTCACGTCCAGCGCGTTGAACTCATCGGCCAGGGTCGGGTTGGCCTGCGCTTCGGTACGGCTGATGAAGCCGTCGCCGTCGACATCCAGCGCCGCGAACGCGATCCGGTACTGACCGACCACGCTCACCGGCTGCACCGAACGCACCGTTACCGCAGCTTCGCCGGCCGGCGCGGCCAGCGTCACCTGATGGGTCACCTCGCCCTGCGAGAGCGGCTGTGCGCGCACGCTCGCGGGGATCTCGCGCAGCGGTTCGCTGATCGCCGGTGACGGCGGGCGGACCTGGGCCAGGGCGAGCGTGGGCAGCAGCGTCAGCAGCAGGATGAGGCGGGATCGGCGTCGCATGGAATCTCCGTTCGTGACGTAGGGACGCCGGGGGGGCGGCGCGTGCTTCGATCATTGCCGCGCGTTGCGCGGCCAGCCGGGCATGGCCCGGCTCTACCGGCGGTGCGCGTGGTTCAGCGCAGTGGCGAGGCCAGCACCGTGATTTCTTCGCGGTCGTGGTACAGCTGCTTGGCGCGTAGATGCAGCGGCTTGCCGGCCTGTTCCTGGAACAGCTCCAGGCACATGCGGGTTTCATCCCAGCGCTTTTTCATCGGCAGCTTGAGGTTGAAGATCGCATGCTTGCACCAGCCCTCGCGGAACCAGGTGGCCATGCGTTCGGCCACGCGGCGGGGCTGTTCGACCATGTCGCAGACCATCCAGTCCAGCGGGGTCTCCGGTTGCCAATGGAAGCCATCGGCGCGCAGATGCTCAACCAGCCCGGTCTCCAGCACGTGCTCGCGCAGCGGGCCGTTGTCCACGCTGATCACCTTCAGGTGCTGGCGGGTCAATACCCAGGTCCAGCCGCCCGGTGCAGCGCCCAGGTCGGCCGCGCGCATGCCCGGCTTGACCAGCAGTTCGCGCTCTTCGGGCGTCATCAGGGTGAGCAGGGCTTCATCGAGCTTCAGCGCCGAGCGCGAGGGCGCGTCGGGCAGCAGCTTCAGGCGTGGAATGCCCAGCGGCCAGGGCGCGCTGTCGCGGGTGTCGGCCACGCACACGAAGGCATGACGGCCATCCACGAACACGATGTGCAGGCGCGGCAGGCCGGTGTTCGGCTTGTCGGTCAGCAGGCCGGCCTTGCGCAGCGCCGGGCGCAGCGCATTGCCGAACGCGCGGGCCAGGCCAGCCAGCGGCTTGCCTTCGTCCGAGTCCGGATGTTCGACCCACATGTCGCCGAAGCGTTGCTGCCCCTGCAGGGCGGCGAGGATCGGGGTGATGCGGTCGGCAGCATCGAGCTGCGGCAGCTCGGCCAGCACCTGCAGCTTCTGCCGGGCGAAGATCAGCGAGCGCCAGGACAGGGCCTTGGACAGCGCCGCACCTTCGTCGGTGACGAACACCACGTAACCGTCATTGCGCTGGGTGCGCGCATAGCCGGCCACGTTGGCATAGGCGGCGCGTTCGGACAGCTCGGCGGCCAGTTCCGGTTCAAACCCCTGGCGGCACAGACACAGCAGGCCGCTCATCGCATCGCGCCCGAAGCGCGGATATCAGTAATGGGCACCGTTGATCTCTCCGTACTGGCGCAGCACCGCGCGCGCGGCGTCGCGCTCGATGTCGCGCGCGACCTCGATGCCACGCTTGTTGAGTTCGCCGATCCAGTCCGCCGGCAGCGGGCCTTCATCGAAGGGGGTCAGTTCTTCCACGTCCTGTGCGCTGGCACCGATCAGCAGCCGATCGATGCCGGCCCAGATGGTGGCGCCGTAGCACTGGCAGCACGGCTGCGAGGAGGTGGCCAGGGTGATCGGTGACAGCACATCGTTCAGGCGCGGGGTCTGCAGGCGCTGCTGGGCCAGCATGTAGGCCATGTTTTCGGCATGCGCCAGCGAGGTCGTATGCGGCACCACGCGGTTCACGCCGGCGGCGATCACGCGATGATCCGGCCCAAACACCACGGCGCCGAACGGGCCGCCGCTCTGTGCCTCGACATTCAGGCGCGACAGTTCAATCGCCAGCGCGACCTTGTCGGCGTCCTCGGGATAGACACGGCCCAGATCGATCTGGTCGTGGATCCAGGCGGGCAGGGTGAGATGGACTTGCGCGTACAGCATCGGGACATGAACCTCTTCAAAGATGGAGCAGCGGCAGTGTATCGGGCCGCGCCCGGGGATGCCGTGCCCGCGCTGAACGCGGCCACGCGCACGCCGGCGCGGGGCGCGCCGGTCGCAGGGAATCTGGAGCGCAGGCCCTGCCGATGCAGGGCCGCGCCGGGGTCACGCGGTGGCCGGTGCCTGGCACCGGCCGGGTGCAGCTTACGCCGACCAGGTATCGCGCAGGGTCACGCTGCGGTTGAACACCGGCTTGGCGGCGGTGTGGTCGCGGCGGTCGGCCACGAAGTAGCCGGTCCGCTCGAACTGGAACGACTGTTCCGGCGCGGCGCTGGCCGCGGCCGGCTCGACATAGCCTGTGACGGTGCGGCGCGAGTCCGGATTGAGGTAATCGCGGTAGGTCTTGCCGTCGGTTTCGTCGTCCGGGTTCGGCACCGAGAACAGACGGTCGTACAGGCGGATCTCGGCCGGCACCGCATGCACGGCGCTGACCCAATGGATGGTGCCCTTGACCTTGCGGTTGGCGCCTTCCATGCCCGGGCGCGATTCCGGATCCAGCCAGCCGCGCAGTTCGGTGATGGTGCCGTCGGCGTCCTTGATCACCTCATCGCAGCGGATGATGCCGGCACCGCGCAGGCGCACTTCGCCACCCGGCACCAGGCGCTTCCATCCCTTGGGCGGAACCTCGGCGAAATCCTCGCGCTCGATCCACAGCTCGCGGGCGAACGGCACCTCGCGGGTACCGAAGGCCTCATCCTTGGGATGGTTGGAGAAGGTCAGGGTTTCTTCGTGGCCATCGGGCAGGTTGGTCAGCACCAGCTTGACCGGATCGACCACCGCCATGCGGCGCGCGGCGGCGCTGTCGAGGTCTTCGCGCAGCGCGCCTTCGAGCACGCTGAAATCGATCAGCGAATTCTGCTTGCTGATGCCCACACGCTCGGCGAACAGGCGCATCGCCGCCGGGGTATAGCCACGGCGACGCAGGCCCTGCAGGGTCGGCATGCGCGGGTCTTCCCAGCCATCCACCAGCTGCTCGGTGACCAGCGCCATCAGCTTGCGCTTGCTCATCACCGTGTAGTTGATGTTCAAACGCGAGAACTCGATCTGGCGCGGCTTGGCCGCCTCACGCGGCAGGCCGCGATCGACCAGCGGCTGGGTCAGCGCGTCGTTATGGGCGAAATCGACGTTGTCCACGCACCAGTCGTACAGCGGGCGGTGGTCTTCGAACTCCAGCGTGCACAGCGAGTGGGTGATGCCCTCGATGGAATCGCCCAGTGCATGCGCGAAGTCGTACATCGGGTAGATCGGCCATGCATTGCCGGTGTTCTGGTGTTCAACGTGCTTGATCCGGTACAGGGCCGGGTCGCGCAGGTTGATGTTGCCGCTGGCCATGTCGATCTTGGCCCGTACGGTGCGCGCACCATCCGGGAACTCGCCCGCGCGCATGCGGCGGAACAGGTCCAGGTTTTCCTCGACGCTGCGGTCGCGGAACGGCGACGGGCGACCCGGCTCGGTCAGGGTGCCGCGGTAGGCACGCACTTCCTCGGCCGAGAGGTCGCACACGTAGGCCTTGCCGTCGCGGATCAGCTTTTCGGCGGCCAGGTAGTACGCATCGAAATAATCCGAGGCATGGCGCAGCTCGTTCCACTCAAAGCCCAGCCAGCGCACATCGTCCTGGATCGCGGCCACGTACTCCGGGTCTTCCTTGGCCGGGTTGGTATCGTCGAAGCGCAGGTTGCACACCCCGTTGAACTCGCCGGCGATGCCGAAGTTCAGGCAGATCGACTTGGCGTGGCCGATGTGCAGGTAGCCGTTGGGCTCGGGCGGGAAGCGCGTCTTGATCTCGGCATGCTTGCCGCCGGCCAGGTCCTCACGGACGATCTGACGGATGAAATCCCGTTTTTCCTGGGTTTCCGGAAGGGCGTCGGTGGGGGCGGCGGTAGACTCGGACATGATGCGCGGTCGCAGTTAAAAGGTAGAAAGACCAACAGTTTAGCCTGTCGGGGGACGCGCCACCGCATTCGCGCTGTCGCCCCACGTTTTGCTGCGCAAACCGCGGGCCCCATCTCACCATCACCCAGACCCCCGCGCCTTCGGCGCCGCCCCCTGACTCAGGGGGCTTCTCCGCCAGATGCAGTCGGTAGTGCCGGCCGCTGGCCGGCGCTGCACATTGCCGGCGATATCGGGAGCCGACCAGCGGCCGGCACGACCGGATCCGGCTGCGCCTGGAAGATGACCGCCGTGGGTCGGCACGCCTTCAGCCCCTGGGCGTATGCTGGCCCCATGCCCTCCGGAGCCCGCCCATGCACGTGATCTACCAGGCCGACAACCTGTTCGACGCCCATCTGGTCAAGCACGCCCTGGAGGATGCGGGAATCCCCGCGTTCGTCTTCGGCGAATCCCTGCTGGGCGGCATGGGCGAACTCCCGTTGTTCGGCGTCCTGCGCGTGTGCGTTCCCGACCTGGCCCGTCCCGAAGCCGAAGACATCGTCGCCCAGCTGGACTTGGGCGCGGCCCCGGACGCCCCCATGTTCGATGGAGACGAAAGCGCCGGCCTGTTGCCGGCCTAGGAGAACGCCATGTTGGGTATTGGAAACGGTCTGTTGGGCATCGGCGCCTTCAAGCAGCGCCTGCCGCGCCCGGAAGAGGCGTTGCCGGGCCGCGAGCACCCGCTGCCACTGCTGCACAACCAGCATTACGTCAACAGCCACCCGCTGAAAGACAGCTTCACCGGCCTGGAGCGCATCCGCTTCGCCATGGGCTGCTTCTGGGGCGCTGAACGCAAATTCTGGACGATCCCCGGCGTCTACTCCACCTCGGTCGGCTACGCCGGCGGCGTCACCCCGAACCCGACCTACGAAGAAGTCTGCTCCGGCCTTACCGGGCACACCGAAATCGTCGAGGTCGTCTACGACCCGGCCATCGTCCCGCTCGAACGCCTGCTCCAGGTCTTCTGGGAAAGCCACGATCCCACCCAGGGCATGCGCCAGGGCAACGATACCGGCACCCAGTACCGCTCCGCGCTCCATGCCACCACCCAGGCCCAGCTCGACGCCGCCCTGGCCAGCCGTGATGCCTACCAGCAGCGCCTGAACGACAGCGGCTACGGCGCGATCACCACCGATATCGTTTTTCCGGCGCCCGAGTACTACTACGCCGAGGATGACCACCAGCAGTACCTCGCCAAGAACCCCAACGGCTACTGCGGCATCGGTGGCACCGGCGTCAGTTGCCCGATCGGTGTGGGTGCCTGATACCCCAGAGCCGACCAACGGTCGGCTCTACCCGGTCCAATAGGCGGCCTTGGGTTCACTGCTGTGCTGCGCACCCGGACGCACCCGCCATGTGTCGACGGCGCGTCCAGCAATCAGGCCCACATCGCGCCAACCCCGACGAAAGTGAGAGGTTGCGGCTGCAGTTGCAGTTGCAGTTGCAGTTGCCGCAAGCGCCAAAAACGAAAGGCCCCGCAGTGCGGGGCCTTTTGCATAGCGAGCCAACGGCCAGCGCTTACAGGCGCTCGCGGATCGTCTGGCGCAACGCCTCCAGATCCTTGGCGAACGCATCGATACCGCTTGCCAGCTTCTCCGTCGCCATCGGGTCGCCCGCCAGATCCGCCGCGAAGCGCGCCGCATCGATCGGTGTCACCTGCACCGACTCGGCCGCACCGGCCACCAGCTTGCGCGGCAGCTCGCCATGATCGGCGTCCAGCTTCTCCAGCAGGTCCGGCGAAATCGTCAGGCGATCGCAGCCGGCCAGCGCCTCGATCTGTGCCGTCGAACGGAACGAGGCACCCATCACCACCGTCGGCGAACCACGGCGCTTGAACTCGGCATACACGCCGCGCACGAACACCACGCCCGGGTCTTCATCGATGCTTGCCGGCGCCTGCCCGTTGGCCACATACCAATCCAGGATGCGGCCCACGAACGGCGAAATCAGGAACGCACCGGCCTCACTGCAGGCCAGCGCCTGGGTGGGATTGAAGATCAACGTCAGGTTGCAGTCGATCCCTTCGGCCTGCAGCTGGCGCGCTGCCTCCACGCCTGCCCAGGTTGCTGCGATCTTGATCAGCACCTTGCTGCGCGGCACGCCGGCCGCCTCGTACATGGCGATGAACTGGCGCGCCTTGGCGACCGTCGCGGCGGTGTCGTGCGCCTGGTCGGCATCGACCTCGGTCGAGACCCGGCCCGGCACCAGGGTGCTGAGCAGGGTGCCCACGCCCACGGTCAGGCGATCGGCCACCGCGTGGACAACCGCCTCGCGCTCGCCACCCTGCTCGCGGCCCCAGGCCAGCGCGCTCTCGATGAGATCGGCGTACACCGGCAGGTCCAGCGCTTTCTTCACCAGGGTGGGATTGGTCGTGCAGTCGACCGGCTTCAAGCGCTTGATCGCCTCGTAATCGCCGGTATCGGCAACCACCACGGACAGATCACGCAGCTGGGAGAGTTTGGACAGCGAAACGGTGCTCATTGCAACTCCTGGGACGAAACGGTGGAACCTGCGCGACGACGCAGCAGGCGGGGTCAGGCGTGGGGCTGGTGGTGGACGGCGGTCACCCGCAGGCGCAGCTTGCGGCCGCCCGGTGCCACCCAATCCATGGTCTGGCCGATCGACAGGCCCAGCAGGGCGGTGCCCACCGGTGCGAGGATCGATACCTTGCCCTGTTCAACATCGGCCTCGCGCGGATAGACCAGCGTCAGAACGTGCTTTTCGTTCTGCAGCTCATCTTCGCACTCCACGCGCGAATGCATCATGACGGTGCCCTCGGGAACCTGGTCCGGCGCCACAACGGTCGCCCGGTTGAGTTCTTCGGCCAGGGCGATCCCGGCGGGGGTCTGGCTGACAGCGGGAGACTCGAGCATGGCGTCCAGGCGGTCCATGTCGTGGCTTGAAACAATGATGGAAGGGGGCAGTCCGCTGGAAGTGGACATGGTGTAGCTCCTTGCGTTTGTGGAAGACCCATGCAAAAAGGCGGCGCCTGCTGGCACCGCCTCGTCCTATTGTGCTGACAATCGTAGACGGATGCGACCCGTCCGGCGTATCGGCCCCGCCGGCCGGTTCAGCCAGGCTCAGCCAGCGCGTTGCAGCGGCGTGGCCGTGGCACCCGGAACGTCGGTGGACTCCAGCGCGAGCAGGCCCTGCGGCAGCCGTTTGAACTGCTGGGCCAGCTGTTCCAGTAACCCGGTCATCGCCGAACTGCGGCGCCAGGCCATCGCGATGCGGCGGCTGGGGCGGTCATCGCCGCTGAAGTCCAGCAGGCGGATGTTGTCCGAGCGCGGCACCGGGGGCTTGACCGACAGCGTCGGCAGCAGGGTGATGCCCACATCGGCAGCCACCATCTGCCGCAGCGTCTCCAGGCTGGTGGCGCGGAACTCCGATTTCTCGTTGGCGCCAAACAACCGGCAGACGGCCAGCGCCTGGTCGCGCAGGCAGTGCCCATCCTCGAGCAGCAGCAGCTTCTGCGACGACAGCTCCTGCACGTCCAGATGCTGGCGGCGGGCCAGTGGGTGCTGCTGGGAAACCGCCAGCAGGAAGGGCTCTTCGAACAGGAACTCGGCGTGCAGCTGGTCATCGTCCAGCGGCAGTGCCAGCAGGGCAGCATCGAGCTTGCCCTCGCGCAGCCGGGTCAGCAGCTCATCGCTCTTTTCCTCGACCAGCAGCAGTTCCAGCTGCGGGAAACGCTCGCGGATGTTGGGGATCACATGCGGCAGCAGATACGGGCCCAGCGTCGGGAAGATGCCGAGCCGGACGGTGCCGGCTTCGGGATCGCGGCTGCGCCGTGCGGCTTCCTTCATCTGCTCCACCTCGGCCACGATGGTGCGCGCGCGCGCGGCCGCTTCCACCCCGGCCGGGGTGAGCATGACCTTGCGCGGGGCACGTTCCACCAACGGCAACCCCAGCTCGTCCTCGAGCTTGCGGATCTGGGTGGACAGGGTGGGCTGGCTGACGAAGCAGGCGGCGGCCGCCTTGCCGAAATGGCGGTGGTCGGCCAGCGCCACCAGATACTTCAAATCACGTAGGTTCATTTCCTTGGACCTCTTGCGGCAATGGACCGGGTGATGGCGTGGCTACCCAGCAGACAGACAAGGTTCCCGGCGAACCGGGAACCGAAACGTTTCAGGCAGCTTCGGCGACAGCGCCGCTGCTCTTGGGAACGGAGGTGCGGATCAGGTGATCAAAGGCGCTCAGTGCCGCAGTGGAACCGGCGCCCATCGCGATGACGATCTGCTTGTACGGAACGGTCGTGCAATCGCCTGCGGCGAAGACACCCGGCACGCTGGTCTGGCCGCGGTCGTCGATCAGGATCTCGCCACGCGGTGACAGCGCCACCGTGTCCTTCAACCATTCGGTATTGGGCAGAAGACCGATCTGCACGAAGATGCCTTCCAGTTCCACCCGGTGCGAATCGCCACCGACACGGTCCTGGTAGACCAGGCCCGTCACCTTCTGGCCATCGCCCAGCACTTCCTGGGTGAGGGCGCTGGTGATGATGGTGACGTTGCCCAGGCTGCGAAGCTTCTTCTGCAGTACTTCATCGGCGCGCAGTTTGTCATCAAATTCCAGAAGGGTCACATGCGTCACAAGGCCCGCCAGATCGATCGCTGCTTCCACGCCGGAGTTGCCGCCACCGATCACCGCCACGCGCTTGCCCTTGAACAACGGACCGTCGCAATGCGGGCAGTACGCCACGCCCTTGTTGCGGTACTGATCTTCGCCGGGCACGTTCATCTGGCGCCAGCGTGCACCGGTGGAAAGGATCACCGAACGCGATTTCAGCGATGCACCGTTTTCCAGTTTGATTTCGACCAGGCCATCATCGCCGGCGGGCACCAGGGCGGTGGCGCGCTGCAGGTTCATGATGTCCACCTCGTACTCGCGCACGTGCTGTTCCAGCGCGGCGGCCAGCTTCGGACCTTCGGTTTCCTTGACCGAGATGAAGTTCTCGATCGCCATGGTGTCCAGCACCTGGCCACCGAAGCGTTCGGCGGCCACGCCGGTGCGGATGCCCTTGCGTGCGGCGTAGATCGCTGCCGCTGCGCCGGCCGGACCACCCCCCACCACCAGCACGTCGAACGGTGCCTTGGTGCTGAGCTTTTCGGCATCGCGCTTGGCCGCGCCGGTATCGAGCTTGGCCACGATCTGTTCCAGCGTCATGCGGCCCTGGTCGAACACTTCGCCGTTGAGGTACACGGTCGGCACGGACATGATCTGGCGCGCTTCCACCTCGGCCGGGAACAGGCCGCCATCGATCGCCACGTGCTGGATGCGCGGGTTCAGCACCGCCGCCAGGTTCAATGCCTGCACCACGTCGGGGCAGTTCTGGCAGGACAGCGAGAAGTAGGTTTCGAAGCGGTACTCGCCTTCCAGGTTGCGCACCTGCTCGATCAGCTCGGCCGTGGCCTTGGACGGGTGGCCGCCGACCTGCAGCAGGGCCAGCACCAGCGAGGTGAACTCATGGCCCATCGGCAGGCCCGCGAACACCAGATGGATGTCCTGGCCGGGCGTGGTCAGCGCGAAGGAGGGCGTGCGCTCGCTGCTGTCGCGACGCACGTCCAGGCTGATCTGCGCCGACAGCGTGGTCAGCGTGTTGAGCAGCTTGAGCATCTCCTGCGACTTGGCGCCGTCATCCACGTGCGCCGTGATCTGGATTGGACGGGTGACACGTTCCAGATAGGTCTTCAGCTGGGACTGGAGGTTGGCATCCAACATCGAAAAACTCCTTGATTCAGGCAAGGGAACAGCGTCGACGAACCCCGCGGGTGCATCTGCGCGACATGGGGGTGAACCGAAACCGGCGCGTGGGGCACCGGCTTGGGTTCACCCCCATCCCCGGCGGGCGGGGATGGGGATGGGATACGGCTTAGATCTTGCCGACCAGGTCCAGCGACGGGGTCAGGGTCTTCTCGCCTTCCTTCCACTTGGCCGGGCACACCTGGTTCGGGTTGGCGGCGGTGAACTGGGCAGCCTTCAGCTTGCGCAGGGTCTCGGAGACGTCACGGGCGATCTCGTTGGAGTGGATCTCCAGGGTCTTGATCACGCCTTCCGGGTTGATGATGAAGGTGCCGCGCAGGGCCAGGCCTTCTTCTTCGATGTGCACGCCGAAGGCGCGGGTCAGCTGGTGGGTCGGATCGCCGACCAGCGGGAACTGGGCCTTGCCGACGGCCGGCGAGGTTTCGTGCCACACCTTGTGCGAGAAATGCGTGTCGGTGGTGACGATGTAGACCTCGGCGCCAGCCTTCTGGAACTCGGCGTAATGGTCGGCGGCGTCTTCAATCTCGGTCGGGCAGTTGAAGGTGAACGCGGCCGGCATGAAGATCAGCACGGACCAGTGACCCTTCAGGGTGCTGTCGGAGACCTTGATGAACTCGCCGTTCTGGTAGGCGTTGGCTTCGAACGGCTGGATCTGGGTGTTGATGAGCGACATCGTTGTTCCTCTTGGTGAAGGGGGTGGGTGAAGCGACCAACACAGGTTAGCGGCTCCGTTCCCATAAGGACAATCCATTGATTGCATCTATGCGATAGTCATAGGCTATCAAAAGGGTCTGATCCTGCGATGAATGGTGATGGCCATGGCCGTCATAAGCGTTGCAGCGCAATGACCAGCGGGCGGTGGCGAATGATCGCTTCAATAGCTTCTGCATATGCGCCGCGGTGGGAACCTGAACGGCGCGGGGCGCCTCAGTGCCGGAACGCCCGGTTTTCCCACGGAATTCGATAGCAGCTACGAATCTATATATGCAGTGGCGATGCGTGGCTTCAATCGCGTTGCTGCCGCCGAACGCCCCTGGCGCACGCCTGGCCGACCGCTGCCGGTGCACTACACTGCGCGCCCCGACGTTGCTCCGATCCGCCATGACTGCCGCCCCGCCAGACGTCCGCCAGCTGCTCGCCGATGCCGCCACCCGCCTGCCCGGTGTGGAGGGCAGGCACGACGCCGAACTGCTGCTGCTGCAGGTGCTGGAGCGTGAGCGCAGCTGGTTGTTCACCCACGCCACCGATCCGGTCGCGCCCGCGCAGGTGGCCGCGTTCGAGGCCCTGCTCGCCAAGCGCCTGGCCGGCGAACCGGTGGCCTACCTGCTGGGCCGCCGCGGCTTCTGGACCCTGGACCTGGAGGTCAGCCCGGCCACCCTGATCCCGCGCCCGGAGACCGAACTGCTGGTCGAGCTGGCGCTGGCGCGGTTGCCCGCGGATACCCCGCTGCGGGTCGCGGATCTGGGCACCGGCAGCGGCGCGATCGCGCTGGCCCTGGCCAGCGAGCGGCCGTTGGCGCAGGTGATCGCGACCGACCTCAGCGAGGCGGCCCTGGCCGTGGCAGCACGCAACGCGCAGCGCCACGCACTGGACAATGTCAGCTTCCGGCAGGGGGCGTGGTACGCGCCCCTGGCGGGCGAGCGCGTCGAGCTGATCGCCACCAACCCGCCGTACATCGCCAGCGACGACCCGCACCTGGCGCAGGGCGACCTGCGTTTCGAACCGGCCACCGCGCTGGCCTCCGGCCCCGATGGGCTGGACGACATCCGCCTGATCATCGACGGCGCGGCAGCGCACCTGCTTCCCGGCGGCTGGCTGCTGATCGAACACGGCTGGGACCAGGGCGAGGCGATCCGCGCGTTGTTGCAGCAGGCCGGTTTCCAGTCGGTCGCCACCGAGCGCGACCTGGAGCAGCGCGACCGGGTGAGCCTGGGCTGTCTGGCGGCCTGACCGCGTGCCGGCCCCGCGCCGACCCCGGGGCTAGAATGACCTGTCCACCGGGCCGCCGCGCAGCGTGATGCGGCGACTGTCATTCCACATGGAGTTCCTGTCATGCGTACGCTGTATCCCGCCATCACCCCTTACGACGTCGGCACCCTGCAGGTCGATGACCGCCACACGCTGTATTTCGAGCAGTGCGGCAATCCCGATGGCAAGCCGGTGGTGATGCTGCACGGTGGCCCGGGCGGCGGCTGCAGCGACAAGATGCGCCAGTTCCACGACCCGGCCAAGTACCGGATCATCCTGTTCGACCAGCGCGGTGCCGGCCGTTCCACGCCGCATGCGGACCTGGTCGACAACACCACCTGGGACCTGGTGGCCGACATCGAGACGCTGCGCGAGCACCTCAAGGTGGATCGCTGGCAGGTGTTCGGCGGCAGTTGGGGCTCGACCCTGGCACTGGCCTACGCGCAGACCCACCCGCAGCGCGTGACCGAACTGGTCCTGCGCGGCATCTTCATGCTGCGCCGCTGGGAGCTGGAATGGTTCTACCAGGAAGGCGCCAACCGCCTGTTCCCGGATGCGTGGGAGCATTACCTCAAGCCCATCCCGGCGGTGGAGCGCCACGACCTGATCTCGGCCTTCCATCGCCGCCTGACCAGCGATGACGAGGCCACCCGCCTGGCGGCGGCCAAGGCGTGGAGCGTATGGGAAGGGGCAACCAGCTTCCTGCACGTGGACGACGACTTCGTGAACAGCCACCAGGACCCGCAGTTCGCGCTGGCCTTCGCCCGCATCGAGAACCACTACTTCGTCAACGGCGGTTTCTTCGAGGTGGAAGACCAGCTGCTGCGCGACGCGCACCGCATCGCCGACATTCCGGGCGTGATCGTGCACGGCCGCTACGACGTGGTCTGCCCGCTGCAGAGCGCGTGGGAACTGCACAAGGCGTGGCCGAAATCGACGCTGGAGATCAGCCCGGCCTCGGGTCACTCCGCGTTCGAAGCGGAGAATGTCGACGCGCTGGTGCGTGCGACCGATCGCTTCGCGGGTTGATGGAGACGTGCCGACCAACGGTCGGCACCTGCCGGGTCACCCCCAGACGTCGCGCGGTGGATCACGACCGTTGGTCGTGATCGCCATCGCCCCGTGCACCATGCGGTGGATCACGACCGTTGGTCGTGATGCGGCCGCTACCAATCACCACCCAACAACGCCTCCGCCAACACCTGCAGCTTCGGTGAGGCCTGCCGCGAGGGCGGGTAGACCAGCGACAGCACCCGGCTGCGGCCTTCGAAGGGTTGCAGCACCCGCTGCAGCCGGCCGTCTGCGAGTGCATCGGCCACCGCGAAATCCATCACCTGCACGATGCCGATCCCGGCCAGTGCGCCCTCGACCAGCGGGTCGCCGCTGTCGAACACCATCCGCGCCGGCGGGGTGAACTCGCGCAGCTGGCCCTCGGCCTCGCGGAACTGCCAATCCACCAGCCGCCCGCTGCGCAGATTGCGCACCGCCAGGCAGGCGTGATCGTGCAGCGCATCCACGGTGGCCGGTTCACCGTGCTGCGCGAGGTAGGCGGGGGAGGCGACGGTGACCCAGTTCAACGGCCGCAGGGGGCGCGCCACCATGCGCACATCGCTGATCGGCCCGGTGCGCAATGCGGCGTCGAAGCCTTCCTCGACCAGATCGACCAGCCGGTCGTTGAGCACCAGCTCGAACTGCAGTTGCGGGTGTGCCGCCATCAACTGCCCGGCCAGCGGCACCAGCACCTTGCGCCCGAACATCGACGGCGCCGTCAGCTTCAGCACGCCCGACGGCGTGGAGGGGCGATCACCCAGCCGACGCTCGGCATCCTCCAGCCCGCTCAGCAGCGGCGCGCAGTGCTCGACGAACTGGCGGCCATCCGGGGTCAGGCTGACGTTGCGGGTGTTGCGGTGAAGCAGGCGCACGCCAAGCGCGCTCTCCAGCCGTCCGATCGCGCGCGACAACCCGGATTGACTGATCCCCAGCTGACCGGCGGCGAGGGTGAAACTGCGCGCCTCCGCCACCTGCACCAGCATGCGCACGGCGTTGAGATCCATGACGTCCTCCGATTCATGCGGATATGCATGACAGATATCGAAGTATCCGGGTTTATTTATGAAGCGTCATCAATGAGACTGCCCACCTTCTTACGCAGTACCGAGTCGGCATGACCTCCCCCCTGTCTCCCGCTGGCGCGCCGGCGCCCGCATTTCCACGCCTCGCCCTGGCTTTGCTGGCGATGGCCCAGCTGATCATCGCGCTGGATTCCACGATCATCTTCGTCGCCCTGCACGAGATGGGCACGCAGCTGCAGATCAATGCCCAGCAGCTGCAGTGGATCGTCAGTGGTTATACGGTGGCCTTCGGCGGCTGCCTGCTGCTTGGCGGCCGCGCGGCCGATCTGCTGGGCCGACGCCGTATCTATCGGCTCGGCATGGCGCTGTTCGCGCTGGCCTCGCTGGTGGGTGGGTTCAGCAGCAGTGCGTGGCTGCTGATTGCCGCCCGCGCGGTGCAGGGCATCGGCGCGGCGCTGCTGTTCCCGGCCACGCTGGCGCTGATCAACACGATCTATGCCGAAGGCGCGCCGCGCAACCGCGCGCTGGCGATCTGGTCGATGGCCAGCGCCGGCGGCCTGGCCTTGGGCACCCTGCTCGGTGGCGTGCTCACCCAGAGCTTCGGGTGGGCCTCGGTACTGCTGGTGATCGTCCCCTTCGCCGGTGGCTGCGCGCTGCTGGGCGGCTGGTGGCTGCCGCGCGATCCCGCGCCGCTGGCGGGCCGCTCGTTCGATCTGGCCGGCTGTGTCACGGTGACCCTCGGCGGCAGCCTGCTGGTGACCACGCTGGTGCAGGGCCCGGAGTGGGGCTGGCTGGCACCGCGCACGCTGATCTGTCTGGTGGTATCGGCGGTGATGCTGGCCGCCTTCGTGCAGATCGAACGCCGCAGCCGCGACCCGCTGATGCAGTTCTCGCTGCTGCGCCTGCGCAGCCTGCGTGCGGCGATGCTGCTGACCATGCTGTTCATGAGCAGCTACGGCGTGCAGTACTACTTCCTGGCGCTGTATTACCAGGATGGCTACGGCTGGAGTGCGCTGCAGGCTGGCCTGGCGTTTCTGCCACCCACCCTGGTGTGCACCTTCGGCATCCGCATCGCCGAGCGCATGCTCGCGCAGCGTTCGCCGCGCCAGGTGCTGGCGGTGGGCATGCTGGCCGGTGCGATCGGCATCGCTGCGGTCGCCGTTGCGTTGCCGTATGGCGCGACCTACTGGGCGCTGCTGCCGGGCATCGTGGTGCTCAGCCTCGGGCAGGGCATCACCTGGACCTCGATGTGGATCGTGGCCGGGCAGGGCGTGCCGGCCGCGCAGCAGGGCGTGGCCTCGGGCATGGCCGCCACCGCGCAGCAGATCGGCGGTGCGCTGGGCCTGGCGCTGCTGGTGATGGTGGCCAATGCCGGTCGTGGCAGCGCCGGTGCCAGCAGCGACGCGGCCCTGCAGGGCATGATCCACGCGCAGTACGGTGCGGCACTGTTCGCGTTGCTGGGCGTGGGCGTGGCGCTGTGGCTGCGGCCACAGCAGGACCGTGCAGCGCCCACGCCGGTGTGCGCGGGCGAAGGCTGAATCGATCACCAAGCCTTACGCAGGCGGCAGTGCGTCCAGTTGCGGCTGCAGGGCGGTGAAGATCCGCGCCAGGCGCTGTGCCCACGCCTGCTGGCCAGCGGCATCGGCAATCAGGTCCTGGCGGATCTCCAGCTCCACGTGCACCAGCCCGCGGCCTTCGCCATGCACCGGCACGGCGTAGTCGCTGGTGCTGCTGACGGCGTAGGGCTGGTTGTCGCCCACCACCAGGTCGCCTTCATCGCGCAGCGCCTGCAGCAGGGGAAGCGCGAATCGCGTGTCGCGGTGGTACAGCACCCCGGCATGCCAAGGCCGCGCAGCGTCATTCATCACCGGGGTGAAGCTGTGCATCATCACCAGCACCGTCGGCCGGGCCTGCGCTTGGCGGGTATCGAGCTCGGCATCGATGCGCGCATGGTAGGGCGCGTGGATCGCGTCGATGCGCTGCTGTCGCTGCGCCGCTGTCAGGCGCTGATTGCCGGGAACGACGGTAAGGTCACTGACCGCCGGCATCAGCGTGGGCGAAGCCAACGGCCGGTTGCAGTCGATCACCAGCCGCGAATATGTCTGCGTGATCGCCCAGGCATCCAGCAGCCGTGCCAGTTCCACGGTGACCCCGGCGATGCCGATGTCCCAGCCGATGTGGCGGTCCAGCTCGGCCTGCGGCAGGCCGAGATCGTCCAATGCGGCCGGCACCTGCTGGCCGGCGTGGTCGGCGATCAGCACGAAGGACGAACGGCCCTGCGCCTGATGCACGGTGAACGGCGCCGGGTCGGCCGGCCCGAGCAGTGATGCGCCGGTCTGTGGATGGAACAGCGAATCAGCCACGCGGGGTCCCGTCCAGGTGGTGTTCGATCATCCACAGCCCGGCCCACAGCTTGGCATCCAGCTCGTAGCCCTGGCCCATCTTTTCGACCAGCCACGCCGCGGCGCGGGCGCGGGGAATCTCGTGCACGGTGATGTCTTCGCTGGCATCGCCGCCGCCTTCACCGACCTTGCGCAGGCCGGTGGCACGCACGAAGGCGATCTTCTCGCTGCTGGCACCGGAGGAGGTCGGGCCGATCATCAGCACTTCAGCGTGGTCGGCGGTCCAGCCGGTTTCTTCCTCCAGCTCGCGCACCGCCGAGACCTCGATGGATTCACCGGCATCGATGTCGCCGACCAGGCCGGCGGGCATCTCGATGGTCCTGGCCTGCAGCGGTATGCGGAACTGCTCGACGAACAGCACGGTATCTTCGGGGGTGACCGCAATGATGATCGCGGCCAGGCCACCGGCGTGGGTACGCTCGCTGTACTCCCACGTGCCGCGCACGACCATGCGCTGGTATTTGCCTTCAAAAACGACCTTGGGGGCTTGCGTATCGGGGCTCATGCGAACTCGCTGGCAACGGAAGAGGAATCGGACAGGCCGGCGGCGGCGAACAGGCGGCGCCGGGTCAACGGGCCGAAACGCAGCGCATCGCACAGGCCCTGCAGCATCTGTGCATCGGCCACGCCCCGGCTGAAATCGGCAGCGGCGCCCGCCAGCGGCGCATCCAGCGCGATGGTGGTCAGCTGACGCCACAGCAGCGCATGCTCGCGTTGTTCGCGCAGGCGTACGGCCATCTGCGCGGCACCGCGCAGGCGCAGGAACGGCACTTCATCCAGGCGCTCATACAGCACGTCCAGGCTGCCGAAGTGGGCCAGCAGCACGGCGGCGGACTTGGCACCCACGCCGGTCACGCCGGGGATGTTGTCGACCGCATCGCCGCACAGCGCCAGGTAGTCGGCGATCTGGTGCGCATGCACGCCGTGGCGCGCCTTGACCCCGGCCATGCCCCAGCGCTGGTTGCGTGCGTAGTCCCACTGTTCGTCATGCTCGAACAGCAGCTGCGAAAGATCCTTGTCGGCGGAGATGATCACCCCGCGCATGCCGGCGTCGCGGCGTGCGTGCAGGGCGCTGCCGATCAGGTCATCGGCCTCGTACTCGTGGTGGGCCAGCACCGCCAGGCCCAGCGCGGTGCACAGCGCCTTGCAGTGCGCGAACTGGCGGCGCAGCGCATCGGGCGCGGGATCGCGGTTGGCCTTGTAGGCAGCGTAGATCCGATGGCGGAAACAGCTGTCCAACGCTTCATCGAAGGCGATGGCGATGTTGGCCGGGCGCTCGCGTTCGAGCAGGTCGAGCAGGAAGCGCGCGAAGCCGTGCACGGCATTGGTCGGCCAGCCCTGCTGGTCCTGGAATTCGTCGGGCATCGAGTGCCACGCGCGGAACACATACAGGCTGGCATCGACCAGATACAGCGGCGCACGCAGCGGCGGCGGGGGCATGCCCGGGCCGGCGGGAAGGGCGGACATCTCAGCCCTCCCAGTCCTGCAGCAGCGCGGCCGGGTCCGGACGCTCACGCTCGGGTACCTCGGTTTTCGGGGTGCCGATATGGATGAAGCCGGCGATCTGCTCGCCCTCGGCCAGGCCCAGGCGGGCATGCACGGCCGGGTCGAACGCCATCCACGCGGTCAGCCACTGCGCCCCGAAGCCCAGCGCCTGGGCGGCCTGCAGCAAGGCAAAGCAGACGCAGCCGGCGGTCATCAGCTGCTCTGCCTCGGGCACCTTGGCGCTCGGGCGCGGGCTGGCGATGACGGTGATGATCAGCGGGGCATGGGAGAAACGCTGGCGATCCTTGTCCAGCTGGGCCGGCGAGACCTGGGGGTCGCGCTGGACGGCGCGCTCGGCCAGGAACGCACCCAGACTGTGACGCGCATCGCTGGCGATCCGCAGGAAGCGGTAAGGCACCAGCTTGCCGTGGTCGGGTACCCGCACGGCCGAGGTCAGCATCCGCAGCACGGTGGCCGGGTCGGGGCCGGGTTCACCCAGTTGCTTGGCGGGGACCGAACGGCGTGCATCCAGGGCGTGCAGGGCGGAGGGGACGGACATGGGTTCTCAATCAGACTTAACGATGCCCCGATTATAGTCGCGACCGTTTGTGACACGGCCTCGGACGATCTCGGTGCAATTTGCGACAAAACGTGATGAACATCACCTAATCAGCGGACTTCCTTCACGTGGCTGTACTCGCTTCCACGGCCTGCTGCGCTTACGATACAAAGCCTGCCGGGCCACCGGTGATGAGGTTTAAAGTGTCGACTGCTTCACTGTCTTTGATCGGTCGGCCGGCCTACCATCCGAGCGTGGGCGCATGGGGTGCGCCGGCGTTCGTTGTATCCATGTTGTACTCAGTGCCTGCGAGGGTGGGGAGCCTTTTCGCATGATCGCCACGCCCAATGTAGGGGGGCACCCGGGCCGTGACCCGGCGTTGTTGAAGATGGCCCGCGAGGCCGTGCTGCCAGGGCTGGTCGAGTCGTTCTCGACGGTGCTGGCGCGCTTTGACGATGTGTTGTTCGACCGTGCCGGTGACGCCGGCGCCTCGCAGTTGCTGTTCCTGGATGGCATGCGCGAGCTGCGCCGCCGCCGGGACGACATCGTGGCCGGCTTCAGCACCCACCTGGCCCAGGCCTGGGAAGCGCTGGAGCGGGGTGAACCGCTGTCGGCCGAGGCCACCCTGGCCGGGCAGGTCGAGGACGGGCTGAGCCTGGTGCCCGAGCATGTCCTGGAATCCCGCTTGGCGGTGCGCAACTTCGCCACCGTGCTGCTGCGTGACTTCAAGCCGGTGCTGTCGCGGCTGGACCGCCGCCTCGGCCTGATCGCCGGCGCGCTGGAGCTGCAGGCCGATACCAACCCGATCAGCCCCGAGCATCTGGGCGTTGCCATCCATGAGGCCTTCGCCGACTGTGAACTGGCCCCGGAAGTGCGCCTGGTGTTGATCAAGCTGTGCGAGCGCGATCTGCATCAGCCGATCGGCAAGCGTTACGAGTACCTGGATGAACAACTGGCCGCTGCGGGCGTGATGCCGCAGATGGCCGCGCGCCGGCCGGCGCCGCGTGCACCCTCGCCGCCGCCGCGCGACGAGCGCGATGCATTGGATGGGTTCCAGGCCGAGGCCGGGATGGGATCGGCGGGCGACGAAAGCCAGGCACCGGCCTGGGCGCGTCGCTTCGCCGACCGCTGGGCCGAGAGCCGGGGCCGCCTCCAGGGCGGCGGACAGGGCGGGTACGAAGGGCCGGGTGAGGGCGGTGACAGCCTCGGCGGCAACCAGGGCATGCTGCTTGATGCCCTGCACGAACTGCTGCAGCAGACCCGCCATGTGCGCGAGGACGCCACCTCGGCGGCCAGCGTCGCGGTGGGCCAGCAGCGCCCGTTGAGCCAGCGCGAGATGATGTCGGTGCTGTCGCTGCTGCAGGCCACGCCGAGCGCGACCCTGCGTGCGGCGATCGGCGAAGACGGCGAATCGCTGGCGCAGCGCCTGAAAAGTGAAGTGCTGTCCGGTGCGACCCGGCTGGGGGTCGACCCCGCGCAGGCCCGGCTGGACCCGCAGGACGAGGACGCGATCGATCTGGTCGGCATGCTGTTCGATGTAATGCTCGACGAGCGCGACCTGGAAGGCCGCTCGCGCGAGCTGATCGGCCGTCTGGTGGTGCCCTTCGTCAAGGTCGCCATGCTCGATCGCCGCATGTTCGTGCAGAAGACCCACCCGGCGCGCAAGCTGCTCAACTCGCTGGCCGAAGCCTGCGAGGGCAATACCGGCGAGAGCCAGGCCGAGCGCGTGCTGATGGGCAAGGTCGAAGAAATCATCGAGCGGCTGGTGGCCGAGTTCAATGAGAACCTGGCGATCTTCCTGACCCTGGAAGAAGAATTCCGCGAGTTCCTGACCCAGCATCGTCGCCGGATCGAGATCGCCGAGCGCCGGGCCGCCGAGACCCAGCGCGGCCAGGAAAAGCTGGAGATGGCGCGCCAGCGCGCCACTACCGAACTGGACCGCCGTATTGGCGATACCACGTTGCCGCAGGCCATCGGCGAGTTCCTGCGCCAGCCCTGGCAGCACCACCTGACCCTGACCGTGCTGCGCGAAGGCGAAGACGGGGCGTCGGTCGGTGAGGCGCTGAGCCTGGCCGATGGCATGCTGGAGGAAGTGGCCGAGGCCCGCCGCCATATCGTCGGCAAGCCGTGGCTGCAGGCCTGGCATCCCGCGCTGCGCAAGGTGTTCGCCAGCGTGGGGGTGCACGCCGATGCAGCCACCAGTGCCATCGACGCGCTGCACGACACCCTGCAGGGCATCGCCGAATCGCGCCCGGAGCTTGAGCGCGCGCTGCCCGAACTGCCGCAGGTCGCGCTGCCCTCGCCACCGGCCCAGGAATCGCCATCGGTGGAGCTGGGCAGCAAGGTGGATGTCAGCGATTTCGACAATGCCGATGCCGACCGCTTCCGCGGCCTGGAGATCGGCAGCTGGCTGGATTTCGTCGACAAGGACGGCAAGGTCCAGGCCGGCAAGCTGTCCTGGGTGAGCCCGATTTCCCAGCGCCTGCTGTTCGTCAACCGGCGCGGGGTGCGCTTCTGCGTGGCCTCGCCGGAAGAACTTGCCGTGATGGTGCGCTTGGGTCGCCTGCGGGCGCATATCGACGATGGCGCCTTCGACAGTGCCATGCAGGGCGTGATCGATCGGCTGGATACCAGGAACGCCACCGTGCATTGAGCCCGGAGGGCCACCTTGGCCTGACGATCAGGTTACGATCAGCCCACAATCCGCTGATCGTCGGGGACAGGCATGGCTGTCGAGGTGTTGGTGGTAAAGGAGCACGCGCCGGGGGAACGGCGCGTGGCGATGACGCCGGAAACGGCGCGCAAGCTGATCGCGCTCGGCGCAGGCGTGTCATTCGAACCGGGTGCCGGGTTGGCGGCCGGCTTCCCCGATGCGCTGTATCAGGAGGTGGGCGCGCAGCCCGCCGATGACACCCGCCTGGCCCAGGCCGACATCGTGCTGTGCGTGCAGCCTCCCGCCAATGACCGCCTTGCCCGGTTGAAACCGGGCGCCAGCCTGATCGGGATGCTGCATCCGCAGGCCGATGCCGAGCGCGCCGGGCTGATCCAGTCGCGCGGCCTGCAGGCGTTTCCGCTGGAGCGCTTGCCGCGTACCACGCGGGCCCAGTCCATGGACGTGCTCAGTTCGCAGGCCGGCATGGCGGGCTACAAAGCCACCCTCATCGCGGCGCAGCGCGCGCCGCGCTTCTTCCCGATGCTGACCACCGCTGCGGGCACGATCCGCCCCTCGAAGGTACTGGTGGTCGGCGCCGGCGTGGCCGGCCTGCAGGCCATCGCGACCGCCCGCCGTCTCGGCGCGCAGGTGGAAGGTTTCGATGTGCGTCCGGAAACCCGCGAGCAGATCGAATCGCTGGGCGGCAAATTCCTTGACCTGGGTGTGAGCGCGGTCGGCGAAGGTGGTTACGCGCGGCCGCTGACCGATGAGGAACGTGCCGAGCAGCAGCGCCGCCTGGGCGAGCACCTGCGCACGGTGGACGTGGTGATCTGTACCGCCGCCGTGCCCGGCCGGCCCGCGCCGAAAATCGTCAGCACCGCGATGGCGCGTGGCATGAAACCAGGCAGCGTGATCGTCGATCTGGCCGCGGAAACCGGCGGCAACTGCGAAGCCACCCAACCGGGCGAGGTGGTGGACCTGGACGGCGTGCTCATCGACGGCCCGCTCAACCTGGCCAGCCAGGGCGCGGTGCATGCCAGCGAGATGTACGCCCGCAACGTCTACAACTTCGTCGCGCTGTTCCTGAAAGACGGCGCCGTCACCTTCGACTGGGACGACGAACTGCTCGCGAAAACCCGCTGGGTCGCCGCCTGAAAAAACGGGGACGGGGATAGTTGATAACTACCCCCGTCCCCGTTGTTGGTCGTTGCTTCAGTGCTTCGGCGCTTCAGCGCTTGGACGGCGGCGCAGCAGGGGCGGGGTTGGCCTTCAGCCACGCCTTGCGTTCGTCCGGCGTCATCCGCGCCCAGCGGTCGCGCAGCTCCTGCCGTTGCGCCGGGCTCATGCTGCGCATCTGACCGAACAATGCGCGCGCCTGCTCGCGCTGCTCCGGCGTCATGTTCTCGAAACGGTGGCGGCCGCGGTGCGCCTGCGCGCGCTGCTCCGGGGTCATGGTCAGCCAGCGCTGGCCGTGCTGCAGCATGCGCTCGCGCTGCGGGGCAGGCGCGTCGTTCCAGCGGTCACGCACGGGCGCGATCAACGCCTCGCGCTGCTGCGGGCTGAGCGCGTCCCAGTCCGGCAGCGGGGCGGTCTGCGCCCAGCCCGCCGCACTCAAGGTCAGCCATACCAGCCCCAGGGACAGTCGCAGTTTCATCATCACTCCATTGCCAGGTCGGTGCCGCCCAGCCACAAATACAGATCGGGATTCTCGTCGAGGACATCGCTGCTGTCATCGGTGGCGCTCGCCATCACCGGTGCCGGCGGGGCGCTCGATTCGCCCAGGAGGAAACTGTAGCCCAAGGCGAGGGCGACCACCGCCGAACAGGCCGTCGCCATCCACCACGACGGCGCATGCCGCTTGGCCGGTGAGGCCGCATGGCGCGCGCTGCGCAGCCGCGCCAGCGTGGTCGGCGAGAGCGTATCCAGCGCCTGCGCATGCAGCTGCCGCAGGGCGGCATCGTCAGGCATCGAAGGGGGCAGGGGGCGGTTCACAGGGCGATCTCCAGAGACTGCTGCAGCGCCTGGCGGGCGCGCGAAAGATGGGTTTTGACCGCGCCTTCGCTGCAGCCCATGGCCTTGGCCGTGGTGGCGCCATCCAGGTCCTGCAGCACGCGCAGGGTGAAGGCCTCACGCTGGCGCGCGGGCAGCTCCCGCAGCGCCTGCACCAGTTGCGCGTACTGGTCGCGCTGCTCATGGGCCTGGGCCGGACCGGGGGCGCTGTCGGCCCAGTCGATATCGTGGTCGCCGCCGGCCTCGTCGCTGCTGCGCCAGAACTTCAGGCGGAAGCCACGGCGGCGCTGCAGGTCGACCACGCGGCGGCGCAGGATGCTCCAGAACAACGGCGCCCATTCGGCGGCGGGTTTGTCGCGATAGCCGAGCATCTTCAACATGCTGTCCTGCACCGCATCCAGCGCGTCCTCGCGCTGGCGCAGGCCCGCTTCGGCGAAGCGGAACGCGCGCGGGCCGATGCCAGCCAGGAAGGCGTCCAGCGACACCGGCAGCGCCACCTCGGGCGTGGCGGGCAGGTCGGCATCCGTCGACGGTAGGGGAGAGCTCACCAGCACAGGGTAGCGTTCCGGCAGGGGGATACCGTGAGAACGCCCCGGGGCGGGCGTGGTTGACCGGCCTGCCCGATTGGTTCAGCGCATGGTTATGATGCAGGGGACGGGATGACCGCCTGGGAGAGTGACTGCAATGAGCGACGGGTTCGTGGCGTTGTATATCTTCATGCTGGCCGCCATTGCCGGCCACGTGATCATTTCGCGGGTGCCGGTGATCCTGCATACCCCCCTGATGTCCGGGTCCAACTTCATCCATGGCATCGTGCTGATCGGCGCGATGGTGGTGCTGGGGCACGCGCAGACGCCGCTGGAGAAGATCATCGGGTTCATCGCGGTGGTCCTGGGCGCCGGCAACGCAGCCGGCGGCTACGTGGTGACCGAACGCATGCTGGACATGTTCAAGCCCAGCGCCAAGCGCGACGCCGGGGAGAAGGCGCCTTGAACGTGACCACCGCGCAGCTGCTGCAATGGCTTGTCCAGGTGAGCTACCTGGTCGCCGCGACCCTGTTCCTGCTTGGCCTGCAGCGCATGGCCTCGCCGATGACCGCGCGCAGCGGCATCCGCTGGGCCGGGCTGGGCATGCTGATCGCCACGGTAGCCACGTTCTTCCTGCCCGAGCTGCACAACATTCCGCTGATCCTGGCGGCGGTGGCGATCGGCACCGGAGTGGCCTGGTGGTCGGCCAAGCGCGTGGCGATCACCGACATGCCGCAGATGGTGGCCCTCTACAACGGCATGGGCGGCGGTTCGGCGGCAGCGATCGGTGCGGTTGAACTGCTGCGTTTCTCCTTCCTGGCCAACCGCGATACCACCCATTGGAGCGAGCAGGCGCTGGCCGATCTGGCCGCGCGCCAGCCGTCGGCGACGGTGCTGGCGCTGGCTGTGATCGGCTCGGCGATCGGTGCGGTGTCGCTGTCCGGCTCGATCATCGCCTGGGCCAAGCTCGACGGGCGGTTGGACCGCCGCGTCACGTTCCCGGGGCAGCAGGTGTTCAACCTGCTGGTCGCGCTGGCGATGGTGGTGCTGGGCATCTGGGCGGCGGTCACGCTGAGCCCGGTGGCGATCATCAGCTTCTTCGTGGTCGCACTCGCACTGGGCGTGCTGATGACGCTGCCGATCGGCGGCGCCGACATGCCGGTGGTTATCTCGCTGTACAACGCGTTTACCGGCCTGGCGGTGGCGTTCGAAGGCTATGTGCTCGGCAACGAGGCGCTGATCATCGCCGGCATGATGGTCGGCGCGGCCGGCATCCTGCTGACGCGGTTGATGGCCAAGGCGATGAACCGGCCGATCAGCGGCGTGCTGTTCTCCAATTTCGGGGGCGGCGGCGTGGCGCAGGAAATCAGCGGCGCGCAGAAGCCCATCGAGGCCAGCGATGTCGCCGCGATGCTGGCCTTCGCCGAGCGCGTGGTGATCGTGCCCGGCTACGGCATGGCCGTGGCCCAGGCCCAGCACAAGGTGTGGGAACTGGCGCAGCGCCTGATCGATCGCGGCATCAAGGTGAAGTTCGCGATCCACCCGGTGGCCGGGCGCATGCCGGGGCACATGAACGTGCTGCTGGCCGAAGCGGGCGTGCCGTACGACCTGATCGCCGACATGGACGACATCAACCCCGAGTTCCCGAACACCGACGTGGTGCTGGTGATCGGCGCCAACGACGTGGTCAACCCGGTCGCGCGCACGGATCCGGCCAGCCCGATCTACGGCATGCCGATCCTGGACGTGGTCAACGCCCGCAACGTGGTGGTGATCAAGCGCGGCAAGGGCACCGGCTTTGCCGGCATCGAGAATGCGCTGTTCTATGCCGACAACGCCCGGATGCTGTACGGCGATGGCGCCGGTGCGGCCAGCGCGCTGGTCAGCGAACTGAAGGCCCTCGACGGCGGGTAAACGTCATCGCATGCGCGCTGACGCCCCACGTTCTGCTGCGCAAAACGCGGGCCCGGTCTCATCAGCACCCAGACCCCCGCGCCTTCGGCGCCGCCCCCTGACTCAGGGGGCTCTCTTTCAGCTGCCTTCCGACAGCGTGCAGGGTGCCTTACTTGGCCACCCACCAACCCACGACCAGCGCCACACCCAGCCACAGCCATTCCACCGCGCCGTTGGCCAGGCCGCTCAGGGTCCAGGCCAGATAGGGCCCCATGCGCAACGCTGATTCCCACGGGGTGAGCCCCATCGAGCCGCCCAGGTAGGCCGAGGCGATCCCCCAGTTGGCCGCCAGCGCCACCAGCACGGTGGCCAGCACGGTCAGCACCACCCGGGGGGCACCGGCGCGCAGGGTGCCCAGGCGCAGCATGAACGCGATCTCCAGCGCGGCCACAACCGCCATCCAGCTGGCCTGGCGGCCAGTGAGCAGGGCGATGAACAACCAGGCCAGCGTGGCCGTGACAACACCAAGCAGAAACAGCGGGGGCCAGAGCCAGTGGCGGCTCCGGACAGGCACGGACGTGGGCGACATGCAATCTTCCTGTAAGTCCCCACAGGATACCGGCTTGCGGGGTGACCGGCGCGTGGGCGGCCACTGGGCTAAAATGGTCGCCTTGCGGGAATTGGCCGCGACCCCCATATCGATCCACATGTATTCCCGTAGCAGTGAACCTGTCCACTTCGAACGCGACTGCGAGGCCGTCATGGTCCCGCAGGGCGAAACGGTCACGCTGCCCGCTGGCAGCTATGGCTATATCACCCAGGCCCTGGGTGGCAGCTATACCGTCTTTGTCGAAGGCAATCTGTTCCGCATCGCCGGCAAGGATGGCGATGCCATCGGCAAGGAAGCGCCCCCGGCGCTGGAACTGCCCGCCGATGCCTCCGACGAGGAGGTCGAAAAACTGGTGTGGCAACAGCTGCGCACCTGCTTCGATCCGGAGATCCCCTTCAACATCGTCGATCTGGGGCTGGTCTATGAAGTGGACCTCAAGCACCTGGACGACGGCCAGCGCGAGGTCGACATCAAGATGACCCTCACTGCGCCCGGCTGCGGCATGGGCGAGATCCTCGTCGATGACGTGCGCAGCAAGCTGGAAATGATCCCGACGGTGGCCGAGGCCGACGTCGAGCTGGTGTTCGACCCGCCGTGGGGCCGTCACATGATGTCCGAGGCCGCCCGGCTCGAAACCGGCATGCTGTAACCGCCCATCGCCAGCCGGCGTCACGGCGTTCCCCGTAACCAGAACAGGAAATATCCGGTGTCCCAGTCTTCCGTGAGCTTCAACACCACCCGTTCCGCCCAGCCGCGCAGCAGCGAGGAGCGTGAGCGCATCCTGGCCGCCCCCGGTTTTGGTCTGCACTTCACCGATCACATGGTGGAAGTGCGTTGGGACAAGGACACCGGCTGGCACGATGCCGTGGTGCGCCCGTACGGTCCGCTGCAGCTGGACCCGGCCGCCGCGGTGCTCCATTACGGCCAGGAAATCTTCGAAGGCATCAAGGCCTACCGCCACGCCGACGGCTCGATCTGGACCTTCCGCCCGGAGGCCAACGGCCGCCGCCTGCAGCGTTCGGCCCAGCGCCTGGCGCTGCCGGAACTGCCGGTGGAGATCTTCGTCGAATCGCTCAAGCAGCTGATCGCCGTGGACGCGTCGTGGGTGCCCTCGGCCGACGAATCCAGCCTGTACTTCCGTCCCTTCATGATCGGCGATGAAGCCTTCCTCGGCGTGCGCGGCGCGCACAAGGCCGGCTACTACGTCATCGCCAGCCCGGCCGGCCCGTACTTCGCCAAGGGCGTGGCGCCGGTCGCGATCTGGCTGTCCACCGAGTACGCACGCGCAGGCAAGGGCGGCACCGGCGCGGCCAAGTGCGGTGGCAACTACGCCGCCTCGCTGCTGCCGCAGCAGAAGGCGCAGGCACAGGGCTGCTCGCAGGTGCTGTTCCTGGACCCGGTCGAGGGCAAGTACCTGGAAGAACTGGGTGGCATGAACGTGTTCCTGGTCTACAAGGACGGCACCCTGGTGACCCCGGCGCTGTCGGGCAGCATCCTGGAAGGCATCACCCGTGAAAGCATCCTGCAGCTGGCCCGCGACCGCGGCATGAAGGTCGAAGAGCGCAAGGTCACCCTGGAGGAGTGGAAGGATGGCGTGACCTCCGGCGAGATCGTGGAAGCGTTCGCCTGCGGTACCGCTGCGGTGGTCACCCCGATCGGCCAGCTCAAGGGCGAAGGCTTCTCGGTGGGTGACATCAACGCCCCGGCCGGCGAAGTGACGATGTCGCTGCGCAAGGAACTGACCGACATCCAGTACGGCCGCCTGCCGGACCGTCACGGCTGGCTGGTCCGCCTGGACGCCTGAGTCCTCGGGGTCTGAGCGCAAGCATCGAAAACCCGCCTGGCGACAGGCGGGTTTTTTGTTGCCCGTTCGGCACCGCGCCGGTGGTGCTCCCCCAAGACAGGCCGCGCAGCGTTCGACATCGGTAGTGCCGGCCGCTGGCCGGCTCTGCAGCATTCCGCGGAGCCGGCCAGCGGCCGGCACTACGCGATGGTCGGGAGCCGGCCACCGCGCCGGCACTACTGTCCTGCGGTAGCAGTGGCGTAAGTGATTGATGCGCAAGTGTTGTCCCGGATTTGTCGGACGCGACAGCCATTTCAGACAATCCGTGGCGCAATCGGCCCACCCGAAAGGCCGATTGCGCCTTCACTTTCACAAACCCTCGACCCGGAAAGTCTCAGATCCGACATTTCATGTCACTGAAGTGCAGCTGAAACATTGTTGATCGACCAGTCAGCCACTAGCGTCGCGATGGGCGGTTTGATTCAGGGGAACCGATCCACTCACCGGGCCGATCCGCGCCATCGATTGCAGTAGCCCCCGGATCGGACCTGGATTCTCAGCCGCGACGACGGCATTCACTGTCTGAAAGGGAAATCCGATGTCTCATGTCTCGCAACACCGTTTGCGTCAGCGTGCATTGGTTGTATTGGGCGCGTCCGTTCTGTCGACCCTGCTGCTGGCCACCCCGGCCTTCGCTGGCGATGTGCAGTTGAGCGGCCTGTCCTCGGCGCCGACCCATCAGCGCTTCATCGTGAAGTACAAGGACGGCAGCACCGAGGTCGCCACCCCGACTGCACTGGCCAGCTCGCTCAAGGCCGCCGCGGCGGCGGTACCGGCCGCCCAGGGCCGCGCGCTGGGGTTGCAGAAGCTGCGCCAGCTGGCGATCGGCCCGACCGTGGTCAAGGCCGACCGGCCGCTGGACCGTGCCGAAGCCGAGCTGCTGATGCGCCGCCTGGCCGCCGATCCGAGCGTGGAATACGTCGAGGTCGATCAGCTGATGCAGGCCACCCTGGTGCCCAATGACGCCCGGTTCTCCGAACAGTGGGGCTTTGGCACCAGCAATGCCTCGATCAACGTACGCCCGGCCTGGGACAAGGCCACCGGCGCCGGCGTGGTGGTGGCGGTGATCGACACCGGCATCACCAACCACCCCGATCTCAACGCCAACCTCCTGCCCGGCTACGACTTCATCAGCGACGCGGCGATGGCGCGCGACGGCGGTGGCCGCGACAACAACCCCAACGACGAAGGCGACTGGTACGCCGCCAACGAATGCGGCTCGGGCATTCCGGCCGCCAATTCGAGCTGGCACGGGACCCACGTGGCCGGCACTGTCGCGGCGGTGACCAACAACAGCACCGGCGTGGCGGGCACGGCCTTCAATGCCAAGGTCGTGCCGGTGCGCGTGCTCGGCAAGTGCGGCGGCTACACCTCCGACATCGCCGACGCCATTGTCTGGGCCTCTGGCGGCACCGTCAGCGGCGTCCCGGCCAACGCCAACCCGGCCGAAGTGATCAACATGTCCCTCGGCGGCGGTGGCAGCTGCTCCACCACCTACCAGACCGCGATCAACGGCGCCGTCTCGCGCGGCACCACGGTGGTCGTGGCGGCCGGCAACAGCAACACCAACGTCTCTTCCTCGGTACCGGCCAACTGCGCCAACGTCATCGCGGTGGCCGCGACCACCTCGGCCGGCGCCCGCGCCAGCTTCTCCAACTACGGAACCGGCATCGACATCTCCGCGCCGGGGCAGGGCATCCTCTCCACCCTCAACAGCGGCACCACGGTACCGGGCAGTGCGTCCTACGCCTCCTACAACGGCACCTCGATGGCGGCACCGCACGTGGCCGGCGTGGTCGCGCTGATCCAGTCCGTCGCGCCCACCACGCTGAGCCCGGCCGCCATCGAAAGCCTGCTCAAGAGCACCGCACGGCCGTTGCCGGGCGCCTGCTCCGGCGGTTGCGGCGCGGGGATCGTGGACGCCGATGCGGCGGTGACCGCCGCGCTCAACGGCACCGGCCCGGGCCCGGGTACCGGCACCGTGCTGCAGAACAATGTGCCGGTCACGGGCCTGGGCGCTGCCAGCGGTGCCTCGCTGGCCTACACCGTGGCCGTGCCCTCGGGCAGCAGCCAGTTGAAGGTCACCATCGCCGGCGGCAGTGGCGATGCCGATCTGTATGTCCGCAACGGCAGCGCGCCGACCGATACCGTCTACACCTGCCGCCCGTACCTGAGCGGCAACAACGAGACCTGCACGATCCCGTCGCCGGCGGCCGGCACCTGGCATGTGCGGGTGAAGGCCTACTCGACCTTCTCCGGGGTCACCCTGACCGCGCAGTACTGATCGCTTTCCCATCGCACCAACGCAGAACGCCCCGGCATGCCGGGGCGTTCGTTCGATCAACACGCTGCGCCAAGGATTACGCCGCTTCGAACCGGTTCGCGGCGACGTTCTTGCGCACCTGCTCCGGATTCCAGATCCGGCCGTTCATCGCGATGTACACACCGCTCGGCAGCGACTGCACCGCACCGATCGCGCAGCCGATGTTGAACTCCGCATCCGAACCGCGGAACCGTGCCGGGCTCAGCGCGCCGGTCATGACGATGGTCTTGTCGGTGATCGACTTCAGCACCTGGCCCGTCTGCACCATCGAGTCGGTGCCGTGGGTCACCAGCACATGCCGGGTCGGCTGCGCGGCGATCGTCGCCCGGATCAGCTCGCGGTCCTCGTCGGTGATGTGCAGCGAATCCTTGCGCAGGATCGGAATCACGTTGAAACGGAAGGTCACGCCCAGCTCGCGCAGGATCATCCCGATCTGCGGATCACCGATCTGATAGTCCGACTTGTCGTCGAAGTAGATCTTGTCGATCGTGCCACCGGTGGTGATGATCAGTAGTTCTTCCATTGCAAGCATCCTGGGTACCAGACAGAAGGGCACGGAACCGCCGCGCCGACCGGTAGATGATACGGCTGACGCCCGCCCGATGCAGGCTTGCGACGCCACACGGTCAGCCGGTTGTGGTCTTCCGCCCGAAGCGCCGCCGCAGCCCCGGCGTGCTCGCCACCCCGATCACCGCCAGCGCCAGCGCCAGCTCGAGCCACCCCCACAACGCGACCTCCGGGTGGCTCCAGGCGCTCATCACCCCGTGGCTGAACCAGAACAGCGCCAGCACCCCGGCCCAGAACATCGCCTTGCCCCGCCGCACCAGCACACCCAGCGCCAGCAGCAGCGGCGGCAGGGTGAAGACCAGCTGGGTGGCCAGCCAATGCTTGTCCTGCGCGAACCAGACCGCGAACAGCACCGCCAACGCCACCAGCAGCAGGGCCAGCACGATCTCCTGCGCCCGGGTGCTCACGCCAGCCGCCGTGCGATATCGGCCACCCGCCGCCCCAGCGCCCGCGCCAGGATGCTTTCATCCTCGCTGGGCACCGGGTTGTCGTCCGCCCCGGCCACATGGCTGGCGCCATACGGCGTGCCCCCGGTCGTGGTGTGGCTCAGTGCCGGCTCGGTGAAGGGGATGCCCACGATCAGGCAGCCGTGGTGCAGCAGCGGTACCTGCATCGACAGCAGGGTCGACTCCTGCCCACCGTGCAGCGAGGCCGTGGAGGTGAACACCCCGGCTGGTTTGCCGGCCAGGGTGCCGTTGACCCATTCCGCACCCAGCCCGTCCAGGAAGTGCTTCACCGGCGCGGCCATGTTGCCGAACCGGGTCGGGCTGCCCAGCAGCAGCCCCGTGCACTCGGCCAGATCGGCCACGCTCACATACGGCGCACCGTCTTCGGGCACCGGGGGCAGGGCCGTCTGTGTCACCGCGGCCACCGGCGGCACCGTGCGCAGCCGCGCGCTCATGCCCGGCACCTCGCCGATGCCGCGCGCAATCTGGCGGGCAAGCCGTGCCACTGAACCGCCACGGCTGTAATACAGCACCAGGATCTCCGCCATTTCGCTTTCATCTCGTTGCGTCCGATGCAGGCAGTATGGCAACGCAGCCCGCTCAGGGCGAGGTCCGTGGCGGGCCGGCCGCCGTGAGCAGGCGTGCATGCCGCACACCCGTCATCGGGTACCCTTGCGCCGATGGAACCTCTCGATACGATCAACCTGTGGATCGAACGCGTCCGGGACCGCGCGCGCACGATCAGCTTCGGCCGCTTCCTGTGGCGCCGTTTCCTTGATGACCGTCTGTTCCAGGCGGCCGCCTCGCTGGCCTACACCACGGTGTTCGCGCTGGTGCCGCTGGCCATCGTGGTGTTCGGGGTGCTCTCCGCGTTCCCGGTGTTCGACCGCTGGAGCGACACCCTCAGCGACTACGTGTTCTCCAACTTCGTGCCCAACGCCGCGCGCGCCGCCGAAGGCTACCTGCGCCAGTTCTCGGCCAGCGCCGGGCAGCTCACTGCCGCCGGCTTCATCGCGCTGGTGGTGTCGCTGCTGATCACCCTCAACAGCGTGGAGGAAACCTTCAACCAGATCTGGCGGGTGAGTTCGACCCGACCGAAGCTGACCCGCTTCCTGGTCTACTGGACCGTGCTCACCCTCGGCGCCATGCTGGCGGCGGCGTCGCTGGCGGTCTCGGCGCGGGTGTTCGCGTTGCCGCTGTTCGGCACCAGCGAAGGCCGCTGGCTGGCCAACGTGTCACTGACCGTCGCCCCGATCCTGATCGAATTCCTCTGCATCATGCTGGTCTACCGCGTGGTGCCGCACCACACGGTCAAATGGCGGCATGCCATTCCCGGCGCGATCCTGGCCGCGATCATGCTCGAGCTGGTGAAGTGGGGCATGGGCGCCTACCTGGGCAGCTTCCAGTCCTACCAGAAGCTCTACGGCACGGTCGCCTTCGTGCCGATCCTGCTGCTGTGGATCTACCTGTGCTGGGTCTCGGTGCTGCTCGGCGCCTCGCTGGCCTCCTCGATCGCCGCGTTCCGCTACCAGCCGGCCGACCTGCGCCTGCCGGTGGGCTACGAGATCTACGGCCTGCTGCGGCTGATCGGCCGCTTCCACCAGGCGCGCGCCGATGGCCGCAGCCTGGATGACGACGAGATCCTGCGGCTGGAGCCGATGCTGACCGATTCGCTGCTGCATACCCTGCTGTGCGATCTGGAAGCGATCCGCGTGGTCCGCCGCGACGAGCAGGGCGAGTGGCTGCTGGCGCGCGACCTGGACAAACTCACCCTGGCCGACCTGTACGAGACCACGCAGATGCGGATCCCGATCAAGGAAGCCTACCTGCCGTATCGCGACGACAGCCTGGGCACGGCCTCGGTGGCCGCACTGGACACGCTGCGCCTGCCGCTGCGCGAACTGCTCAAACGCCGCGTCAGCGATATCTATTCGACCCCCGGAGACAAACCATGACCGCCAAGCCCCTGCTGCTGGCCCTGGGCCTGCTGACGCTGGCCGCCTGCAACAAGCCCGCTGCACAGAGCGAGGCCGCTGCGCCCGCCGCCCCGGCCCCGATCGATGAACCGGCTGTGCCGCCGACCGATGCGGTGCCAGCCACCGAGCGCAGGACCGTCGAACAGCCCACGCTCAAGGCCAAGGCGCTGGATGGCACCGACTACGATCTGGCCGCGCACCGTGGCAAATGGGTGGTGGTGAACTTCTGGGCGACCTGGTGCGCGCCGTGCCGCAAGGAAATGCCCGAGCTCTCGGCGCTGCACGCGATGCGCAATGAGATCGAAGTGGTCGGGCTGGCCTTCGAGGACATCGAGCCGGCCGAGATGAAGGCCTTCCTGGAGAAGCGGCCGGTCACCTACCCGATCGTGATCGTGGACACCTACAACCCGCCGGAAGACTTCGCGATCCCGCGCGGCCTGCCGATGACCTACCTGATCGCACCGGACGGCAAGGTCGCCAAGGAATTCCTCGGCCCGGTCACCGCGCATGACATCGAGGCGCGGATCAAGGAAGGCTGAGCCTGACGGGCGTGCCGGTGGATGGTCGGCACGCCTTTGCCCCGTTGCGCGCGGTAGACCCAAAAGCATCCACGCATGGCGTGAATCTACGTGGTGACGAACGCCTCGATCGGCTTCAGCACGCCAAAGTGCTCCTTGTGCAGCTTGCCCTTCAACGGTGGCAGCGCCAGTACCGGTTCGTCCACGCGGGTATCGGGCAGGCGGTCGAGCAGGTTGCGGATCAGACCCAGCCGCCCGCGCTTCTGGTCATTGAAGTCCACCAGCGTCCACGGCGCATCGTCGTTGTGGGTGGCGCGCAGCATCGCTTCGCGGCTCTCGGTGTAGGCGCTGTACTTGCTGCGCGATTCCAGGTCCACCGGTGAGAGCTTCCAGCCCTTGAGCGGATCGAGGTGGCGTTCGGCGAAACGCTTTTCCTGCTGCGCCTGGTCCACGCTGAGCCAGTATTTGAACAGCACGATGCCGTCATCGATCAGCAGCTTTTCGAACACCGGCGCCTGCGCCAGGAAGCTGCGGTACTGCGCCTCGGTGCAATAGCCCATCACGTGCTCGACCCCGGCACGGTTGTACCAGCTGCGGTCCATCAGCACGATCTCACCGGCCGCCGGCAGGTGTGAGACGTAGCGTTGGAAATACCATTGCGTGCTCTCGCGGTCGGTCGGCTTGGGCAGCGCGACCACCTTGCACTGGCGCGGATTGAGATGCTCGGCGATGGCCTGGATCGCGCCGCCCTTGCCGGCGGTGTCGCGGCCTTCGAACAGCACCAGCACGCGCTGCCCGGTGTGCTGCACCCAGCGCGCCATTGCCGCCAGTTCCAGTTGCATCGGTTCCAGCAGGGCCTGGTAGTCCTTGCGCTTGAGCTTGCCCATCAGCGTGCCTCGGTCATCCACAGGAGGCCCGAGCCTAGCGCAGCCGATGCTCAGGCGATGTGTGGGCCCTGCCAACCACGCTCGCGTGCGAGCGCCTCGACCACCGCACTGAAATCGCGCGCGAAGCCGGCCATGTCGAACAGCCCGCTGTCCTCACGACGCTGGGCCAGCGTCGCGCGCGCGGCCTGCAGCGCGGCCGGGTCATTGCCCAGGCGCACTGCGGTGGCCACGAACGCGGCATCATCGGCGACGTTGAAATCGTGCATGCCCAGGTGATGATTCAGGCTGCCGGCCACGCGCGAGGCGAACGTCGTGCCGGGGCAGGTCAGTACCGGGCAGCCGGCCCACAGCGCATCCGAAGCGGTGGTGTGGGCGTTGTAGGGATGGGTGTCCAGGAACAGGTCGGCGTGCTGGTAACGCGCCAGGTAGTGCGGGTGGGGCAGGCGCGGCATGAACACCAGCCGCGCCGGATCCAGCTGCGCCTGGCGTGCCGCGCTGCGCAGCCGCGCGTCGGCATTGCCCGGGCCGGAGAGCAGCCACAGCACGCTGCCCGGTATGCCCTGCAGCACCGCCAACAGCCGCTGCATGCTGCGCGGGTTGAGCTTGTAGCTGTTGTTGAAGCAGCACAGCACCATGCCCTGCGCCGGCAGGCCGCAGTCCTCGCGCGACGGTGCCGGTTCCAGCACGCGGGTGTTGTCCGAGGGCTGGAACGCGCGCGGCAGGCGCCGCACGTTCTCACTGAAGGCCGGCACCAGCGCGTCGGGCAGCACGAAGGCATCGGCCAGCACATGATCGATCCACGGCGCGCCGGAGGTGCCCGGGTAGGCGAGCCAGTTGACCTGCACGGGCGCCGGCCGCATCGCCAGCACCTGCGGCGTTCCGCCACCGCCCCAGCCGCGCAGATCGAACAGCACATCGATGCCCGCCTCGCGGATGCGTCGGGCGATGTGCTGGTGCGGCTGCGCGCTGACATCGTGCAACGTGTTTGCCGCCTGCTGCAGGCGCTGGCGGATGGGGCTGCCGTCGTCCCCGGTGAGCGCGAACAGATGCAGCTCCAGCATGCCCTGCGCGCGCAGCTGTTCGAACAGCGCCACGGTCAACAGGCCGGTGGGATGTGCGCCGAAGCCGTTGGAAAGAAAGCCGACCCGCAACCTGCCCGCGTGGCGCACCCCGGAAGGCGGCAACCGCGCGATTCCCTCGGCCAGCGCCGCCGCACGCTGCCGCGCACAGGCAAGCTGCTCGGCGGCGCTGCTGTCTTCGCTGAGGAAGGCGAACGGCTCGACCACGGCCTGGCCCTGGGCGACGGCCTGGCGCACCCGCGCCGACAGCCGATCCAGGTCGCGCCAGTCGCACAGGCGGCGTTGCCAGTTGAGCAGCTGCGCGGTGATGTAGGGCTCGCTGGGCAGCAGACGGTGCGCATGGCGATACGCATCGGCGGCCGCTTCGGGCTGACCGGCGTCTTCCAGTGCGTGGCCAAGCCACAGCGTGATCCCGGGGTGCTGCGGCGCGCGATCGGCGGCCTGGCGCAGCAGGGTGGCCGCCTCATCATGGCGACCCTGCATCCAACGTGCGCGACCGAGCCGGGCCAGTGCCTCGGGATGGTCGCCGCGCAGCTGCAGCGCGCGCGCTGCAGCCTGCTCGCCGGCACGCACGTCGCCGGCCTCCAGCTCGGCGTCGGCCAGCATCACCCAGGCAATGAAATCCGTCGGTTGGCGCTGGACGGCCTGACGCAGCTGCAGACGCTGCGGATCGGCACTCATCGTGGCCGCTCCGCGGCGGGCATGCTCAGCTGCCTTCCGCGAGCCGGGCCAGCTCGTCGGCCTGGTGTTCGTGGGTCAGGCGGCTGACCAGTGCATCCAGATCGCCGGTCAGGATGTTGGGCAGGTCGTACAGGGTCAGCCCTTCCACGCGGTGGTCGGTGATCCGGCCCTGCGGGAAGCTGTAGGTCCGGATGCGCTGGCTGCGGTCGCCACTGCCGACCTGCAGCCGGCGGCTTTCGGCCTGGGCGGCGGCCTGCTTGCTGCGTTCGGTGTCCAGCAGCTGCGCTTTCAGGCGCTTCATCGCCTTGTCGCGGTTGGCGTGCTGGCTGCGCTCGGTCTGGCACTCCACCACCACGCCGGTCGGCAGGTGGGTGATGCGGATCGCCGATTCGGTCTTGTTGACGTGCTGGCCGCCGGCGCCGGAGGAGCGGTAGGTGTCCACGCGCAGGTCGGCCGGGTTGATCACCACGTCCTCCACGTCGTCTGCCTCGGGGATGATCGCCACGGTCGCCGCGGAGGTATGGATGCGCCCCTGCGACTCGGTCGCCGGCACGCGCTGCACGCGGTGCGTGCCCGATTCGAACTTCAGCCGCGAGAATGCCCCCCGGCCGACCACGCGCGCCACGACTTCCTTGTAGCCGCCATGTTCGCCGGGGTTGTCCGATTCGATCTCGACCTTCCAGCCCTGGCGCTCGGCGTAGCGGGCGTACATGCGGAACAGATCGCCGGCGAAGATCGCCGCCTCGTCACCGCCGGTACCGGCGCGCACTTCCAGGAACAGGTTGCCGTCGTCGCGCGGATCGCGCGGGACCAGCAGCA
Source organism: Stenotrophomonas sp. RIT-551 (assembly GCF_026241915.1). Lineage (NCBI taxonomy): Bacteria > Pseudomonadati > Pseudomonadota > Gammaproteobacteria > Lysobacterales > Lysobacteraceae > Stenotrophomonas > Stenotrophomonas sp. RIT-551. Next base: position 139,695 of record NZ_JAPJIU010000002.1, on the reverse strand, counting down.
GGGCCAGTTCCTCGTCCAGCTGCTGCAGGCGCTGCTGGGCGGCCGTGATTTCCTCGTCGGCCAGCTCGCGCAGGTCCGGGTCTTCGCGCATCGCTTCGGCGGCGGCGAGATCGGCCTTGGCACGGGCTTCGTCGGCCAGCGCGTTGGCGACCGGCTCCAGCTGCGAAAACTCGCGCGAGAGCGTGCGGAAGCGGTCGTTGTCGCCGACCACGGCCGGGTCGGACAACAGGCGTTCCAGTTCTTCGCGGCGCTCGGCCAGCGCTTCCAGCTTACGGCGCAGGGTCGGCGTCATCATTCCTCGCTACATCGGTACGCACGGCAGGGTGCTGGTAACCCGGCTTGGCCGGGAACAGGCGCTCGGCGGCGCGGGTGAGTTCAGTATCGCCGCTGAGCGCAGCCGCGCGCAGGGCGGCGGTGGGCGGGTGCAGCAGGCGGTTGGTCAGGCCGTGCGCGAGCAGTTCGAGCACTTCCTCGGGTGATTTGCCATGGGCCAGCTGCTGGCGGGCTTTCTCCAGCATCTCCACGCGGGTCGCTTCGCCGTAGGCGCGCAGCTGCCGCAGCGGGGCCTGGTGCACACTGGCCTGCAGGGTTTCCACGAACCGGGCGACCTGCAGCTCGATGATCGCTTCGGCCTCGGCCGCGGCTTCCCGGCGGCTGCGGCGGTTGTCTTCGACCGCCCGCTCCAGATCGTCCACGGTGTACAGGAAGGCATCGGCCAGTTCACCCACGCCGGCCTCGATATCGCGGGGCACGGCCAGATCGAACAGCAGCATCGGCTTGTGCTTGCGCGTCTTCAACGCGGCAGCGACGTGCGCACGGGTGATCACCGGCTCGCGCGCGGCGGTGGCCGAGAACACCACGTCGGCCTCGCCCAGGTGGCGGTCCAGTTCGCTCAATGGCAGGGCGACGCCGCCATGCCGGCTGGCCAGCTCCTGCGCATGGGCGAGGGTACGGTTGGCGATCAGCAGCCGGCGCACGCGCCCTTCGCTGAGATGGCGTGCGGCCAGTTCGATGGTCTCGCCGGCGCCGACCAGCAGCACGGTGGAATCTTCCAGCCGTGCGAACGAGTTCTGCGCCAACCGCACCGCGGTGGAGGCCACCGAGACCGGGTTGGCACCGACGCGGGTATCGGTGCGGGCGCGCTTGGCCACCGAGAAGGTCTGCTGGAACAGCCGGTCCAGGCGCTGGCCGAGCAGGCCGTGGTCGCGGGCAAGCGCCCAGGCGTCCTTCACCTGGCCCAGGATCTGCGGCTCGCCCAGCACCATGGAATCCAGCCCGGTGGCCACCCGGAACAGGTGGCGCACCGCATCGGCGTCGGCGTGCTGATAGAGGTACCCATGCAAGGTGCCGGCGTGCGACTCCAGCCACTGCGCCAGTGCATCACCGGATTCGGCCACCGCATACAGCTCGGTGCGGTTGCAGGTGGAGAGCAGGACCGCCTCGGCCACCTGCGGGGTATCGCGCAGCGACGCCAATGCCTGGGGCAGGGCGTCGCCGCCAAAGGACGCGCGTTCGCGCAGTTCCACCGGCGCGGTCTGGTGATTCAGTCCGAGCACCCACAGGGTCATTGTTCAGTTGCTTGCGCTAAGCTGCTGGCCATTCAAGTCGTCATTTTAAGGCTCAGATGCCCCCGATGCCCGCATTGATTCGCATCTCCAGCGTTCTGCTGCTGTCTTTGTTCACCGCCAACGCCCTGGCCGCCCCCCCGGCAGCCCCGGCCAAAGGCAAGGACAGCACGGCCGAGGCGGTCCCCCTGGCCCCGGTCATGGCGGGCGAATTCGCCCTGCAGGCAGGCAAACTGGGCGACGCCGCGCGCTGGTACCTGGAGGCGGCCGAGGCCAGTGAAGGCGATGCCGGCCTGGCCGAGCGCGCCTCCCGGATCGCCATGCTGGCCAACGATGACAAGCGCGCCGCCCGCGCGCTGGCCCTGTGGGAGCAGCGTGCGCCGCGCTCACTGGCCATGCGCAGCAGCACCGCCGCGCTGGACATGCGCCAGAACAAGGTGAAGGCGGCCCGCACCGAACTGCAGGCCCTGCTCAAGGATCCCGATCCCACCGCCTGGAAGTTCGCGATCGGCGCCCTGATCAGCGGCGGCAGCGATCCCAAGGTGCCGGCCCAGGTGCTGGGCGAGCTGGTCGATGCCAACGCGATCCCCGACCGCCTGGAGGTCTGGCAGGAATTCGGCCGGCTGGCGATGCGCATGGAGCAGCCCGAGCTGGCCCGGCGCATGGTCGACGAGGTGGTCAAGCGCTTCCCCGATGAACCACGCGTGGCCCTGCTGCATGCCAGCCAGCTCAACCAGGCCGGCAAGACCGATGAGGCCCTGGCCCTGCTGAAGGGCGTGGAGCCCAGGACCACCCAAGACCCGGAGCTGCGCAATGCGGTCGCGATCTCCTACGACCTGATGGGCCAGCCCGCCGCCGCTGAGCGCGTGCTGGCGGTCGGCCCGCAGGACGTGCAGACCTACGGCATGCGTGCGTCGCTGCTGGCCAAGCAGAAGGACGACCCGGGCCTGCTGGCCCTGTATACCGACATCTCCCGGCAGGCGACCAAGCCGGACCCGGCCCAGCGCCTGCTGCTGGGCAAGATCGCCGAGTACCTCAAGCGCTACGAGGAAGCGGTCAACTGGTACCACAGCGTGCCCGGTGGCCCGGAGCGCGATGAGTCGCGGCTGCGGGCGGCCAATGCGCAGAACGAGCTGGGCCGCACCGACAAGGCGCTGGCCGAAGTGCACGCGATCCAGTCCGATGCCACCGTCGATGACGATGCCCGCCGCGATGCCTATCTGCTCGAGGCCGAGCTGCGCCAGCGCGGCAACGACGATGCCGGTGAACTGGACGCGCTGGCCCGTGGCCTGGCCGCGTATCCGGACGAGAACGCGCTGCTGTATGCCCGCGCCCTGGCCTGGGAGCGTCGCGACGACATCCCGCGCGCCGAGGCCGACCTGCGCAAGGTGCTGGTCACCGATCCGGAGAACATCGCCGCGCTCAACGCGCTCGGCTATACCTTGGCCGACCGCACGCAGCGTTATCAGGAAGCCTTGGAACTGATCGACCGCGCGCGCGTGGCCGAGCCGGACAACGCCGCCATCGTCGACAGTTACGGCTGGGTGCTGTATCGCCTGGGTCGCAACGAAGAAGCACTGGTGCAGCTGCGCCGCGCCTGGACGCTGGCCAAGGATGCGGAGATCGCCGCGCATGTGGGCGAAGTGCTGTGGGTGTTGAACAAGAAGGACGAGGCGCGCCATTTCTTTGAAGAGGCGCGCAAACTCGACCCGGACAACCGCGCCCTGCAGCGCGTGATCGAGAAATACGGCGTATGAATCTGCTGTCCCTGAAAGCCGCGTTTGCCGCGGTCGCGGCGTTGTCGCTCTCCGCCTGTGTATCGCTGGACGAGCGCAAGGCGCCCTCCGCCCCGACCGTGGTCACCACTGTTTCGCCCGCTGCGCAGCAGGCCGAGGCCGAGCGCGTCGCCGCCGTGCGCGCCTCGCCGGCCTGGTCGTTCCAGGGCCGGGTGGCGATCAGCAAGGGCAAGAACGGTGGCAACGGCCGCATCGACTGGCAGCAGCAGGCCCAGGGGTACGTGGTCGAACTCAGTGCCCCGGTCACCCGGCAGAGCTGGAAGCTGACCGGCGACAGCCAGCACCAGGGCGGGCGCCTGGAAGGCCTGGAGGGCGGCACGCGTGAAGGCGAAGACGCCCAGCAGGTTCTGCTGGAGGCCACCGGCTGGGATATCCCGGTCAACCAGCTGCCCGAGTGGGTGCGCGGCCTGGTGGCCGACGGCGCGCCGGCGGGGCTGATCGAGCGCGACGGCGAAGGTCGTCCGCGCCGTGTGCGGCAGCTCGGGTGGGAGATCCAGTATCTGGACTGGTACCCGGCCGACGCCGGTCGTCCGGTGCTGCCGCGGCGCATCGAAGCGGTCAATGGCGACGCCAAGGTCCGTCTGGTGGTCGACAGCTGGGTGCTGGCCAGCCCATGAGTACGTTGGATGCGCGCGAGGGTTGGTCGAACTGGCCAGCCCCGGCCAAGCTGAACCTGTTCCTGCACATCACCGGCCGCCGCCCGGACGGTTACCACGCGCTGCAGACCGTGTTCCGCCTGCTCGACTGGGGTGACCGGATCCGGCTGCGGGTCCGCGAAGACGGCCGGATCCGCCGCGAAGGCACCTCGGTGGCGGGGGTGGCCGAAGCCGATGATCTCGCCGTGCGGGCGGCGCTGTTGTTGCAACGTGTCGCGAACGTCGCCCAAGGTGCTGATATCGGCATCGAAAAGCATGTGCCTGCCGGCGGTGGTTTCGGGGGAGGGTCGTCCGATGCCGCCACCGTCCTGGTCGCCTTGAACCGTCTCTGGAACGCCGGCCTGGACGTGGATGCGCTGGCCGCGCTGGGTCTCCAGCTGGGCGCGGACGTGCCGGTCTTCGTGCGCGGGCACAACGCCTGGGCCGAAGGCGTGGGCGAACTGCTCACCCCCATCGCGCTGCCGCCGGCCTGGTTCGTGCTGGTCCACCCGGGCGTTCACGTGCCGACTCCCGCACTTTTCGCATCACCGGATTTGACGCGGGATGCCCCAGTGGCGAAAATAGCGGACTTCGCTTCCGGGTCTTTGCTCGGGAATGCGTTCGAGCCGGTCCTGCGCCGCCGCGAACCTGCCGTAGAGGCAGCGCTTGCAGCGTTGAGCAGTATCGGCCGGGCACGACTCACCGGGTCGGGAAGCGGTTGTTTCGTCGAATTCGCCACGCGCGCTGCTGCAGAGCAGGGCCTGGCGCAATTGCCGAAGGAACTGCAGGCATGGGTGGCTGCGGGCATGGAGCGCTCGCCACTGCTTGATGTACTCGAGCGTTACTGATTTTGATGCAGGGGCGTCGCCAAGAGGCCCAAGGCACCAGGTTTTGATCCTGGCATTCGGAGGTTCGAATCCTCCCGCCCCTGCCACTAGCGGATATCTGCCGCGACTCCATGCGCATGTCTGCGCGGGCGCGGTGCATACGCCGCGGTGTTGTCACCGCAGACACCTCCGGGTGCCAGCGGCCCAGTTCTCCGCCAATCGCTCCCGCCCGAGACCGTCATGATGCAAGAACACCCCAACCTGCTGGTATTTTCCGGCAACGCCAACAAGCGCCTTGCGCAGAGCATCTGCAAGGAACTGGGGGTGCGGCCTGGCAAGGCGTTGGTGTCGCGCTTCTCCGATGGTGAAGTGCAGGTCGAGATCGAGGAAAACGTCCGCAAGCAGGACGTGTTCGTGATCCAGCCGACCTGCGCGCCCAGCGCAGAGAACCTGATGGAACTGCTGGTCCTGATCGATGCGCTCAAGCGCGCCTCGGTCAACAGTGTCACCGCCGTGGTGCCGTATTTCGGCTACTCGCGCCAGGATCGCCGCATGCGTTCCTCGCGCGTGCCGATCACCGCCAAGGTGGCGGCAAAGATGTTCAGCGCTGTCGGGGCTGACCGGGTACTGACGGTGGATCTGCATGCCGACCAGATCCAGGGCTTCTTCGACATGCCGGTGGACAATGTGTACGCCTCGCCGCTGCTGCTCGCCGATATCTGGCGCGCCTACGGCACGGAGAACCTGATCGTGGTGTCCCCGGACGTGGGTGGTGTGGTGCGTGCGCGCGCCGTCGCCAAGCGCCTGGATGATGCCGATCTGGCCATCATCGACAAGCGCCGGCCGCGCGCCAACGTCTCCACCGTGATGAACATCATCGGTGACGTCGAAGGCAAGACCTGCGTGATGGTCGATGACATCGTCGATACCGCCGGCACCCTGTGTGCGGCTGCCGCGGCGCTGAAGGCGCGTGGCGCCCTCAAGGTTGCCGCGTACTGCACCCACGCCGTGCTCTCGGGCCCGGCAGTGGACAACATCAACAACTCCCAGCTCGATGAGCTGGTGGTGACCGACACCATCCCGCTGCGTGAAGAGGCGCGGGTGTGCAGCAAGATCCGCCAGCTCAGCGTGGCGGAAATGCTGGCCGAGACGATGCGCCGCATCGCCTTCGGTGAGTCGGTCAGCTCGCTGTACGTGGATTGATTTTTTCCGCCCGCCGGCAACGGTGGGTGGTTTCCCGGGGGCATCTGGTCGCGGATGTCTCCTCACCGCTTCGCCGCAGGGCGAGGCATCAACTGGTAGTAAAACAATGTCCAAGACTCATGAAATCAAGGTCACCGCTCGTGACGTGCAGGGCAAGGGTGCGAGCCGCCGCCTGCGTCACGCCGGCGTGATCCCGGCCGTCGTGTACGGCGGCGACGTCGCTCCGATCAACATCAACCTGGACCACAACCAGATCTGGCTGGCGCAGCAGAACGAGTGGTTCTACTCGTCCATCCTGGACCTGAACCTGGACGGCCAGGTCACCAAGGTGCTGCTGCGTGACATGCAGCGCCACCCGTTCAAGCAGCTGATCATCCACCTGGATTTCCTGCGCGTGAACGAGAACGAAGCACTGACCGCCAGCGTGCCGCTGCACTTCATCAATGAAGACACCTCGGCTGCCGGCAAGGCTGCCGACGTCGTGGTCACCCACGAACTGAAGGAAGTGACCATCACCTGCCTGCCGAAGGACCTGCCGGAATCGATCGACGTCGACCTGGCCGACCTGAAGGCCGGTGACGTGATCTACCTGTCGGACATCAAGCTGCCGAAGGGCGTCGAGATCCCGGCCCTGGCCCAGGGCAAGGACCATGACGACGCGATCGTCACCGCCAAGCTCGGCAAGGAAGAAGCTGCCGACGAAGCGCCGGCTGCAGAGTAAGTGATTGCGGCGCCTGTCCTTCGGGGCAGGCGCCGTTTCTGTATGTACCGGCACAGGGCGGGTACCGACGAAGAAGAGTGATGACAGGATTGCGATTGATCGTTGGCCTGGGCAACCCCGGACCCGAGCACGCCCAGACCCGGCACAATGCCGGGTTTCGTTTCATTGACGCCCTGGTGGAACAGGCCGGCGCGCGCTGGAGCGTGGACAGCAAGTTGTTCGGCGAGACCGCCAAGGTCGACATCGCCGGCCAGCCGGTGTGGCTGCTCAAGCCCGCCACCTTCATGAACCTCAGTGGCAAATCGGTCACCGCCGCGCAGCGCTTCTGGAAGATCGAACCGGAACAAACCCTGCTGGCGCACGACGAGCTGGACCTGCCGCCCGGCGTGGCGCGGCTCAAGTTCGATGGCGGCCACGGCGGCCAGAATGGCCTGCGCGACACCATCCGCCTGCTCGGCCATGGCAGATTCCATCGCCTGCGCATCGGCATCGGCCATCCCGGCCACAAGGACCGCGTGGTCCCGTGGGTACTGGGCCGTGCCGGCAAAGACGATGATGTGCTGATCGGTCGTGCCATCGAAGATGCGATCGACGTGCTGCCGCTGGCGGTATCCGGCGATTACAGTGAGGCGATGAAGCGCCTCCACACCCCGAAATAACCACGGTGTACCGACCATCGGTCGGTACCTACCACCCCCAGAGGTTGTCAAAGATGGGTATCAAATGCGGCATCGTCGGTCTGCCCAATGTCGGCAAATCGACCCTGTTCAATGCGCTGACCAAGGCGGGCATCGCGGCGGCCAACTTCCCGTTCTGCACGATCGAACCGAACGTCGGCATCGTGCCGGTGCCCGATCCCCGTCTGAACGAGCTGGCCGCGATCATCAACCCGCAGAAGGTCATCCCGACCGCAGTGGAGTTCGTGGACATCGCCGGCCTCGTCGCCGGCGCGGCCAGCGGTGAAGGCCTGGGCAACAAGTTCCTGGCCCACATCCGCGAAGTCGATGCGATCACCCATGTGGTGCGCTGCTTCGAGAACGCCGACGTCATCCACGTCAACAACAAGGTCGACCCGCTTTCGGACATCGACACCATCGATACCGAACTGGCCCTGGCCGATCTGGACAGCGTCGAGAAGGCACTGAACCGCGCCGAGCGCGCCGCCAAGGGCGGCGACAAGGATGCGGCCGCCCGCAAGCCGGTGCTGGCCAAGCTGCAGGCCGCACTGGCCGATGGCAAGGCAGGCCGCACCGCCGGCCTGGACGAGGAAGAGAAGGCGCTGGTCCGTGACCTGTTCCTGCTGACCCTCAAGCCGGTGATGTACATCGCCAACGTGCTGGAAGACGGCTTCGAGAACAACCCGCACCTGGATGCCGTGCGCGCCCGTGCCGCCGAAGAAGGTGCGCAGGTGGTGCCGGTGTCGGCGGCGATCGAAGAAGAGCTGTCGCAACTGGATGACGAAGACCGCGATACCTTCCTGGCCGATCTCGGCCTGACCGAGCCGGGTCTGAACCGCGTGATCAACGCGGCCTACAGCCTGCTCGGCCTGCAGACCTACTTCACTGCCGGTGTGAAGGAAGTCCGCGCATGGACCGTACGCAAGGGCGCCACCGCCCCGCAGGCCGCTGCCGTGATCCACACCGACTTCGAGAAGGGCTTCATCCGCGCCGAAACCATCGCGTATGACGACTTCATCAAGTACAAGGGCGAAGCCGGTGCCAAGGAAGCCGGTCGCCTGCGCCTGGAAGGCAAGGAATACCGCGTCCAGGAAGGCGACATCCTGCACTTCCGCTTCAACGTCTGAGTCGCTCGCACGTTGATGCCCGCAACGCCCCGCCCCGCGCGGGGCGTTTGCGTTTCCGGCGCGCGTGATCCGCGCCTCTGGACAGGTTGGACAAAAAATGACCAGGCCTTGAAACGCTTGCCTGGTATGCCTCCGGCTCACTTGTCCACAACAAACTCCCACGCCTCTCCACGTACCGTGTGGAAAACCCCTGGGCGCTAGTGCCAGCCGCTGGCCGGCACCCCGTCAGACCCGCCCGCAAGCGATGTGGACAATTTCTGACCACCACTGAAAACCGTTGCAGTGCATCGCTCACCCGGGGTTGTCCACAGCAAACCCCCATCGCTTTCCACGGTGTGTGTGGAAAACCGCGATCCGCGGCTGGACAAAATATCGCCACGCCATGAAGGCGTTGCGCTGCATGGCTCGCATGCACTTGTCCACACCAAACCCCCATGGGTTTCCACGGGGTGTGTGGAGAACACGAAGGGCGACCCGCAGAAACCGGGCTTACAGCGCCGTACCACCAAACTTGTGCGTGTACTGCAGGTTGATCGTGCGGCCCACCGTGTCGAACCAGGAGACGTCGTAGTACGGGTACGGCGTATAGGTCGCGTCCTTCGGCGGCGTCTTGTTGGCGATGTTGACCACCGACAGCGACAGGCGCGAATGATCATCGAAGCGGTACTGCAGCGACACGTTGTAACGGTACGTGGCGCCGATCCACGGGCTGTCGCCGCTGTCCGGATCGAAGCTCTGGTCGTAGCTGTCGTAAGTCGGCAGCCTGCCCAGGCGCGAGCCATACAGCGTGGCCGACCACGCCGCGTTCTCCCAGGTCACGCTCGCGCTGGTCTTGGTGCGCGGGATATCGAAACCGCTGTTGACCGCGAACTGGTCTTCGACCACATCGCCCGCGAACTGCTGGAAATCGTGCGTCTTCACCCAGGTGTGGTTGCCGCTGAAGATGAAGTCGCCGATCCCGGTGCCCAGGCGGTAGCGCAGGCCCACATCGATGCCGCGCGTGGTTTCGCGCGCGATGTTGATCGGGCTCACATGCACGCCGTAGAGGCGGCCATCGCTGGTGCGGGTGACCCGGCTGATCGCATCCACGCAGGTCGGCGATGCCGCATCGGCGCCGCCCAGGCGGCAGGCCGCCTCATCGCGCAGGATCGTGCTCACGTCCATGTCCTGCACCTGGTCGCGCATGTCGATGTCGAACCAGTCCACCGACAGGTCCAGCCCCAGTGCAGGCGACCACACAACGCCGGCACTCCACGAGGTGCTGGTTTCCGGATCCAGCCTGCGGTTGCCCTCGCGGGTGCGGATCAGGTTCTCTTCGTAGTCCGAGCAGTCATCGCCACCGTCCACCGCGCAGGTGTAATAGTCGTTGGCACTGGTTTCGTCGTTGCCCGGGCCGGCATACACGTAATGCAGGTCCGGCGCGCGGAAGGCGGTGCCGTAGGAGCCGCGCACCAGCAGGGTCTCGATCGGGCGCCATTCCAGGCCACCGCTCCAGGTCGCCTTGCCGATCGTGTTGCCCGAGTAGCGGTACTGGTCGAAGCGGCCGGCCACGCTGAGGTTGAACGTGTCGTGCAGCGGCAGGCGCAGCTCGGCCGCGGTCGCCCAGCGGTTGCGGCTGCCGTGGCCGTCCGAGTCTTTCCAACTGTAGTAGTAGTACTGCGTCGCCAGCGGGTCCGGATTCAGCGCGTAGGACTGGTTGCCGAACTCGGCCGTCGCCGCGAAGCCGGCCTTGCCGCCCGGCAGCTCGAACAGCTCGCCGTTGGTCAGGGTCAGCGCGGCGGTATCGGTGCGCGACTTCGGCGTATAGGTGGTGCGCGCGGCGATCGAGTCGTACTCGCTGCGGCTCAGCGGCCGGTACAGGCGCGCCGGGTCGGCGTTGAACACCGGGAACACGTTGTCATCGTCATCGGTGTACTCGCCCAGCTGCTCGCCCAGGAACAGGGCATTGGCCCTGGCGGCGATGATCTGCGGCCAGCGGATGCTGGACTGGTACTGCGAGTGGCTCAACGAGGCCTCGTATTCCCAGTCCGCGCCGAGCGCGCCCTTGAAGCCCGTGGTCACGCTGAAGGTCTTCTGCGTGCTGCGCACCATGCCGTTGTTGAGCCCGCCCATTTCTTCCGGGGAGAACTGGCGCTGCCAGAACTCCACCTGGTCGGTGGCCTGGTTGTAGAAGTAGCCGTCCTCGTTGCCATCGGCGGCCATGCGGCCCCACTGGGTCACATCGCGCATCAGCGCCAGGTCGTGGTAGCCCATCTGCACATCGGCGAACCATTCGGCGCCATTGTCGAAGGCATAGCGCAGCGAGGCGTAGCCGTTGGCGCCGCGGCGCTTGCTGAGGATCGTGCCGTAGCCGATCGACCGGTCGCTGCCGCAGTAGAAGCCGTAGCGCGCACGCTCGGCGTACCGGGTGCTGCCGTTGTTCTGGCCGGCCAGCGCATCGCAGGTGGCCTGGCCCGGATCGAGGTAGTCGTCGTTGTAGTCGGTGCGCAGGTAGGCGCGGCGCGCGGCGCGGGCGCTCTCGGTGGGCGCGTCGAGGGTGGAATCCTGCTGGCTGCGCTCATACGCCCACAACGGCGTCTGCGACTGCAGTTCCAGGCTGTAGACCGCGCTGAAACGGCCCGCATCGAAACCGCTGGCGATGCTCATGTCGAAGGACTCACCGCCACCTTCGCTGGTGGTGCCCATGCGCATGTCCACCGTGGTGCCATCGACCTGCTTCTTCAGGATGAAGTTGACCACCCCGGCGATCGCGTCCGAGCCGTAGATCGCCGAGGCGCTGCCGGTCAGCACTTCGATGCGCTCGATCATCCCGATCGGGATGTTGGAGACATCGGTGAAGTTGCTGCGGCCCTGGAACGGCATCGGGAAATCGGCGATGCGGCGGCCGTTGACCAGCACCAGCGTGTGGTTGGGGCCGAGGCCGCGCAGGTCGACCTGCTGCGCGCCGGGCGAGAAATCAGCGCCGCTGGAGGACTGCTGGCTCTGGGTCTCACCGCCGTTCTGGGTCATCGACCGCAGCACGTCGGGCACGCTGGTGAAGCCGCTGGCCTGGATCTGCTCGGCGGTGATGACGGTCACGGGCGCCGGCCCTTCTACCTGCGCGCGTGGAATGCGCGAGCCGGTGACCTGCAACGTATCCAGTTGCTGCACCCCGGGGGCGGGCGTCTGGGCACCCGCGGTCGCGGCCACACCCATCAACGCCAGCTGGATCGACCACGCCATCGCCTGTTTACGCATGAGAATTCTCGAGAAGAAAGTGTCGGCCTCGAGGGAGGCCTGTCCCCCATTCACATTTCGCGAATGGACGGCGCGCATTTAACGCCTTTTTTACGGGGTTGACCACTGCCAGTTTCTCTGGCAAAGAGTGGAAGCGCTTACACCCTCGTTTCATTCAGGGAGGTCAACGTGCACAAGGGTTTCCGGCCGCTCCACGCCTTCCTGTCGCTGCTGCTGGCAGCGCTCTCGATGCCCGGCCACGCGCAGGGGGTGCGCAGCCTGCAGGAGCCGGGCTATCGCTATTACGAGATAGGTGCGGTGGGCGCGCCCCGGGCAGCCCGCACCGAGCCGGCGATGATGCTGATGGGCGGCGGCGAGTGGGTGCCCGCCGCCTTCCAATGGTGGCTGGGGCGCGCCGGCCATGGCCGGGTGGTGATCCTGCGCGCCTCCGGCGCCGATGAGTTGCAGAACCGCCTGTACCGGGACGTCGGCGGGGCGGTCTCGGTCCAGACCCTGGTGTTCAACAGCCGGCGTGCAGCCGATGACCCCGCGGTGCTGGGCGTGATCGCCGCCGCCGATGCGATCTTCATCGCCGGCGGCGACCAGTCGCGCTATATCCGTTTCTGGAAAGGCACGGCGGTGAACGAGGCACTCAACGCACATGTACGTGCTGGCCGGCCGATCGCCGGCACCAGCGCCGGGCTCGCCATACTGGGCGGCTACAGCTATGGCGCGCTGGATGGTGGCAGCGTCACCTCCCGTCGTGCCCTGCGCGACCCCATGGGCAGCGCGGTGACCCTGGACAGTGATTTCCTGGCCATGCCGTACCTGGCCAACGTGGTCACCGATACCCATTTCGGCAAGCGCGACCGGCTCGGGCGCCTGATCGTGTTCGTGGCCCGGGCGGCACAGCGCAGCGGGCAGCAGGACATGGTCGGCCTGGGCGTGGACGAGGACACCGCGCTGTGCGTGGAGGCGGACGGCACCGGCCAGGTGTTCAGTCGGGACGGCGGCTACGCCTGGCTGGTGATGCCGCAGCGCGCCGCCGATCGCCTGCGCGGCGGCAGCCCGCTGGAGTTCCGCGCCATTCCGGTGACCGGGGTGGGCGAGGGCAGCCGCCTGCATCTGGATGGCTTCCGGGTGGACGATGCCGCCTTCCGGATGACGGCCGATATCCGGGAAGGCCGCCTGCAGTTGCACCCGTAGATCCACGCACGCCAGGGGCTGTGCGGGCGCTGTCGCGTGCGGGTCACGCGCGCGGGTGATCCGTGGCGCGTGCCATGATGCGGGCACCTCCGGATCCGAGTGCGTTGCCCATGTCCCGTCCACGCGCATTGCTGCTGTCCCTGTGTCTGCTGAGCCCGTTTGTCCATGCCGCCGAACCGGTGCTGGTCATCCATGGCGGCGCCGGCGTGGAGCGCAGGGATCTCTCGCCGGCCGAGGAAAAGGCGGCGCGCGCGGCCCTGCAGCACGCCCTGGTGAAGGGGCATGCCGCCCTGGCCGCCGGGAAGCCGGCACTGGAGGCCGTGACCGCGGCGATCACCGTGCTCGAGGACGATCCCACCTTCAATGCAGGCAGGGGCGCGGTGTTCACCCACGATGGCCGCAACGAACTGGATGCCTCGCTGATGGATGGCGCCACCCTCAAGGCCGGCGCGGTGGCCGGCGTGCAGCGCGTGCGCAACCCGATCCTGCTGGCCGAGGCCGTGATGCAGCATTCCCCGCACGTGATGATGGTCGGGCAGGGCGCCGAAGCCTTCGCCACGGGCCAGGGCATTACCCTGGTGGACCCGTCGTACTTCCGCACCGACAAGCGCTGGCAGCAGCTGCAGAAGGCCCTCAAGGAAGAAGCCAGCGGCCAGGCCCATGCGGATCTGGAAACGGCGCGCCACTTCGGCACGGTGGGTGCGGTCGCACTCGACAAGGACGGCAGGCTCGCTGCAGGAACCTCCACCGGTGGCATGACGAACAAGCGCTACGGGCGTGTCGGCGATTCGCCGATCATCGGTGCCGGCACCTATGCCGATGCCGGTTGTGCGGTATCGGGCACGGGCTGGGGCGAGTACTACATCCGCACTGCGGCCGCGCACGATATCTGCGCGCGCATGCGCTACCTCAAGCAGGGCCCGGAGGAGGCGGGACGCGCGGTGATCAACGAGCGCATTCCCGCGCTCGGGGGCGATGGCGGTGCGATCGTGCTCGCGGCCGACGGCCGCGTGGCGACACCGTTCAACACGCAGGGCATGTATCGCGGCTGGATCGGCGCCGATGGCGTGCCGCATGTGGCGATCTTCGCCAGCGAAACCCTGCCGTTACCGGGCCAATAGCCTGTCCCGGCAAGGCAATTCGAAATTCGTGTGAAAAAATTCAAAAAGGTTGTTGACAGAACCCCCGTTTATCCCCAAAATTCACGGCTCTTCCACCCCACACCGAAAACGCTTCGGCGCCACGGGACAGGGTGGTAAGGAGGGATACCCAAGCGGCCAACGGGGGCAGACTGTAAATCTGCTGGCTTACGCCTTCGGTGGTTCGAATCCACCTCCCTCCACCAGTTTCATGTTGTGGCAAGAGCTTCCGATGCGGGAGTAGTTCAATGGTAGAACCTCAGCCTTCCAAGCTGATGGTGCGGGTTCGATCCCCGTCTCCCGCTCCATTGAATGAATTTGAATATATTCAAATTCGTGCCATAATACAAAACTCGCTCACGTAGCTCAGTCGGTAGAGCACCTCCTTGGTAAGGAGGAGGTCGAAGGTTCGATTCCTTTCGTGAGCACCATCTAAGTGCTACCAATTCAGACGATTTCGAGATAAGCAGCCATGGCCAAGGGTAAGTTCGAGCGCACCAAGCCGCACGTCAATGTCGGCACCATCGGTCACGTTGACCACGGCAAGACCACGCTGACCGCCGCACTGACCAAGATCGGTGCCGAGCGCTTTGGCGGTGAGTTCAAGGACTACTCCGCGATCGACGCCGCGCCGGAAGAAAAGGCGCGTGGCATCACGATCTCCACCGCGCACGTCGAATACGAATCCACCGTTCGTCACTACGCCCACGTCGATTGCCCGGGCCATGCTGACTACGTCAAGAACATGATCACCGGTGCTGCCCAGATGGATGGCGCGATCCTGGTCTGCTCCGCTGCTGACGGCCCGATGCCGCAGACCCGCGAGCACATCCTGCTGTCGCGTCAGGTCGGCGTGCCGTACATCGTCGTCTTCCTGAACAAGGCAGACATGGTCGATGACGCCGAGCTGCTGGAACTGGTTGAAATGGAAGTCCGCGAGCTGCTGAGCAAGTACGACTTCCCGGGCGACGACACCCCGATCATCTCGGGTTCGGCCCGCCTGGCGCTGGAAGGCGACCAGAGCGAGATCGGCGTGCCGGCCGTGATCAAGCTGGTCGAAGCTCTCGACAGCTGGATCCCGACCCCGGAGCGTGACGTTGACAAGCCCTTCCTGATGCCGGTGGAAGACGTGTTCTCGATCTCGGGCCGCGGCACCGTGGTGACCGGTCGTATCGAGCGCGGCGTGATCAAGGTCGGCGAAGAAATCGAAATCGTCGGTATCCGTCCGGTCCAGAAGACCACCGTGACCGGCGTGGAAATGTTCCGCAAGCTGCTGGACCAGGGTCAGGCAGGTGACAACGCCGGTCTGCTGCTGCGCGGCACCAAGCGTGACGACGTCGAGCGTGGCCAGGTCCTGGCCAAGCCGGGTTCGATCAAGCCGCACACCAAGTTCGACGCCGAAGTCTACGTCCTGTCCAAGGACGAAGGCGGCCGCCACACCCCGTTCTTCAAGGGCTACCGTCCGCAGTTCTACTTCCGTACCACCGACATCACCGGCGCTTGCGAACTGCCGGAAGGTGTGGAAATGGTGATGCCGGGCGACAACGTGAAGATGGTTGTCACCCTGATCAACCCGGTGGCAATGGACGAAGGTCTGCGCTTCGCCATCCGTGAAGGCGGTCGTACCGTCGGCGCCGGCGTGGTCTCCAAGATCCTCGAGTAACAGCGTTATACCGGCGGTTGCATTGCGCTGCCGGTCTCGCGAGTGGCGGGCCGGGAACCTCGGTCCGCCTTCGCCGTCTTAGGGAAGGCAAGTTTTTTCAGTACGCCAGTAGCTCAATTGGCAGAGCAGCGGTCTCCAAAACCGCAGGTTGGGGGTTCGAGTCCCTCCTGGCGTGCCACTTCTCCCTTCCAGCGGCTATGCCGCCACAGCAGCCAGAGCCGGATGAACAGCAAGATCGAGCATTCCAAAGACAACGCCTCCACTGGAGGTGACATCGTCAAGTACGCCGCCGCAGCGATCCTCGTGCTGGCGGGTCTTTTTGCTTGGTATTGGTTCGGTGCTCCTGAGCACGCCTCACAGAGTGCATGGGCCGGTCCGCTTCGCGGTCTGGCCGTTGTCGTTGGCCTGGTGGCCGGCCTCGGCGTGTTCCTGCTGACCGGCAAGGGTCGCGACACGCGGGAATTCCTTTCCGAATCGCGTTTCGAACTGCGCAAGGTGGTCTGGCCGACGCGCCAGGAAGCCATTCGCATGACCTGGGTGGTGATCGTCGTGGTGATCATCCTCAGCCTGCTGCTGGGCGGATTTGACTTCGTGATTCAGAAATTGACCCAGTGGTTCCTGGGTCGATAAGGAGAAACCAGTGAAGCGTTGGTACGTCGTTCACGCCTATTCGGGCTTCGAAAAGTCGGTGGCGCAGGCTCTGCGCGATCGCATCGTGCGTGACGAGATGCAGGAGCGCTTCGGTGACGTCCTGGTCCCGACCGAGGAAGTGGTTGAAATGCGCGCCGGCCAGAAGCGCCGTTCCGAGCGCAAGTTCTTCCCGGGTTACGTGCTGGTCCAGATCGAGACCCACGAAGAAAACGGCATTCCGCGCATCGACAACGAAAGCTGGCACCTTGTGAAGGATACGTCCAAGGTGATGGGCTTCATCGGCGGCACCGCCGACCGTCCGTTGCCGATCCGTGACGAGGAAGCTGCCGCCATCCTGGACCGCGTTCAGGAAGGTGTCGAAAAGCCGCGTCCGAAGGTGCTGTTCGAGCCGGGCCAGATGGTCCGCGTCACCGAAGGCCCGTTCAACGATTTCAACGGCGTGGTCGAGGAAGTCAACTACGAGAAGAGCCGTCTGCGCGTCTCGGTGCTGATCTTCGGTCGTGCCACCCCGGTCGAGCTCGAGTTCGGCCAGGTCGAAAAGGCCGTCTGAGCCTGAGGGCAGTGGGTTCCGGGCGGCCGCCCGGAACCTGAACAGCCCGGTACCCTCTGCCATGCGGCAGGGGAAGAAAAAACCTGATATAGTGCGCGGCTTCCTGCCAGGAAGCTGGCAAAAAGCAAGGGCCGCCGCAAGGTGGCCTTCTGCGTGAATTCAAAACGCGATGCCGGGACGCGTGATTCCCGGTCCGATGGGGAGCCTGTTGTCGCAAGGCGCTAGCACCCGGAGAGCATACTCATGGCAAAGAAAGTTGTCGGTTATATCAAGCTGCAGGTGAAGGCCGGTCAGGCCAACCCCTCGCCGCCGGTCGGTCCTGCGCTGGGTCAGCGTGGCCTGAACATCATGGAATTCTGCAAGGCCTTCAATGCCGCCACGCAGAAGCTGGAGCCGGGTCTGCCGGTGCCGGTCATCATCACGGCCTACTCGGACCGTACCTTCACCTTCATCACCAAGAGCACCCCGGCTGCCGTGCTGCTCAAGAAGGCTGCAGGCATCTCGTCGGGCTCCAAGCGTCCGAACACCGAGAAGGTGGGCAAGGTGACCCGCAAGCAGCTCGAAGAGATCGCCAAGACCAAGGAAGCAGACCTGACGGCTGCCGATCTGGATGCCGCGGTGCGCACCATCGCCGGTTCTGCCCGTTCCATGGGCCTCGTGGTAGAGGGTTAAGAAGATGGCACAGACCAAGCGTGAGAAGGCCATCAAGGCCGCCGTCGTCCCGGGCAAGGCATATGCCTTCGAGGACGCCATCAAGATCCTGAAGACCGCTACCAAGGCCAAGTTCGTCGAGTCCTTCGACGTTGCTGTGCGCCTGGGCGTGGACGCCAAGAAGTCCGACCAGCAGGTGCGCGGTTCCACCGTGCTGCCGGCCGGTACCGGCAAGAGCGTGCGCGTTGCCGTCTTCGCTCCGGCCGGTGCCAAGGCTGACGAAGCCCTGGCCGCTGGCGCCGAAGCCGTTGGTATGGACGATCTGGCCGAGAAGATGCAGGCCGGCGATCTGAACTACGACGTCGTCATCGCGACCCCGGATGCCATGCGCGTCGTGGGTAAGCTGGGCACCGTGCTCGGCCCGCGCGGCCTGATGCCGAACCCGAAGGTCGGCACCGTCTCGGCCAACCCGGGCGAAGCCGTCAAGAATGCCAAGTCGGGTCAGGTGCGTTACCGCACCGACAAGGCCGGCATCATCCATTGCACCATCGGCAAGGCCGACTTCGCCGAAGACGCGCTGAAGTCGAACCTGCAGGCGCTGCTGATGGACCTGATCAAGGCCAAGCCGGCCACCTCGAAGGGCACCTACCTGCAGAAGGTTTCGGTCAGCTCGACGATGGGCCCGGGCGTCACTGTCGACCAGTCGTCGCTGTCGCTGAAGTAATCGTTTCAAGCGGGTACCGGGCTCCGGTCCGGTACCCGCGATATTTGAAGGCAATCCGAGTGGGGTCCGCCCCGCGGAGATAGCCGTCAAAGACCGCAGGCGCGGTCAGTACATACCGGCGACGGGCAGGGATGCTCGCATTGGCAGGGAGTCGCCGCCGGCGCAGTACCGAACGCTTAATCGATTCCCCCGGGAATCACCCTGCGTAGATGGTGCCCTTCTGGAGTTTTTCTGGTTTACGCACGTCTGGGTTCTCCCAGGTTGGCCATCCAGGTCTAGAACGGCCCACCCTTGGAACATCACCTGATGTTCCCGGCGTCCAGGACGGATGCCGCCCAGGACCGCACACGGCAGGAGCCGTAAGCGGAGTTCAATTGGAGGAGTGCAATGGCTCTCAATCTGTCCCAGAAGCAAGAAGTAGTCGCCGAGCTGGCAGACGTCGCCGCCAAGGCTCACTCCTTGATCGCAGCCGAATACGCTGGCACCACGGTCTCCCAGATGACCGCGATGCGCAAGCAGGCACGCGAAACCGGCGTTTTCTTGAAAGTTGTCAAGAACACGCTGGCGGCACGTGCAGTGGAAGGTACCGAATACGAATGCGCCAAAGACGCACTCGTCGGTCCGCTGCTGTACGCGTTCTCGCTCGAGGAGCCCGGCGCAGCCGGTCGCCTGATCAAGGATTTTGCCAAGACCAACGACAAGCTGCAGGCAAAAGTCGTGGCCATCGGCGGGGAACTGTTCCCGGCCGGTCATGTCGACGTGCTGGCCTCGCTGCCGACCCGTGATCAGGCCCTGGCCATGCTGGCCCGCGTCCTGTCCGAGCCGGCTGCCATGTTCGCCCGCGCCGTCAAGGCCGTGGCCGACAAGCAGGATGGCGGTGAAACCGCTGACGCTGCCGAGCCGGTCGCCGAAACCGCCTGAGTCGACGTTTCCGTGGTTCCGAACGGAACCTCAACCCAGAAAATTATCCAAAGGTAATCAAAATGTCCCTTACCAACGAACAGATCGTCGACGCCATCGCCGAGAAGTCCCTGATGGAAGTGATGGAGCTGGTCAAGGCCATCGAAGAGAAGTTCGGCGTCTCCGCCGCTGCTCCGGTCGCCGCAGCAGCTGCTGCTGGCCCGGCTGCCGCTGTTGAAGAGCAGACCGAATTCGACGTCATCCTGAAGTCGGCCGGCGACAAGAAGGTCGAAGTCATCAAGGCTGTCCGCGCCATCACCGGCCTGGGCCTGAAGGAAGCGAAGGATCTGGCAGAAGCCGGCGGCATGATCAAGGAAGCCGCTTCGAAGGACGACGCTGCCAAGTTCAAGAAGGACCTGGAAGCTGCTGGCGCGACTGTCGAAGTCAAGTAAGCAGTTCCTTGCCTCGCCATCGAAACACGGCGATGCAGCCAAGGCTGGGGGCGTAAGCCCCCGGCCTTTGGTCGTTTCACGCAACACCCGAAGTACGAGCCCAACACGGGCTGCGGTCATCCCCCGTCACAGCGGCGCACAAGCGCGCGGGCAGGGGAGTGGATGCAGACGAGTTGGCAGTTGGAAGTAGCGGGAGAAGGCGTGCTGGTGCCGGCAATACCAGCGACTTCCAACTGACAATTTCAGTTTCCCCTCGGGTCGTGGACGCACGATCCGCACAGCCAAGGTGATACCTCATGACGTCTTATTCGTTCACCGAAAAGAAGCGTATCCGCAAGGATTTCGGCAAGCAGCGCTCGATCCTCGAAGTGCCGTTCCTGCTTGCCATCCAGGTCGATTCCTACCGTGAATTCCTGCAGGAAAACGTCGATCCGGCCAAGCGCACGGACCACGGCCTGCATGCGGCCCTGAAGTCGGTGTTCCCGATTTCCAGCTACAGCGGCAATGCCGCCCTGGAATACGTCGGCTACAAGCTCGGCGACCCGGTGTTCGACGAGCGCGAGTGCCGCCAGCGTGGCATGAGCTACGGCGCGCCGCTGCGCGTGACCGTGCGCCTGGTGATCTACGACCGCGAGTCGTCGACCAAGGCCATCAAGTACGTGAAGGAGCAGGAAGTCTATCTCGGCGAAATCCCGCTGATGACCGACAACGGCACCTTCATCGTGAACGGTACCGAGCGCGTGATCGTCTCGCAGCTGCACCGTTCGCCGGGCGTGTTCTTCGACCACGACCGTGGCAAGACCCACAGCTCGGGCAAGCTGCTGTACAGCGCCCGCATCATCCCGTACCGCGGCTCCTGGCTGGACTTCGAGTTCGACCCGAAGGACGCCCTGTTCACCCGTATCGATCGTCGCCGCAAGCTGCCGGTGTCGATCCTGCTGCGTGCGCTGGGTTACAGCAACGAAGAGATGCTGGCCGAGTTCTTCGAGATCAACACGTTCCACATCAACCCCGATGAAGGCGTGCAGCTGGAGCTGGTCTCCGAGCGCCTGCGTGGCGAGACCCTGAACTTCGACCTGGCCGACGGTGACAAGGTCATCGTGGAAGCGGGCAAGCGCATCACCGCGCGCCACGTCAAGCAGCTGGAAGCCTCGGGCATCGCTGCCCTGGCCGTGCCGGACGAGTACATGGTCGGCCGCATCCTGTCGCACGACGTGGTCGATGCGAACACCGGCGAACTGCTGGCCCAGGCCAACGACGAAATCACCGACGAGCAGCTGCAGGCCTTCCGCAAGGCCGGCGTGGATGCCGTGGGCACCCTGTGGGTGAACGATCTGGATCGTGGCCCGTACCTGTCCAACACCCTGCGCATCGATCCGACCAAGACCCAGCTCGAAGCCCTGGTCGAGATCTACCGCATGATGCGTCCGGGCGAGCCGCCGACCAAGGACGCCGCGCAGAACCTGTTCCACAACCTGTTCTTCACCTTCGAGCGCTACGACCTGTCCACGGTCGGCCGCATGAAGTTCAACCGTCGTGTCGGCCGCAAGGAAGTCACCGGCGAAGCCGTGCTGTACGACCGCAAGTACTTCGGTGAGCGCAACGACGAAGAGTCCAAGCGCCTGGTCGCCGAGCACGCCGACACCTCCGACATCCTGGACGTGATCAAGGTCCTGACCGAGATCCGCAACGGTCGCGGCGTGGTCGATGACATCGATCACCTGGGCAACCGTCGCGTGCGTTCGGTCGGTGAAATGGCCGAGAACGTGTTCCGCGTGGGCCTGGTCCGCGTCGAGCGCGCGGTCAAGGAACGCCTGTCGATGGCCGAATCCGAAGGCCTGACCCCGCAGGAACTGATCAATGCCAAGCCGGTCGCTGCGGCCATCAAGGAGTTCTTCGGCTCCTCGCAGCTGTCCCAGTTCATGGATCAGAACAACCCGCTGTCGGAAGTGACGCACAAGCGTCGCGTCTCGGCCCTGGGCCCGGGTGGCCTGACCCGCGAACGCGCCGGCTTCGAAGTGCGCGACGTGCACCCGACCCATTACGGCCGCGTCTGCACCATCGAAACGCCGGAAGGCCCGAACATCGGCCTGATCAACTCGCTGGCCGTGTACGCCCGCACCAACCAGTACGGCTTCCTCGAGACCCCGTACCGCAAGGTTGCCGACGGCAAGGTCTCCGACGAGATCGAATTCCTGTCGGCCATCGAAGAAAACGAGTACGTCATCGCCCAGGCCAACGCCCTGACCGATGCCAAGAGCATGCTCACCGAGCAGTTCGTGCCGTGCCGCTTCCAGGGTGAGTCGCTGCTCAAGCCGCCGGCGGAAGTCCACTTCATGGACGTCTCGCCGATGCAGACCGTGTCGATCGCTGCCGCGCTCGTCCCGTTCCTGGAGCACGATGACGCCAACCGCGCGCTGATGGGCGCCAACATGCAGCGTCAGGCCGTGCCGACCCTGCGTGCCCAGAAGCCGCTGGTGGGTACCGGTATCGAACGCGCCGTGGCCCGTGACTCGGGTGTGACCGTGAACGCCCGTCGTGGTGGCGAGATCGTGCAGATCGACGCCGGCCGCATCGTGGTCAAGGTCAACGAAGTGGAGATCACCGACGCGACCGACGCCGGCGTGGATATCTACAACCTGATCAAGTACACCCGCTCCAACCAGAACACCTGCATCAACCAGCGTCCGCTGGTGGAAGTGGGCAACGTGGTGGCGCGTGGCGACGTGCTGGCTGACGGTCCGTCCACCGACATCGGCGAACTGGCCCTGGGCCAGAACATGCTGATCGCCTTCATGCCGTGGAACGGCTACAACTTCGAAGACTCCATCCTGCTTTCCGAGCGCGTGGTGGAAGAGGATCGCTACACCACGATCCACATCGAAGAGCTGACCTGCGTTGCGCGTGACACCAAGCTGGGGCCGGAGGAAATCTCCGCCGACATCCCGAACGTCTCCGAGCAGGCCCTGAACCGCCTGGACGAGAGCGGCGTGGTGTACATCGGTGCCGAAGTCCGCGCCGGCGACATCATGGTCGGCAAGGTCACCCCGAAGGGCGAAAGCCAGCTGACCCCGGAAGAGAAGCTGCTGCGCGCGATCTTCGGCGAGAAGGCCTCGGACGTGAAGGACAGCTCGCTGCGCGTGCCGCCGGGCATGGACGGCACCGTCATCGACGTGCAGGTCTTCACCCGCGATGGCATCGAGAAGGACAAGCGCGCCCGTCAGATCGAAGAGTCTGAAATCAAGCGCGTCAAGAAGGACTTCGACGACCAGTTCCGCATCCTGGAAGGCGCCATCTACGCCCGTCTGCGTTCGCAGATCGTGGGCAAGGTGGTCAACGGCGGTGCCAACCTGAAGAAGGGCGACACCGTTACCGACGCCTACCTGGACGGCCTGAAGAAGGCTGACTGGTTCGTGCTGCGCATGAAGGACGAGGACGCCTCCGAAGCCATCGAACGCGCCCAGAAGCAGATCCAGGCGCACGAGAAGGAATTCGAGCGTCGCTTCGCCGACAAGCGCGGCAAGATCACCGCGGGCGACGATCTGGCCCCGGGCGTGCTGAAGATGGTCAAGGTGTTCCTGGCCGTGAAGCGTCGCATCCAGCCGGGTGACAAGATGGCAGGCCGCCACGGCAACAAGGGTGTGGTCTCCAACGTGGTGCCGGTCGAGGACATGCCGTACATGGCCTCGGGCGAAACCGTGGACATCGTGCTGAACCCGCTGGGCGTGCCGTCGCGTATGAACATCGGCCAGATTCTGGAAGTGCATCTGGGCTGGGCCGCCAAGGGCCTGGGTCGCAAGATCCAGGGCATGCTGGAAGCCCAGGCCGCGATCAACGACCTGCGCAAGTTCCTGGACGACGTCTACAACCACGACAAGACCCAGCACGCCAACCACGTCGACCTGACCCAGTTCAGCGACGAGGAGCTGCTGCGCCTGGCCGCCAACCTGACCGACGGCGTGCCGATGGCAACGCCGGTGTTCGACGGTGCGACGGAAGCCGAGATCAAGCACATGCTTGCCCTGGCCGACCTGCCGCTGAGCGGCCAGACCCAGCTGTATGACGGCCGCACCGGTGAGGCATTCGATCGCCACACCACCGTGGGCTACATGCACTACCTGAAGCTGAACCACCTGGTCGACGACAAGATGCACGCCCGTTCGACCGGCCCGTACTCGCTCGTCACCCAGCAGCCGCTGGGCGGCAAGGCGCAGTTCGGTGGCCAGCGCTTCGGTGAAATGGAAGTCTGGGCGCTGGAAGCCTACGGCGCGGCCTACACCCTGCAGGAAATGCTGACGGTGAAGTCCGATGACGTGCAGGGCCGCAACCAGATGTACAAGAACATCGTCGACGGTGAGCACGAGATGGTCGCGGGCATGCCGGAATCCTTCAACGTGCTCGTGAAGGAAATCCGCTCGCTGGCCATCAACATGGAACTGGACGGCAACTGATCGCGCAGGCGCGGCTGCCCCGGCAGCCGCGCCGCCACATCTGAACCGACAGCCCCATCGACAAGATTTCCTCCTTTCGGAGAAACACCATGAAAGACTTGCTCAACCTCTTCAACCAGCAGCGTCAGACGCTGGACTTCGACGCGATCAAGATCGCGCTGGCCTCGCCGGACCTGATCCGTTCGTGGTCCTTCGGCGAAGTGAAGAAGCCGGAAACCATCAACTACCGTACGTTCAAGCCGGAACGTGACGGCCTGTTCTGCGCCGCCATCTTCGGACCGGTCAAGGACTACGAGTGCCTGTGCGGCAAGTACAAGCGCATGAAGCATCGCGGCGTGGTCTGCGAAAAGTGCGGCACCGAAGTCACCCTGGCCAAGGTGCGCCGCGAGCGCATGGGTCACATCGACCTGGCCTCGCCGGTCGCGCACATCTGGTTCCTCAAGTCGCTGCCGTCGCGCATCGGCCTGATGCTGGACATGACCCTGCGTGACATCGAGCGCGTGCTGTACTTCGAAGCCTACGTGGTGACCGAGCCGGGCCTGACCGCCCTGGAACGCCGCCAGCTGCTGACCGAAGAACAGTACCTGCAGGCCCGCCAGGAACACGGCGACGACTTCGATGCCGCCATGGGCGCCGAGGCCGTGTACGAACTGCTGCGCACCATCGACCTGCAGTCGGAAATGACCCGCCTGCGCGAAGAAATCGCCAGCACTGGTTCGGAAACCAAGCTCAAGCGACTGACCAAGCGCATCAAGCTGGTCGAGGCCTTCCTCGAGTCGGGCAACCGTCCGGAGTGGATGGTCATGACCGTGCTGCCGGTGCTGCCGCCGGACCTGCGTCCGCTGGTGCCGCTGGACGGTGGCCGCTTCGCGACCTCCGATCTGAACGATCTGTACCGCCGCGTCATCAACCGCAACAACCGCCTGCGCCGCCTGCTCGAGCTGAACGCGCCGGACATCATCGTGCGCAATGAAAAGCGCATGCTGCAGGAATCGGTCGATGCGCTGCTGGACAACGGCCGTCGCGGCCGTGCCATCACCGGCACCAACAAGCGCCCGCTCAAGTCGCTGGCCGACATGATCAAGGGCAAGCAGGGCCGCTTCCGCCAGAACCTGCTGGGCAAGCGCGTGGACTACTCGGGCCGTTCGGTCATCGTGGTCGGTCCGTACCTGCGCCTGCACCAGTGCGGCCTGCCGAAGAAGATGGCGCTTGAGCTGTTCAAGCCGTTCGTGTTCGCCAAGCTGCAGCGTCGTGGCCTGGCCACCACCATCAAGGCCGCCAAGAAGCTGGTCGAGCGCGAAGAAGCCGAAGTCTGGGACATCCTGGAAGAGGTCATCCGCGAACATCCGGTGATGCTGAACCGTGCGCCGACCCTGCACCGTCTGGGCATCCAGGCCTTCGAGCCGGTCCTGATCGAAGGCAAGGCCATCCAGCTGCACCCGCTGGTCTGCACCGCGTTCAACGCCGACTTCGACGGTGACCAGATGGCCGTCCACGTGCCGCTCTCGCTGGAAGCCCAGCTGGAAGCGCGTGCGCTGATGATGTCCACCAACAACATCCTGTCGCCGGCCAACGGCGAGCCGATCATCGTGCCGTCGCAGGACGTCGTGCTGGGTCTGTACTACATGACCCGCTCGCTGGTGAACAAGAAGGGCGAGGGCATGGCCTTCGCCAACATCGCCGAAGTCAAGCGCGCCTACGACAATCGCGTGGTGGAACTGCACGCACGCGTCAAGGTCCGCATCACCGAAGTGGTGACCGACGAGGAAGGCAACAAGCAGAACAAGACCTCGATCGTGGACACCACGATCGGTCGCGCCCTGCTGGCTGAAATCCTGCCGGAAGGCCTGCCGTTCGCGCTGGCCAACACCGAGCTGACCAAGAAGAACATCAGCCGCCTGATCAACTCCAGCTACCGTCAGCTGGGCTTGAAGGACACGGTCGTGTTCGCCGATAAGCTGATGTACACCGGCTTCGCCTACGCAACCCGCGCGGGCGTGTCGATCGGCATCGACGACATGCTGATCCCGGACGAGAAGCGCGGCATCCTCACCGAGGCCGAAGCCGAAGTGCTGGAAATCCAGGAGCAGTACCAGTCGGGCCTGGTCACCGCCGGCGAGCGCTACAACAAGGTGGTCGACATCTGGTCGCGCACCAATGAACGCATCGCCAAGGCGATGATGGACACCATCGGTACCGAGAAGGTGGTCAATGCCGAAGGCGAGACCATCGACCAGAAGTCGATGAACTCGCTGTACATCATGGCCGACTCCGGTGCGCGTGGTTCGCAGGCGCAGATCCGTCAGCTGGCCGGTATGCGCGGCCTGATGGCGCGTCCGGATGGCTCGATCATCGAAACGCCCATCAAGGCGAACTTCCGTGAAGGCCTGAACGTGCAGGAGTACTTCAACTCCACCCACGGTGCCCGTAAGGGTCTGGCCGATACCGCGCTGAAGACGGCGAACTCGGGTTACCTGACCCGTCGTCTGGTCGACGTGGCGCAGGACGTGGTCATCACCGAAGTGGATTGCGGTACCACCGAAGGCCTGACCATGACCCCGATCGTGGAAGGCGGCGACGTCGTGGAGCCGTTGAAGGACCGCGTGCTGGGTCGTGTCGTGGCCGAGGACGTGTTCCTGCCGGGCAACGACGAAGATCCGATCGTGACCCGCAACACGCTGCTCGACGAGCAGTGGGTGGCCAAGCTGGAAGACGCCTCGGTGCAGTCGGTCAAGGTCCGTTCGACCATCAGCTGCGCCTCGCCGTTCGGCGTCTGCGCACACTGCTACGGTCGCGATCTGGCCCGTGGCCACATCGTCAACATCGGCGAAGCGGTCGGCGTCATCGCCGCGCAGTCGATCGGTGAGCCGGGTACCCAGCTGACCATGCGTACGTTCCACATCGGTGGTGCGGCGTCGCGAGCTGCTGCGGTCGACAACATCACCGTCAAGACCACCGGTTCGGTGAAGTTCAACAACCTGAAGTCGGTCGAGCACGCCAGCGGTTCGCTGGTGGCGGTCTCGCGTTCGGGTGAAATGTCGGTGCTCGATGCCCACGGCCGTGAGCGTGAGCGTTACAAGCTGCCGTACGGTGCGACCATCACGTCCAAGGACGGCGATGCGGTCAAGGCTGGCCAGACCGTGGCCAACTGGGACCCGCATAACCACCCGATCGTTTCGGAAGTGGCCGGTTTCATCCGCTTCATCGACTTCATCGACGGCGTCACCGTCATCGAGAAGACCGACGAACTGACCGGCCTGGCATCGCGTGAAATCACCGATCCGAAGCGTCGTGGTTCGCAGGCCAAGGATCTGCGCCCGATCGTCCGTATCGTGGACAAGAACGGCAACGACCTGACCATTCCGAACACGGATCTGCCGGCCCAGTACCTGCTGCCGCCGCGCTCGATCGTCAACCTGCAGGACGGCGCCGCCGTCGGCGTGGGTGACGTGGTCGCCAAGATCCCGCAGGAAGCGTCCAAGACCCGTGACATCACCGGTGGTCTGCCGCGCGTGGCCGATCTGTTCGAAGCGCGCAAGCCGAAGGATCCGGCGATCCTGGCCGAGCGTTCGGGCATCATCAGCTTCGGCAAGGACACCAAGGGCAAGCAGCGCCTGATCATCAAGGACACCGATGGTTCGGAACACGAAGAGCTGATCCCGAAGTACCGTCAGGTGATCGTCTTCGAAGGCGAGCACGTGACCAAGGGCGAAACCATCGTGGACGGCGAGCCGAGCCCGCAGGACATCCTGCGTCTGCTGGGTGTCGAACCGCTGGCGGCCTACCTGGTCAAGGAAATCCAGGACGTGTACCGCCTGCAGGGCGTGAAGATCAACGACAAGCACATCGAGGTGATCACCCGCCAGATGCTGCGCAAGGTCGAGATCACCGACCAGGGCACCAGCAAGTTCCTGAATGGCGAGCAGGCCGAGCGCCAGCGCGTCATCGAGGAAAATGCCCGCCTGGCCGCCCGCAACGAGCTGCCGGCCCGTTTCGATCCGGTCCTGCTGGGTATCACCAAGGCCTCGCTGGCGACCGAATCGTTCATCTCGGCGGCGTCGTTCCAGGAAACCACCCGCGTGCTGACCGAAGCGGCCGTTCGCGGCACCTCGGACAACCTGCGCGGCCTGAAGGAAAACGTCATCGTCGGCCGTCTGATCCCGGCCGGTACGGGCCTGGCTTACCACGCCAACCGTCGTCGCAACGCCTCCGGGCTGACCGACTCGGAAATGCAGACCCTGTCCGGCAGCGCGCCGGCCGTGGCTGAGGTGGCCCCGGTGGCCGCCGTGGCGGTGGAATCGACCGACGCCGACCAGGCGCCGGGCAGCGACGAGTAATACGCAGGCCCGGCTCCGGCCGGGCCCGCGGCAGGGCAGGGCGCCGACTCCGGTCGGTGGCCCTCCCGGCAAATCAGCAGGCAGCGGCCACTGGTCGTCCGCCTGCCGATGAGGTAGGATGCCCGCCGGTCTTTCAACGGACCGGCTTGACAACCTGAACGGGGGGCATGGAAAAGGCTCCCCTGTAACGGCCCGGGATCAGGGCTGGCTTGGCGCGTGCGCATTTGACTGCGTTTTCGCCGGGTTGCTACAATCGTCTGTCTCAGCAGGCCGGTCTTTCGCCTGCTCGCACATTTCCGCATTCATGGCCAGTCTTTTCATTGGCCTCTCTCAGAAGAACATACTGATGGCGACGATCAATCAGCTTGTCCGCAAGCCGCGGCAGGCAACCACTTATAAGAGTGCCTCCCCGGCCCTCGATAAGTGCCCCCAGCGCCGTGGCGTCTGCACGCGCGTGTACACCACCACTCCGAAGAAGCCGAACTCGGCGCTTCGCAAGGTTGCCAAGGTTCGCCTGACCAACCAGGAAGAAGTGATTAGCTACATCGGCGGCGAAGGCCACAACCTGCAGGAGCACTCCGTGGTCCTGATCCGTGGCGGTCGCGTCAAGGATCTGCCGGGTGTGCGTTACCACACCGTGCGTGGCTCGCTGGACGCCTCCGGCGTTGCCAAGCGTCGCCAGGGCCGTTCCAAGTACGGCGCCAAGCGTCCGAAGAGCTAAGGGAAAGTACACATGTCTCGTAAAGGTAATACGCCGCAGCGCTCTGTCCTGCCGGATCCGAAGCACGGAAGTGAAACCATCGCTCGTTTCATCAACATGGTGATGCTGAGCGGCAAGAAGTCGGTCGCTGAAAAGATCGTCTACGGTGCCATGGACGTGATCGGCGAAAAGAACCCGAATTCCGTCGAGCTGGTTCAGAAGGCTCTGGAAAACGTGGCTCCGTCGGTCGAAGTCAAGTCCCGCCGCGTCGGTGGTGCCACCTACCAGGTGCCGGTCGAAGTGCGTTCCTCGCGCAAGATGGCACTGGCGATGCGTTGGCTGATCGACTCGGCGCGCAAGCGTGGTGAGAACACCATGCCGAAGAAGCTGGCTGCCGAACTGCTGGACGCCTCGGAAAATCGTGGTGGCGCCATCAAGAAGCGCGAAGAAACCCACCGCATGGCCGAAGCCAACAAGGCCTTCGCGCACTACCGCTGGTGAGTTTGACGGCCTTGCAAAACAGGCACGGCAGCACCATCTAGGTGCTGCCCCGCGGCACCTGGGGTGCCGCGCCAATCCGAAGGCCGCCGAAAGGCGGCGTTCGGCCATCCGAATTCCAAGAAATTGAGAGGCTCCCGTGGCCCGCACCACTCCCATCGAGCGTTACCGCAATTTCGGCATCATGGCCCACATCGATGCCGGCAAGACCACCACGTCCGAGCGCATCCTGTTCTACACCGGCAAGAGCCACAAGATCGGTGAAGTGCACGACGGCGCTGCCACCATGGACTGGATGGAGCAGGAGCAGGAGCGTGGCATCACGATCCAGTCCGCTGCCACCACCGCGTTCTGGAAGGGCATGGACAAGTCCCTGCCGGAGCACCGCTTCAACATCATCGACACCCCTGGGCACGTCGACTTCACCATCGAAGTGGAGCGCTCGCTGCGCGTGCTCGACGGTGCCGTCTTCGTGCTGTGCGCCGTCGGTGGCGTGCAGCCGCAGTCGGAAACCGTGTGGCGCCAGGCCAACCGTTACAAGGTGCCGCGCATTGCGTTCGTCAACAAGATGGACCGCACCGGCGCGAACTTCACCAAGGTCGTTGGCCAGCTGAAGGCCAAGCTGGGTGCTGTCGCCGTCCCGATGCAGCTGCCGATCGGCGCCGAAGATAACTTCAAGGGCGTGGTCGACCTCATCAAGATGAAGGCCATCCATTGGGATGAAGCCTCGCAGGGCATGAAGTTCGAGTACCTGGAGATCCCGGCGGACATGCAGGCGGAGGCCGAAGAGGCCCGCACCTACATGATCGAAGCTGCGGCTGAAGCCAGCGAAGAGCTGATGGAAAAGTACCTGGGCGGCGAAGAGCTGACCGAGGCCGAAATCGTCGAAGCCCTGCGCGTGCGCACCCTGGCCACCGACATCGTGCCGATGTACTGCGGCTCGGCGTTCAAGAACAAGGGCGTGCAGGCCATGCTGGACGGCGTGGTGCAGCTGCTGCCGTCGCCGATCGACGTGCCGGACGTGACCGGTACCGACGTCGACGATGAAACCGTTGCGCTGAGCCGCAAGTCCGATGACAAGGCGCCGTTCTCGGCCCTGGCCTTCAAGATCATCACCGACCCGTTCGTCGGCGCGCTGACCTTCTTCCGTGTCTACTCGGGCACGCTGAACGCCGGCGACCAGCTGCTGAACTCGGTGAAGGGCAAGAAGGAGCGCATCGGCCGCATCCTGCAGATGCACTCCAACGATCGCGAAGAAATCAAGGAAGTGCTGGCCGGTGACATCGCCGCGGCGGTGGGTCTGAAGGACACCACCACCGGCGACACCCTGTGCTCGCAGGACCATCCGATCATCCTGGAGCGCATGGTGTTCCCGGAGCCGGTGATCTCGATGGCCGTCGAACCGAAGACCAAGTCCGACCAGGAAAAGATGGGTCTGGCCCTGGGCCGTCTGGCGCAGGAAGATCCGTCGTTCCGCGTCAAGACCGACGAAGAATCCGGCCAGACCATCATCTCGGGCATGGGTGAGCTGCACCTGGACATCATCGTTGACCGCATGAAGCGCGAGTTCAACGTTGAAGCCAACGTCGGCAAGCCGCAGGTGGCCTACCGCGAAACCATCCAGGCCGCGGACGTCAAGTCGGACTACAAGCACGCCAAGCAGTCCGGTGGTAAGGGTCAGTACGGTCACGTCGTGATCGAGCTGTCGCCGATCACCGCCGAAGATCGCGCCGACCCGAAGATCGGGCCGCTGATCAAGGACGACTTCCTGTTCATCAACGACATCACCGGTGGCGTGATTCCGAAGGAATTCATTCCGTCGATCGAAAAGGGTCTGCGCGAAACCATCACCAGCGGTCCGCTGGCGGGCTTCCCGGTCGTGGACGTCAAGGTCAAGCTGGTGTTCGGCTCGTACCACGACGTCGACTCCTCGGAAATGGCGTTCAAGCTGGCCGCCTCGATGGCCTTCAAGCAGGGCTTCTCCAAGGCCAAGCCGGTCCTGCTGGAGCCGATCATGAAGGTCGAGATCGTGACCCCGAGCGATTACCAGGGTGACGTGATGGGCGACGTGAGCCGTCGTCGCGGCATGCTGCAGGGTTCGAGCGTGACCGGTGACGGTTCGGCTGAAATCATCAATGCGATGATTCCGCTGGGTGAAATGTTCGGCTACGCGACCTCGCTGCGTTCGCAGACCCAGGGTCGTGCAACGTTCACGATGGAATTCGACCATTACGAGCCGGCTCCGTCGAACATCGCCGAAGCCGTGGTCAAGAAGTCCTGAGCATAAGCTCAGGACTCCACCTCATTCTTTTCTGATATCCAAGGTATACAACAATGGCAAAGGGTAAGTTCGAGCGCACCAAGCCGCACGTCAACGTCGGCACCATCGGTCACGTCGATCACGGCAAGACCACGCTGACCGCTGCACTGACCAAGATCGGTGCCGAGCGCTTCGGTGGCGAATTCAAGGATTACTCCGCGATCGACGCCGCGCCGGAAGAAAAGGCACGTGGCATCACGATCTCGACCGCGCACGTCGAATACGAATCCACCGTTCGTCACTACGCCCACGTCGATTGCCCGGGCCATGCTGACTACGTCAAGAACATGATCACCGGTGCTGCCCAGATGGACGGCGCGATCCTGGTCTGCTCCGCTGCTGACGGCCCGATGCCGCAGACCCGCGAGCACATCCTGCTGTCGCGTCAGGTCGGCGTGCCGTACATCGTCGTCTTCCTGAACAAGGCGGACATGGTCGATGACGCCGAGCTGCTGGAACTGGTTGAAATGGAAGTCCGCGAGCTGCTGAGCAAGTACGACTTCCCGGGCGACGACACCCCGATCATCTCGGGTTCGGCCCGCCTGGCGCTGGAAGGCGACCAGAGCGAGATCGGCGTGCCGGCCGTGATCAAGCTGGTCGAAGCCCTCGACAGCTGGATCCCGACCCCGGAGCGTGACGTCGACAAGCCCTTCCTGATGCCGGTGGAAGACGTGTTCTCGATCTCGGGCCGCGGCACCGTGGTGACCGGTCGTATCGAGCGCGGCGTGATCAAGGTCGGCGAAGAAATCGAAATCGTCGGTATCCGTCCGGTCCAGAAGACCACCGTGACCGGCGTGGAAATGTTCCGCAAGCTGCTGGACCAGGGTCAGGCAGGTGACAACGCCGGTCTGCTGCTGCGCGGCACCAAGCGTGACGACGTCGAGCGTGGCCAGGTCCTGGCCAAGCCGGGTTCGATCAAGCCGCACACCAAGTTCGACGCCGAAGTCTACGTCCTGTCCAAGGATGAAGGCGGCCGCCACACCCCGTTCTTCAAGGGCTACCGTCCGCAGTTCTACTTCCGTACCACCGACATCACCGGCGCTTGCGAACTGCCGGAAGGTGTGGAAATGGTGATGCCGGGCGACAACGTAAAGATGGTTGTCACCCTGATCAACCCGGTGGCAATGGACGAAGGTCTGCGCTTCGCCATCCGTGAAGGCGGTCGTACCGTCGGCGCCGGCGTGGTCTCCAAGATCCTCGAGTAATCTGCTAGAATCTGCGCCCCGATGTTGCCTGGGTAGGGCATCGGGGCGTAATTAAATGGGAAAAGAGGCGCAGGATGCACCTCGTGTTCCCCAGACCAGGAAGGGTCGCGCCATTCAGGCTTTGTCAACAGTGACCCTGTTGACTGCCAACTTGTATGCGCGCTATACTTTTTGTCTGGGCAGATCGGGAAACCGGTCTGCCTCGATTTTTGAGGTCTACGGAAAGATCTTGTCGCCGCGCAGGAATGTGCGGCGTCTGCATTCAGGATATTCATGGGACAAGGCAACCCAGAGGCCTTGTCCGTCGCTCTTTTAACGAAGGAACCCACCGTCATGGCGGACCAAAAGATCCGGATTCGGCTGAAGGCGTTCGATCATCGTTTGATCGACCGTTCGGCCAGCGAGATCGTAGAAACGGCAAAGCGGACCGGCGCGCAAGTGCGTGGCCCGATCCCCCTGCCGACCAAGATCGAGCGTTACACCATTCTCGTCTCCCCGCACGTCGACAAAGACGCGCGTGACCAGTACGAGACCCGCACGCACAAGCGCGTGCTCGATATCGTTGACCCGAACGACAAGACCGTGGACGCGCTGATGAAGCTCGAACTGGCTGCCGGCGTCGACGTTCAGATCAAGCTGACCTGAGGACTACGACCATGACGAAGAAATATTCGTTGGGCTTCGTGGGCCGCAAGGCTGGCATGAGCCGCGTGTTCACCGAAGATGGCCAGGCCATCCCGGTAACCCTGATTGAAGCCACCCCGAACCGCATCGCGCAGATCAAGACCGTCGAAGCTGACGGCTACAGCGCCGTGCAGGTGACCGTCGGCGCGCGTCGCGCTGCCCTGGTCAACAAGCCGGAAGCCGGTCACTTCGCCAAGGCGAAGGTCGACGCGGGCCGTGGCCTGTGGGAATTCCGCGTTGAAGACGCGCAGCTCGGCGATTTCGCCGTCGGCGGCGAAGTCAAGGCGGACATCTTTGAAGTTGGCCAGAAGGTCGACGTCCAGGGTGTCACCAAGGGTAAGGGCTTCCAGGGCACCATCAAGCGCTACAACTTCCGTATGGGCGATGCAACCCACGGTAACTCGCTGTCGCATCGCGCGCCGGGTTCCTTGGGCCAGCGCCAGACCCCGGGTCGCGTTTTCCCGGGTAAGAAGATGTCCGGCCACATGGGTTCGGTGCAGCAGAGCACCCAGAACCTGGAAGTGGTGAAGGTCGATGTCGAGCGTGGTCTGATCGCGATCCGTGGTGCCGTTCCGGGCGCAGCGGGTGGTGACGTGATCGTTCGTCCGGCTAGCAAGGCATAAGGAGAGATGACGATGGAACTCGTTATCACGGGTAGCAACAACAAGGTCTCGGTCTCCGATGCCGTGTTCGGTCGCGATTTCAGCGAAGATCTGGTTCACCAGGTCGTCGTTGCTTACCGCAACGCCGGTCGCGCCGGCACCAAGGCACAGAAGACTCGCTCTGAAGTGGCTGGTACCACCAAGAAGTCGAAGAAGCAGAAGGGCGGCGGCGCGCGTCATGGCGCACTGACGGCTCCGATCTTCATCGGCGGCGGTGTCACCTTCGCGGCCAAGCCGCGCAGCTTCGAGCAGAAGGTCAACCGTAAGCAGTACCGTGCAGCCATGTGCGCGATCCTGTCCGAGCTGAACCGCCAGGGCCGTCTGACGATCGTGGAGTCCTTCGATGTCGAAGCGACCAACACCAAGTCGTTGATCGCCAAGCTGGCCGGCCTGGAAGTGGGCAAGCGTCCGCTGATCGTCACCGAAGATGCTTCCGAGCACCTGTACCTGTCGGCGCGCAACATTCCCTACGTGGAAGTGCGTGACGTGCAGGGCCTGGACCCGGTGTCGCTGGTCGGTGCCGACACGGTCGTCATCACCGCTGATGCGGTCAAGAAGGTCGAGGAGTGGCTGGCATGAGCAGCAACGAAAAAGTCTTCAGCGTGCTGCGCGCTCCGCGAGTCTCCGAAAAGACCGCGCGCCTGCAGGAACATTCCAACCAGTATGTCTTCGAAGTTTCGAACGAAGCCACCAAGGCCGATGTAAAGGCCGCGGTCGAGCAGCTGTTCGACGTCAAGGTCGAGTCGGTCAACGTGCTGAACGTGAAGGGCAAGAACAAGTCCTTCCGTAACCGCACCGGCCGCCGCGGCGATTGGCGCAAGGCGTACGTGCGTCTCGCCGATGGCCAGTCCATCGATGTAACGGCCAAGGCCTGAGGTCCATCCCATGCCATTGATGAAATTCAAACCCACTTCTCCCGGCCGCCGTTCGGCCGTGCGCGTGGTCACGCCCGATCTGCACAAGGGCGCGCCGCATGCCGCGCTGCTGGAGCCGCAGAGCAAGTCCGGTGGTCGTAACCACCACGGCCGCATCACCACCCGTCACGTGGGTGGTGGTCACAAGCAGCACTACCGTGTCATCGACTTCAAGCGCAACAAGGAAGGCATTCCGGCGCGCGTGGAACGCATCGAATACGATCCGAACCGCACCGCCCATATCGCCCTGCTGTGCTACGTCGACGGCGAACGCCGCTACATCATCGCACCGAAGGGCCTGAAGGCCGGTGACCAGGTGATCGCGGGTTCGGATGCGCCGATCAAGACCGGCAACACCCTGCCGCTGCGCAACATCCCGGTCGGTACCACTGTCCACGGCATCGAACTGAAGCCGGGCAAGGGTGCACAGATCGCGCGTGCCGCCGGCGCTGCCGTGCAGCTCGTCGCTCGTG
This sequence comes from Stenotrophomonas sp. RIT-551, assembly GCF_026241915.1. Taxonomy (NCBI): domain Bacteria; kingdom Pseudomonadati; phylum Pseudomonadota; class Gammaproteobacteria; order Lysobacterales; family Lysobacteraceae; genus Stenotrophomonas; species Stenotrophomonas sp. RIT-551. The sequence continues at coordinate 103,748 of NZ_JAPJIU010000002.1, read as the reverse complement.
AAGGCATCTACGCCACCCTGCGCCTGCGCTCGGGTGAAATGCGCAAGGTGCCGGTCGAGTGCCGCGCCACCATCGGTGAAGTCGGTAACGACGAACACAACCTGGAAAAGCTGGGCAAGGCTGGCGCCAAGCGCTGGCGTGGTGTCCGCCCGACCGTTCGTGGTGCTGCCATGAACCCGGTTGACCATCCGCACGGTGGTGGTGAGGCGAAGGCCGGCCAGGGCAACCCGCATCCGGTCACCCCGTGGGGTGTCCCGACCAAGGGTTACAAGACGCGCCATAACAAGCGCACCCAGCAATTCATCGTCCGCGATCGTAGGGGCTAATCGACCATGGCACGTTCACTCAAGAAGGGCCCGTTTGTCGATCACCACCTCATCAAGAAGGTGGAAGCCGCTGCGGGTAGCAAGAAGCCGATCAAGACCTGGTCGCGCCGTTCGATGATCCTGCCGGAAATGGTAGGCGTCACCATCGCCGTTCATAACGGTAAGAACCACGTTCCGGTGCTCGTCAACGAGAACATGGTCGGCCACAAGCTCGGCGAATTTGCCATCACCCGGACCTTCAAGGGTCACGGTGGTGACAAGAAGTCGGGCAAGTAAGGAGAGATGACAATGGAAGCGAAAGCAATCCTGCGCTCCGCGCGCATCTCTGCGCAGAAAGCCCGCCTGGTCGCTGACCAGGTGCGTGGCCTGCCGGCCGAGCGTGCGGTCAACCTGCTGAAGTTCTCGGACAAGAAGGCTGCCCACCTGATCAAGAAGGTGGTGGAGTCGGCTATTGCAAACGCCGAGAACAACCAGGGCGCCGACGTCGACGAGCTGAAGGTACAGACCATCATGGTAGATGAAGGTCCGACCCTGAAGCGTTTCATGGCGCGGGCGAAAGGCCGCGGCACCCGCATCCTCAAGCGCACCAGCCACATCACTGTGGTTGTGGGCGCCGGCAAGTAAGCGGAAAGGAAAACACCATGGGTCATAAAGTTCATCCGATTGGTATCCGCCTCGGCATTTCCAAGGACTGGAACTCCAAGTGGTACGCCAACAAGGCCGAGTTCGCTGGTTATCTGGCAGCCGACCTGAAGGTGCGGGACATGCTGCGCAAGAAGCTTGCGCAGGCCGGCATCAGCAAGATCCTGATCGAGCGTCCGGCAAAGACCGCTCGCGTGACGATCCACACCGCCCGTCCGGGCGTGGTGATCGGCAAGCGCGGTGAGGACATCGAGAAGCTGCGCAAGGAAGTGAGCGAAATGATGGGCGTCCCGGCGCACATCAACGTCACCGAAGTGCGTAAACCCGAGCTGGACGCACAGCTGGTTGCCGAGTCGATCGCGCAGCAGCTGGAGCGTCGCATCATGTTCCGCCGCGCGATGAAGCGCTCGGTCGGCAACGCGATGCGCCTCGGTGCCCTGGGCATCAAGGTCAACGTCGGTGGCCGCTTGAACGGCGCGGAAATCGCCCGTTCGGAGTGGTACCGCGAAGGCCGCGTGCCGCTGCATACGCTGCGTGCCGACATCGACTATGGCTTCGCTGAAGCCAAGACGACCTACGGCATCATCGGCATCAAGGTCTGGATCTACAAGGGCGAAGTCTTCGATTTCTCCCAGGTTGGCCAGGAAAAGCAGGACGACTCCCCGCGCAACGATCGTAACGATCGCGGCGACCGCGGTGACCGTCCGTCGCGCCCGGCTCGTGAAGCGAGGTAACGACAATGTTGCAACCCAAGCGAACCAAATACCGCAAGGTACACAAGGGCCGTAACGATGGTCTGAGCTGGAGCGGCAACGCCGTCAGCTTCGGCGAGTACGGCCTGAAGGCAACCGCTCATGGTCAGCTGACCGCGCGTCAGATCGAAGCGGCCCGCCGCTCGATCAGCCGCTACGTCAAGCGCGGCGGCAAGATGTGGATCCGAGTGTTCCCCGACAAGCCGATCACCAAGAAGCCCATCGAAGTCCGAATGGGTTCTGGTAAGGGCAACGTGGAGTACTGGGTAGCCCAGATCCAGCCCGGCCGCATGATCTATGAAATCGAAGGCGTCGCAGAAGACGTGGCACGTGAGGCGTTCCGCCTGGCTGCCGCCAAGCTCTCCGTGACCACCACTTTCGTGACCCGGACGGTGCTCTGATGGATATCAAACAACTTCGCGAAAAGTCGGCTGACGACCTGAAGAGCCACCTGATCGACCTGCGTAAGGAGCAGTTCTCGCTCCGTATGCAGCAGGTCACTGGCCAGCTGCCGAAGACCCACGAAACCCGCCGGGTTCGTCGCGAGATCGCTCGCGTCAAGACCCTGCTCGGCAGCACCAAGTAAGGATGGCCGCGATGAGCGATAACAACGACAGCAAGACGCTGCGCACGGTCGAAGGCCGTGTCGTCAGCAACAAGATGGACAAGACGGTCACCGTGTTGGTGGAGCGCCTGGTCAAGCACGCCCTGTACGGCAAGTACATCAAGCGTTCGACCAAGCTGCACGCACACGACGCCGACAACACCTGCAACGAAGGTGATGTCGTGCGCGTGGCCGAGATTGCTCCGATGTCCAAGACCAAGAACTGGCGCGTGGTGGAAGTCATCACGCGTGCGGCTGAATAAGGAGATCTGAATCATGATCCAGATGCAGAGCTACCTCGACGCCGCGGACAACTCCGGTGCCAAGGAACTGATGTGCATCAAGGTGCTGGGTGGTTCCAAGCGCCGTTATGCCCACATCGGCGACATCATCAAGGTCACCGTGAAGGACGCAATCCCGCGCGGCAAAGTCAAGAAGGGTGAAGTGTATGACGCCGTCGTGGTGCGTACCCGCAAGGGTGTGCGTCGCGCCGACGGCTCGCTGATCCGTTTCGACGGCAACGCCGCGGTCCTGCTCAACAACAAGCAAGAGCCGATCGGCACCCGCATCTTCGGACCGGTGACCCGTGAACTTCGTTCCGAGAAGTTCATGAAGATCGTCTCGCTCGCTCCCGAAGTTCTGTGAGCGCCAGGAGATAATCATGGCTAACCGTATCAAGAAGGGCGACCAGGTCGTCGTCAACACCGGCAAGGACAAGGGCAAGCAGGGCGAAGTCGTCCGCGTCGACGGCGATCGTGTGATCGTCGCCAACGTGAACATCGTCAAGCGCCACACCAAGCCGAACCCGCAGGCAGGCGTTGCCGGCGGCGTGGTCGAGCGTGAAGCGTCGATCCATATCTCCAACGTGAATGTGCTGAACCCGGCTTCGGGCAAGGGCGAGCGCGTTGGCTTCAAGGTGCTGGAGGATGGACGCAAACTGCGTGTGTTCCGCTCCAGCGGTGAGGCGCTCGACGCCTGAGGAATGAGCTGATGAATTCCCGTCTCGAAAAGTTTTACAAGGAAGAAGTGGTGCCGGCGCTGATGAAGCAGTTCGGCTACACCAATCCGATGCAGGTTCCGAAGCTGGTCAAGGTCACCCTGAACATGGGTGTCGGCGAAGCAGCCACGAACAAGAAGATCCTGGAAAATGCCGTCGCCGATATGGCCAAGGTCTCCGGTCAGAAGCCGATCGTGACCAAGTCCCGCGTCTCGGTGGCATCGTTCAAGATCCGCGATGGTTGGCCGATCGGCTGCAAGACCACGCTGCGTCGTGAAAAGATGTACGAGTTCATGGACCGTCTGATCAACATCTCGTTGCCGCGCGTGCGCGACTTCCGTGGTGTCTCGGGTCGTTCCTTCGACGGTCGCGGCAACTTCAACATGGGTGTGAAGGAACAGATCATCTTCCCGGAAATCGACTTCGACGCTGTCGACGCGATCCGCGGCATGGATATCGCCATCACCACCACCGCCAAGACCGATGCGGAAGCGAAGGCGCTGCTCGCAGCGTTCAAGTTCCCGTTCCGTAACTGATACGTCGAGGAATCCGAAATGGCAAAGACCTCCATGGTCAACCGCGACCTCAAGCGTGCGAAGCTGGCCGTCAAGTACGCCGGCAAGCGTGAAGAGCTGAAGAAGATCATCTCCAGCACGACCGCGTCGTACGACGAAAAGGCCGAGGCCGTCATCAAGCTGCAGAAGCTGCCGCGCGACTCGTCGCCGAGCCGTCACCGCAACCGTTGCGAGCTCTCGGGCCGCCCGCGTGGCGTGTACAGCAAGTTCGGCCTGGGCCGTAACAAGCTGCGTGAAGCCACCATGCGTGGCGACGTGCCGGGCCTGCGCAAGGCCAGCTGGTAAGGGATTCGTCCCTTCCACTGCCGCGCGCCTTCACGGCACGGGGCAGGGGAGAGGGGCCGGTTTTCCGGTCCTGATCCCGGATTAAGGGAGCCCGACGCAAGTCGGGCTCTTTTTGCCGTATACTCCCGCGTCTTGCTCCGTCACGGGGGCTGGCGTAGAGCGGGCCGTTGGTCCGCTGAACAGGCAACAAGGGCCCTGGCCCATCCCAGGTAGACACAAGATTTTCGCGAAAGCGGATATCGGTGCACTCAAAGGTATCGACTATGAGCATGACTGATCCCATCGCCGATCTGCTGGTACGCATCAAGAATGCGGCCGCGGTTGGCAAGCAGACGGTGAAAGCACCGTCGTCCAAGATCAAGGTGGCAATCGCAGAGGTGTTGAAGGCCGAAGGCTACATCACCGATCTGCGCGTGACCAAGATCGAGAACAACAAGGCCGAGCTTGAAATCGTCCTGAAGTATTTCGAAGGCAAGCCGGTCATCGAGACCCTGAAGCGCTTCTCGCGTTCGGGTCTGCGCCAGTACCGTGGCAAGTCCGAGCTGCCGAAGGTCCTCAACGGCCTGGGTATCTCCATCATCTCCACCTCCAAGGGCATCATGACTGATGCGCAGGCGCGCCAGTTGGGCGTCGGCGGCGAAGTCCTGTGCTTCGTGGCCTAAGGCGAGAAGGAAACAACTATGTCCCGCGTAGCCAAGAAGCCAGTCAACCTGCCCAAGGGCGTTGAACTGAACATCCAGCCGGAATCCGTCAGCGTGAAGGGCCCGAAGGGCACCCTGTCGCTTACCAAGGTTGCTGGCGTTGAAATCACTGTCGACAACGGCGTTGCCACCCTGGCCGCCAACGATGCCTCGCTGGTCGCCCTCACCGGCACCGTGCGCGCCATCCTGGCCAACATGGTCCACGGCGTGACCGAAGGCTTCGAGCGCAAGCTCGAGCTGGTCGGCGTCGGTTACCGTGCCGCCATGCAGGGCAAGGACCTGAACCTGTCGCTCGGGTTCTCGCATCCGGTCCTGTTCGTGGCGCCGGAAGGCATCACCATTTCGACCCCGACCCAGACCGAAGTGCTGGTCCAGGGCACCGACAAGCAGCGCGTTGGCGAAGTTGCCGCCAAGATCCGTGGCTTCCGTCCGCCGGAGCCCTACAAGGGCAAGGGTGTGAAGTACGCCGGCGAAGTCATCATTCGTAAGGAAGCCAAGAAGGCGTAACTCACGCCCTCAGCTTTCAAGGAAAAAGATCATGAACAAGAACATCGCTCGTCTGCGTCGTGCCAAGTCGACCCGTGCCCACATCCGTGTGCTCGGCGTGCCGCGTCTGTCGGTGCTGCGCACCGGTCAGCACCTGTACGCCCAGGTCTTCACCGCCGACGGCTCCAAGGTGCTGGCAGCTGCCAACACCACCCAGGCCGACGTCAAGGAAGGCCTGAAGAACGGCAAGAACAGCGACGCCGCCGCCAAGGTTGGCAAGCTGGTCGCCGAGCGCGCCAAGGCTGCGGGCATCGAGAAGGTCGCTTTCGACCGCTCGGGCTACCGCTACCACGGCCGCATCAAGGCACTGGCTGATGCAGCCCGCGAAGGCGGCCTGCAGTTCTAAGGGATAAGGAAGCGGGGCTGGTCCCCGCTTCCGCCTGCCTGCCGGCGCGGGTTGCGCCGGGCGACGTCCTTCTTCTGCAGGGGCGCTCGAATCACCGCTCCATCTCACAGCTATAAGCGGCCCTGAGCCGTACATACTCAATCAATCAAGGAATCAACATGGCAGAAGAACGTCAGCAGCGGGGTCGCGATCGCGATCGCCGCGAAGAGAAAGTCGACGACGGCATGATCGAAAAGCTGGTCGCGGTCAACCGCGTCAGCAAGACCGTCAAGGGCGGCCGCCAGTTCACCTTCACCGCACTGACCGTGGTCGGTGACGGCGCAGGCAAGGTCGGCTTCGGTTACGGTAAGGCGCGTGAAGTGCCGGTCGCGATCCAGAAGTCGATGGAACAGGCTCGCAAGAACCTGGCCACCGTCGATCTGAACAACGGCACCCTGTGGCACCCGGTGAAGTCCGGCCACGGCGCAGCCCGCGTGTTCATGATGCCGGCCTCCGAAGGTACCGGTGTGATTGCCGGTGGTGCCATGCGCGCCGTCCTGGAAGCCGTTGGCGTCAAGAACGTGCTGGCCAAGGCCGTCGGTTCGCGTAACCCGATCAACCTGGTTCGCGCCACGCTGAAGGGTCTGACCGAAATGCAGTCGCCGGTCCGCATCGCGGCCAAGCGCGGCAAGAAGGTGGAGGATCTCAACCATGGCTAATGAAACCGTCAAGACCGTCAAGGTCCGCCTGGTGGCTGGCCTGCGTGGCACCCAGTCGCGTCACCGCCTGTCGGTGCGTGCCCTGGGCCTGAACAAGCTCAACGATGTGCGTGAACTGAAGGACAGCCCGCAGGTTCGCGGCCTGATCAACAAGGTCCACTACCTCGTCAAGGTTGAGGAATAATCCAATGACCATGCATCTGAATGAATTGAGCCCGGCACCGGGCGCTCGTAAAGAGCGCACCCGCGTCGGTCGTGGTATCGGCTCCGGCCTGGGCAAGACCTGCGGCCGCGGCCACAAGGGTTCGTTCGCCCGTAAGGGTGGCGGCAAGATCAAGGCAGGCTTCGAAGGCGGCCAGACCCCCATGCAGCGTCGTCTGCCGAAGGTCGGTTTCCGTTCCAAGATCGCCAAGGACACCGCTGAAGTGCTGTCCTACCAGCTGGAACGCCTGGAAGCCGGCGAGATCGACTTTGCCGCGCTGCGCGCTGCCAAGCTGGTCCCGAGCACCGCCAAGCGTGCCAAGATCGTCATGAAGGGTGACCTGACCAAGGCCTTCACCCTGAAGGGCGTCGCTGCAACGGCCAGTGCCAAGGCCGCGATCGAAGCTGCCGGCGGCAGCGTACAGGAGTAAGACATGGCGCAAGCTGGCATTGGTAACCTCGGCGGCGGGCTCGGCAAGTTCACGGAACTCCGCCAGCGCCTGCTGTTCGTCATCGGGGCATTGATCGTCTATCGCATCGGCTGTTATGTGCCGGTGCCTGGCGTCAATCCCGATGCCATGCTTGCGCTCATGCAGGCGCAGGGCGGCGGCATCGTGGACATGTTCAACATGTTCTCGGGCGGCGCCCTGCACCGTTTCAGCATTTTCGCGCTGAACGTGATGCCGTACATCTCGGCATCCATCGTGATGCAGCTGGCGGTCCACATCTTCCCGGCATTGAAATCGATGCAGAAGGAGGGTGAATCGGGTCGTCGCAAGATCACCCAATATTCCCGCATCGGCGCCGTGTTGCTGGCGGTGGTGCAGGGCGGCAGCATCGCGCTGGCGCTGCAGAACCAGGTCTCCCCGGGCGGTGCCCCGGTCGTCTACGCACCGGGCATGGGCTTCGTGCTCACCGCCATCGTCGCGCTGACCGCCGGTACCATCTTCCTGATGTGGGTCGGTGAGCAGGTCACCGAGCGCGGCATCGGCAACGGTGTGTCGCTGATCATCTTCGCCGGCATCGTGGCCGGCCTGCCGGGCGCGGTCATCCACACCGTGGAAGCCTACCGCGACGGCAACATGAGCTTCATCGCCCTGCTGCTGATCGTGCTGGTGGTGCTGGCCTTCACCTACTTCGTGGTGTTCGTCGAGCGCGGCCAACGCCGCATCACGGTGAACTACGCACGTCGCCAGGGCGGCCGCAACGCGTACATGAACCAGACCTCGTTCCTGCCGCTGAAGCTGAACATGGCGGGCGTGATCCCGGCCATCTTCGCCTCAAGCATCCTGGCGTTCCCGACGACGCTGGCGATGTGGTCCGGCCAGGCCAGCTCGGCCACGTGGCTGCAGAAGGTCGCCAACGCCCTCGGGCCGGGCGAGCCGCTGCACATGATCGTGTTCGCTGCGCTGATCAGTGGCTTTGCGTTCTTCTACACCGCGCTGGTGTTCAACTCGCAGGAAACCGCCGACAACCTGAAGAAGTCGGGCGCGCTGATTCCGGGCATCCGTCCGGGCAAGGCCACCGCCGACTACGTGGATGCCGTGCTGACCCGCCTGACGGCTGCCGGTTCGCTGTACCTGGTGATTGTCTGCCTGCTGCCGGAAATCCTGCGCACCCAGCTGGGCGCCTCGTTCTACTTCGGCGGCACCTCGCTGCTGATCGTGGTGGTGGTGGTGATGGACTTCATCGCCCAGATCCAGGCGCACCTGATGTCGCACCAGTATGAGAGCCTGTTGAAGAAGGCCAACCTGAAGGGCGGCAACCGCGGCGGTTTTGCCCGCGGCTGATTGACCTGTTACACTAGTCTTCTTGTTGTGAAGGCCCTCCGGTTCCCGGACTGGCCTTCCAAATCGAAGGGCGGCCCCTGCAGCGGTTTCGGGTGGGGGTGTGATGTGGTGGTCCCGCGCGGGAGTAGCGCGGGCGGCGGCGAGGGCAACCTCTGCAGTCAACGACATCCGGCGCCGGAGCATGGGCACACTCCCCACGCCGGGTCCATGGAACCTCAAGGTTCCACGGGCTTCCCAGTAAACCGAGACCTTGATAGAATCGCTAGTTCACTTTTTTGATCCATCCTGCCGGATTGGCGCGCCCATGGTGCGCTGTCGGCCATCACTCAGCTGGAGAACCGCGTCATGGCGCGTATTGCAGGCGTCAACCTGCCAGCCCAGAAGCACGTCTGGGTCGGGTTGCAAAGCATTTACGGCATCGGCCGTACCCGTTCGAAGAAGGTCTGCGACGCCGCAGGCGTGACCTCGACCACCAAGATCCGCGATCTGTCGGAGCCGGAAATCGAGCGTCTGCGTCTCGAAGTCGGCAAGTACATCGTGGAAGGCGATCTGCGCCGTGAAATCGGTATCGCGATCAAGCGCCTGATGGACCTGGGCTGCTACCGCGGTCTGCGTCACCGTCGCGGTCTGCCGCTTCGTGGCCAGCGCACCCGTACCAACGCCCGCACCCGCAAGGGCCCGCGCAAGGCGATCAGGAAGTAAGGGACCTAAGAAATGGCTAAGCCCGTCGCTAAGACCAAGAAGAAGATCAAGCGCGTCGTCACTGACGGCGTCGCCCACGTCCATGCTTCTTTCAACAACACCATCGTGACCATCACCGACCGTCAGGGCAACGCTCTGTCGTGGGCGACCTCCGGTGGCGCTGGCTTCCGCGGTTCGCGTAAGTCCACCCCGTTCGCTGCCCAGGTGGCTGCCGAGAAGGCCGGCCGTGCCGCGCTCGACTACGGCGTCAAGTCCCTGGAAGTCCGCATCAAGGGCCCGGGTCCGGGTCGTGAGTCGGCCGTGCGCTCGCTGAACAACGTGGGCTACAAGATCACCAACATCATCGACGTGACGCCAATCCCGCACAACGGGTGCCGTCCGCCGAAGAAGCGTCGCGTCTAAAGGAGCGATAAGAAATGGCTCGTTATATCGGTCCTACCTGTAAGCTCGCCCGCCGCGAAGGCGCCGACCTTTCCCTCAAGAGCCCGGCCCGTGCGCTGGACTCCAAGTGCAAGCTGGAGCAGAAGCCCGGCCAGCACGGCGCCACTGCCCGTAAGGGCAAGCTGTCCGACTACGCTACCCAGCTGCGCGAAAAGCAGAAGGTCAAGCGTATCTACGGTCTGCTGGAGCGTCAGTTCCGCAACTACTACAAGAAGGCCTCGACCAAGAAGGGCAACACCGGCGAGAACCTGCTGCAGTTGCTGGAAACCCGTCTGGACAACGTCGTCTATCGCATGGGCTTCGCTGTGACCCGTCCGGCTGCCCGTCAGCTGGTCTCGCACCGCGGCGTCACCGTGAACGGCAAGTCGGTCAACCTGGCTTCGTACCAGGTCAAGGCTGGCGACGCCGTCGCTCTGTCCGAGAAGGCTGCCAAGCAGCTGCGCGTTCAGGAAGCCCTGACCGTGTCTGCCACGCATGACCTGCGTCCGTCGTGGGTTGAAGTTGATTCCGGCAAGTTCGCCGGCATCTTCAAGGCCGTGCCGGATCGTTCGGACCTGCCTGCGGATATCAACGAAGCGCTGATCGTCGAGTTGTATTCGAAGTAATTCACATTGGAGAACCTCCGGGTCACACCGGAGGTTCGCAGGAGAACCCGCAACATGACGGTTACCGCCAACCAGGTTCTGCGTCCTCGCGGTCCGCAGATCGAACGCCTTACCGATACCCGCGCCAAGGTCGTCATCGAACCCTTGGAGCGTGGTTACGGGCATACGCTGGGCAACGCCCTGCGTCGCGTGCTGCTGTCGTCCATCCCGGGCTTCGCCATCACGGAAGTCGAAATCGATGGCGTACTGCACGAGTACACCACGCTCGAAGGCTTGCAGGAGGACGTGCTGGAAGTCCTGCTCAACCTGAAGGACGTGGCCATCCGCATGCATACCGGTGACAACGCTACGTTGTCGCTGTCCAAGCAGGGTCCGGGTGTCGTGACCGCTGCTGATATCAAGCTGGACCACAACGTCGAAGTCCTCAACAACGACCATATCATTTGCCACCTGACCAAGGACACGGCAATCAATATGCGTCTGAAGATCGAGCGTGGTTTCGGCTACCAGCCGGCGGCCGCGCGTCGTCGTCCGGATGAAGAAACCCGTGCCATCGGCCGTCTGGTCCTGGACGCCTCGTTCTCGCCGGTCCGTCGCGTCGCCTATTCGGTGGAAGCGGCCCGCGTTGAACAGCGTACCGATCTGGACAAGCTGGTGCTGGACATCGAAACCAACGGCACGATCGATGCCGAGGAAGCCGTGCGCACTGCCGCCGACATCCTCAGCGATCAGCTGTCGGTCTTCGGTGACTTCACCCACCGCGACCGCGGTGCGGCCAAGCCGGCCAACAATGGCGTGGATCCGGTGCTGCTGCGCCCGATCGACGACCTGGAACTGACCGTGCGTTCGGCCAACTGCCTCAAGGCAGAGAGCATCTATTACATCGGCGATCTGATCCAGAAGACCGAAGTGGAGCTGCTCAAGACCCCGAACCTCGGCAAGAAGTCGCTGACCGAGATCAAGGAAGTCCTCGCACAGCGCGGCCTTTCGCTCGGCATGAAGCTGGAGAACTGGCCGCCGGCCGGTGTCGCCCAGCACGGCATGCTCGGCTGATCCAGCGCTACGCAAGATGCTTTACCCCGCACCTTCGGGTGCGGGGGCTTCACCGGCAACACCCCGCACCGACAGGTCGATAGCCTGCGGTGACGGCCAGCCAGGACGGCTGGCACCGGACCATCCGCAGTCCAAGCAGCAACGCCAGGATGGCGACAGCGATACCCAACCGATCCAACATTCACTTCAGGAATCACCGTCATGCGTCATATGAAGTCCGGTCGCAAGTTCAACCGCACCAGCGCCCATCGCGAAGCAATGTTCAAGAACATGGCCGCGTCGCTGTTCAAGCACGAGCTGATCAAGACCACCCTGCCCAAGGCCAAGGAACTGCGCCGCGTTGCCGAGCCGCTGATCACCCTGGCCAAGGTCGACTCCGTCGCCAACCGTCGTCTGGCGTTCGCTCGCCTGCGCGACAACGAAGCCGTCGGCAATCTGTTCACCACCCTGGGCCCGCGTTACGCGAACCGTCCGGGCGGTTACCTGCGTCTGCTGAAGTGCGGTTTCCGCGCTGGCGACAATGCGCCGATGGCCTATGTTGAGCTGGTCGATCGTCCGGCCGCTGTGGCTGAAGCCGTCGAAGAGTAATCTTCGAGCTGTACCTGTTATTCGGTGAAGAACCCGGCCTGGTGCCGGGTTTTTCCGTTTCTGGGGTTTGATGACGGCAAGAGCGTGGCGCTGCGGGTGGGGGGGCGTTGGCGCGGGTAGGTTGGCGGGAACGCCTGCACACATGGTCGGTGCGCATGGGGTAAAGCGGCGCATGTGCCGGTCTCGACGCGTGGGTAGTACCGGCCGCTGGCCGGCTCCTCGGCACCATCACCACGTTCGTGTGGTTCGGCGTGCTGCACGGAACACGCTGTCCGGTCGGCTGCGCCGATGGTCGGCAGGTGCGCATGGACGTGGGCGGTCACGGCCCTGCTAATCTTGGCGCCTGGACTTTCACGAGTGTTGGCAATGAATCCATTGCGTTGGAGTTTCCGCGCCCAGTTCCTGCTGGGGTTCCTGGTCTGCGCGGCGCTGTTGGGGTATGCGATCTTCCTGCAGCTGAAGATGGGGCTGGAGCCGTGCCCGTTGTGCATCTTCCAGCGGATCGCGTTTGCGGCGCTGGGGCTGCTGTTCCTGATCGGGGCGCTGCACGGTCCGCGTGATCCGGCCGGGCGGAAGACTTATGGCGTGCTGGCCTTCATCGCGGCGGCTGTCGGTATCGGCATTGCCGGGCGCCATGTGTATGTGCAGTTGCTGCCGCAGGACATGGGCTCGAGCTGCGGGCCACCGTTGAGCTTCCTCAGCGAGACGATGGGGCCGTTCGAGGTGTTCCGCACGGTGCTGACCGGTACCGGCAACTGCGGCAACATCGATTGGCAGTTCCTGGGCCTGACGATGCCGATGTGGAGCCTGGTGTGGTTCGCGGCCTTGGCGCTGTGGGCGCTGGTGACGGCGTTCCGTGCGCGCCGCCGCCACTGAGGTCGCATCCGGCCGTCTCCGGCCTGGCACGCGTTGCGCGGCCAGGTCGGAGGCTGCGGTCAGGTCGGGATGTTCCCGGCCTGATCCGGTCGCAAGGCGTCAGGGTACCGCTCAGAAGTCCTGCTGCAGGCTGAGGTAGGCGCCACGGCGTGGGCCCCACTGCGGGGCGAAGACGCCGATCCCGCCGCCGTCGCGCAGCTGGTAGCTGCGGTCCAGTGCGTTGACCAGGGCCAGCTGTGCATGCAGCGGGTGGCCGCTGTCGGCGTTGAAGTCGTGGCCGGCACTGAGGTTGAGCTGGAAGTAGGCGGGGAGTTCGCCGCCGTTGGGCACGCCATCGGCGTCCGAGCGCAGGCCGCTGCCGAAGACGTAGTCGGCGCCAAGACGATTGTGGCCGGCGAAGGCGTAGCTGATGCCGCCGGAGGAGGTCAATTTCTGGTCGTGGTCCAGGTGGATCCAGTTGTCCTGGACATAGGCCAGTGCCTCCGGATCCAGGTTGTACTGGCCAGTGATGACCTGCTTGCCCATGGCCTTGTTGTAGGCCGCGTTGACGTAGGCGCTGAGCGGGCCATTGCTGTAGTCGGCGCTGAATTCCACGCCGTGGATATGCCCGTAGCGATAGTTGAAGGTCGAGTAGATGTAGGCGGCGCCGAACTGGCCTTCGTCCTGCAGCCGGTCGACCTTGCGGTCATAGGCGTCCAGGCCGAGGGTGAGGTGATCGCCGATCTGCTGGGAGACGCCGATGTCGAAGTAATCGCTGCGCTCGGACAGCGGGATCGTGCTGCCGCCGGCCGGTTGCTGGTTGGTGGTGCCCTCATAGAGGGCGATGTCGCTGCTGGCCACCAGTTCGCTGGCCGGCGGGGTGAAGTAGCGCGAGTAGCCGGCGTGCACGGTGGTGCTGTCGCTGGCGTTCCAGACCACGCCCAGGCGCGGGCTGAGCTGGCCCTCGGTGCCACCGAAGGCCTTGTAGCGGTCGCCGCGCAGGCCGTAGTTGATCGTCCAGTCGTCGCCCAGGCGCCATTCGTCCTGCAGGTAGACAGCCGTGGTGGTGGCGTTGAAGGCATTGGCGTCGAGGATGCGCAGCGGCGTCGTGCTGGCCTGCTGGCCGTCGGCATCGACCGGGAAGACCCAGGTGTCGCTGCCGGCGCGGGCGCGCTCGGCGTTGACGTACAGGCCATAGCGCAGCGTGTGGTTCTCACCCAGCGGCGTGGAGAAATCGGCCTGCACGCTGTTGGCGCGATTGCTGCGCTCCACCTGCGAGGCCACGCCGTTGAAGATGAGGTCGCCGGCGAGGTCCGGGTCGAAGGACAGGTCGCTGTAGCGCTGGCCGGCCGAGACCTGGTAGGCGGTGTCGCCCACTGTTCCCTGCAGCACCAGCATGCCGAAGCGGGTGGTCTCGCGCTGGTTTTCGTCCAGCGCGGCCGAGGCGGCGTTCACCGTATCCAGGTAGCCGAACTGCGGGCTCTGGCCGGGGTTGACCGGAATCTGGAAGCGGTTGTTGGAGAAGCCGGCGAACAGGCTCAGGCGGGTGGCGTCATTGACCAGGTAGGTCAGGTCGGCGAACGCCTTGCCCTGGTGGGTGTCATCGTGGTCCGGCCGGCGCGAGGCGGTGGGATTTTCCATGCCGACCTGGTCCTGGTCGTAGTTGCCGGTCAGGTACCAGCTCCAGCGGCCCTGGCTGCCCCACCACGAGGCGTTGGGGTTGACCTTGCCGTAGGAGCCGGCGGTGAGGCCGGCGCTGCCGCCATTGCCCAGCTCGGCACCGCTGCGGGTGGTGATGTCGACCACGGCGGCGGTGCGCTCGCCAAACTGTGCCGGCAGGGCGCCATCCATCAGGCGGAGGCTCTTGATCGCGCGGGCGTCCAGGGTCTGGCCGAAGCCGGAGATCGATTCGGGCAGCAGGACGCCGTTGAGGCGGTACTGGAGGTTGGCGTGGTCGCCGCGCACGTGCACGCCGCCGTACGAGTCCTGGACCACGCCCGGTGCCTGCAGCAGCACCTGGTTCAACGGGGTGGCGGCACCCAGCGGCAGGTTCTGGATGTCTTCGGCGGTGATCTGGTACTGGCTGCTGCCGATATCCGGCGACAGGGCGTTGCGCGCCTGGTCGAGCTGGGCGCTGACGGTGACGGCATCCAGATCGGTGACGGCGGGGGTGGTGTTGGCAGGGGCGGCGGCGAGGGCGGGCAGGCCGGTCAAGGCCAGGGAAATAGCAATACCGGTAGCAAGCAGGGAGGGCTTCATGAGGATGGCTTGGCTGGGCAAAGGGGGGAGGGGGCCGGCCTGGCAAGTGTTACTCCGTAACAAATCATGCGCCTGTCCGCGGCCGCTGGACCATGCGCGATCTGGCCGATCGCCGCGCCCGTTGACCGGTGTTCAGCCGCGCAGGCCGGCCCAGCCCTTTGCGGCGGCGGCGCGCTCTGCGACCATGACCGGCCCCACACCCCGGAAGTCCGTGATGAGCCTGTCCGCCCCCCCCGTAGCCGATCCCGCCGCGACCGCCGTCGACGCTGCCTGGTCGCCGGAGAGCTGGCGTGGCAAGCCGGCGCTGCAGATGCCGACCTACCCGGACCCGCTGGCGCTGGATGCCTCGCTGCACGAGCTCAAGCGGCTGCCGCCGCTGGTGACCTCCTGGGAGATCCTGGCGCTCAAGCAGCAGCTGGCCGATGCCCAGGAAGGCAAGCGCTTCCTGCTGCAGGGCGGTGACTGCGCGGAGAACTTCAGCGACTGCGAATCCACCACCATCTCCAACCGGCTCAAGGTGCTGCTGCAGATGAGCCTGGTGCTGGTACACGGCATGCGCAAGCCGGTGATCCGGGTCGGGCGTTTCGCCGGGCAGTACGCCAAGCCGCGCTCGGCCGATACCGAAACCCGCGACGGCGTGACCCTGCCCAGCTACCGCGGCGACGTGATCAATGCGCCGGAATTCACCGAAGCTGCCCGTCTGCCCGACCCGCGGCGGATGCTGCAGGCGCATGCGCATTCGGCGATGACGATGAACTTCGTGCGGGCGCTGATCGATGGCGGCTTCGCCGATCTGCACCACCCCGAGTACTGGAACCTGGAGTGGGTGCGGCATTCGCCGCTGGCCACCGATTACCAGAAGATGGTGTCCTCGATCGGCGACGCGGTGCGCTTCATGGAAACGCTGTCCGGCACGCAGGTGTACAACCTCAACCGGATCGACTTCTACACCTCGCACGAAGCGCTGCTGCTGCCCTACGAGCAGGCGCTGACCCGCCAGGTGCCGCGCCAGCAGGGTTGGTTGAACCTGAGCACGCACTACCCGTGGATCGGCATGCGCACCGCGGCGCTGGATGGCGCGCACGTGGAATACCTGCGTGGCGTGCGCAATCCGATCGCGATCAAGGTCGGCCCGTCGGTGCAGCCGGACCAGCTGCTGCGCCTGATCGATGTGCTCAACCCCGATGACGAACCGGGCCGCCTGAGCTTCATCCACCGCATGGGCGCGGCTCAGATCGCGCAGAAGCTGCCGCCGCTGTTGAATGCGGTCAAGCGCGATGGCCGGCGCGTGCTGTGGGTGTGCGATGCGATGCATGGCAATACCGAGAGCACCAGCAATGGCTACAAGACGCGCCGTTTCGACAACGTGCGTGGCGAGGTCGAGATGTCCTTCGATCTGCATGCCGCGGCCGGCACGCGGTTGGGCGGCGTGCACCTGGAGCTGACCGGGGAGGACGTGACCGAATGCACCGGCGGCGCCCGCGAGCTGACCGAACGCGACCTGGAGCGTGCCTACCGCTCCTCCGTCGATCCGCGCCTGAACTACGAGCAGTCGCTGGAGATCGCGATGGCGATCGTGCGCAAGCAGGCGCATTACGCCGACTGACCCGGGGGCGTGTCCTCGACACGCACCTTACATTTGTCTGATACCCCGGTCATGGTGGTACCGGTATCCTGTGGACTTCCTTGCGAAGAACACAGGAGCGTGCAGTGACCGTGGACTGGCAGCAGGCAGCGCTGTATCTATGGCCGATCTCGATCGCACTGGTGATCGGGATCACGGGCTGGTGGTTGCTGATGGCGTTGACGCGGCGCTTGAAAAACCGCGATTACCGCCGCGCCCGCATCGCGCGCGTGATCAGCCGGCCGCTGGCGTTCGCGCTGCCGCTGCTGCTGCTGATTCCCGCGCTGGAAGCCACGCCGCTGCACGGGCGTTGGCTGGATCAGTCACTGCGCCTGCTGCATATCGGCCTGACCGGCTGCTTCATCTGGCTGCTGGTGCGCGCGGTCGCTGCCGGCGAGCAGGCGATCCTGCGCGACCACCCGATGGAGGTGGCCGACAATCTCGAAGCGCGTCGCATCCAGACCCAGACCCGCGTGCTGAGCCGCGTGCTGATGGGCGCGATCATCCTGGTCGGCGTCTCGCTGATCCTGCTGACCTTCCCGATGGTGCGCCAGATCGGCACCGCGCTGCTGGCCTCGGCCGGCATCATCGGCCTGGTCGCCGGTATCGCGGCCAAGCCGGTGTTCGGCAACCTGATCGCCGGCCTGCAGATCGCCTTGACCCAGCCGATCCGGCTGGACGATGTGGTGATCGTGGAAGGTGAGTGGGGCCGGGTGGAGGAAATCAACAGCAGCTACGTGGTGGTGCGGATCTGGGATGCGCGGCGGATGGTGGTGCCCCTGACGTGGTTCATCGAGCACCCGTTCCAGAACTGGACACGGCGCAGTGCGGACCTGCTCGGCACTGCCTTCCTGTGGCTGGATTACACCGCGCCGATCCCGGCGATCCGCGCTGAACTGGAGCGGATCTGCAAAGGCGAGGCACTGTGGGACGGCCAGGTCTGCGTAACCCAGGTGACCGAAACCAGCGAGCACACCCTGCAGGTGCGCCTGCTGGTGAGCGCGCGCAACTCCGGCGATGCATTCGATCTGCGCTGCATCGTGCGCGAGCGGATGCTCGATTTCCTGGCGCGCGAGCATCCGCAGGCGCTGCCGCGCACCCGTGCCGAGCTCAACCAGGAAGTGACGCCGACGCGCCGGCCGCGCTCGCAGCCGGCCGAGGATGTGCGCTCGCCCGGGGCCGAGGATGGTGAGCCGGCGATCCTGCCAGACCCGGGTGATGCATCCCGGTAGTGCCGGCCGCTGGCCGGCAAACGCATGGACCTTGGGTCGGGATCGCGTGGTTGCCGGCCAGCGGCCGGCACTACCGAGGTGGGACGTACGTTATCGGGTAGGTGCCGACCGTTGCTCGGTACACGCCCGTCAGGGGGCGACGGCGTTCGTCAGCAGACTGTCGGTCTGGAAGCGTGGTGGGCGGCGCGCCCGCGTGCGCTGCTCGTAGGCGTAGCCCAGTTCGATCAGGCGCGGTTCGCTCCACGCGGTGCCCATGAACAGCAGGCCCAGCGGCAGGCCGTTCACGTGCGCCATCGGAACGGTCAGGCTCGGGTAGCCGGCCACGGCGGCAGCGCTGTAGCTCTCGCCCGGGAAGTCATCGCCACTGCCCGGCCGGATCGGCCAGGCCACGCCGGTGGTCGGGGCCACCAGCGCATCCAGTTTCTGCTCGCGCAGCACCGCATCGATGCCCTCGGGGCCGGCCAGGCGGCGTGCGTCACTGCGTGCGCGGATGTACGCCGGGGTGCCCGGCCCGCCCATGGTGGCGGCGGTTTCCATCAGGTCCTGGTCGAACAGCGCCAGCTCCTTGCCCGCGTGCTGCCGGTTCCAGGCGATCACGTCCTCCAGGCTGCGCACCGGGGCCTGGTAGGTGGTGAAGTAGCGCTGCAGCCCCGCCTTGAACTCGTGCATCAGCACGATGCGTTCGGCGTCCTGCCACTGGCCCTGGGTCGGCAGCTGCACCGGTACCACGGTGGCGCCGGCGTCGCGCAGCACGGCCACGGCATGCTGCAGGGCCGGGGCGATGCCTGGCTTCTGCATCAGGTCGCCATACAGCACGCCGACCCGCGCGCCGCGCAGGCCATCGGCGTTGAGGCGGGAGGTGTAGTCGTAGACCGCGCGCCCGGGCATGGTCGCGGTGGCCGGGTCGGCCTCGTCGCGGCCGGCCATGGCGGTCAGCAGGGCCGCCGCATCGGCGACGCTGCGCGCCATCGGGCCGGCGGTGTCCTGGCTGAAGGAGATCGGGAGGATGCCTTCCCGGCTGACCAGGCCGACGGTCGGTTTCAGCCCGACCACGCCGTTGACGGCGGCCGGGCAGACGATGCTGCCATCGGTTTCCGTTCCGATCGCCGCCACCGCCAGGTTGGCCGACACCGCCACCGCGCTGCCGCTGCTGGAGCCGCAGGGGCTGTGGCTGAGCCGATACGGGTTGCGGGTCTGTCCGCCACGCGCGCTCCAGCCAGAGACCGATTGGCTGGAGCGGAAGTTGGCCCATTCGCTCAGGTTGGTCTTGCCCAGGATCAGCGCGCCGGCCGCGCGCAGCCGCTTGACCAGGAACGCATCGTCGGGGCGGAAGCCTTCCAGTGCGAGCGAGCCGGCAGTGGTACTCATGGGGCTGGCGCCGATGTTGTCCTTGAGCAGCACCGGGATGCCGTGCAGCGGGCCGCGGAGCTGGCCCCGGCGGCGCTCGGCGTCCAGTTGGGCGGCCTCGCGCAGTGCGTCCGGATTGAGCTCGATGACCGCGCGCAGGCGCGGGCCGGCGCGGTCGAGGCGGGCGATGCGGTCCAGGTAGGCGCGGGCCAGGGTGACGCTGTCCAGCTCGCCGCTGGCCATGCGCGCCTGCAGATCGGCGATGTCGGCTTCGGCGTAGGCGAAGGGAATCGGCGCGCTGGTGGGCGGTGCCGCGGCAGGCGACTCACGGGCGTGCAGGGGCGCCGGGCCCGGGCTGCAGCCGGCCAGTGCGATGAGCATCAGTGATGTCAGTGTCAGGCGCATGCCTGTCCCCCCGAACCGGCCGACAGGCTAACCAGCACAGACGGCGCTTGGCAACTCAAGCCGCGTTGGCGGCCTTGCCAGGGCGTTTGCGGATATCGCGGGCGAGCACGCCGACCACGATCAGATTGATCACCAGCACCGACCACGAGGCCCAGCCCGGGTGACGGAGAATGGCGTAGATATCGAATGGCAGGTAGATGCCGGCGGTGACGCAGCCCAGCCAGGAGGCCCAGGCTTTGGCGCGCCAGAGGCCCCAGGCCTCGAAAAGGTGCAGGACGCCATAGGCGACCATCGCAGCCGCCGCCAGATGCACGGCATCGGGGCTGATCATGTTGAGCAGCGAGGGCAGGGTGCCGTGATCCGGGTCCAGACTGAACCGGCGGATCAAGGCATTGACCGCATCGCGCAGGGGCTGCGGGCCGAGCATTTCCAGCCCGGTCGCAGCCAACAGCGCCAGAACCGCCTTGCTGGCTTCCAGCAAGGCGATCAGGTGAAGCCCCGGATGCTTGTGAGGATCCGGGTTGTAGGGCTTGTCGGTCACGACAGGGTCCTATCAGCCGCCGCGCGATGCCTTCTTGCGGTCGCTTTCGGTCAGGCCCTTCTTGCGCAGGCGGATTTCCTTCGGGGTGATCTCGACCAGCTCGTCGTCTTCGATGAAGTCCAGGGCCTGCTCCAGCGAGTACTTGATCGCCGGGGTCAGCTGGATCGCATCGTCCTTGCCCGAAGCGCGCATGTTGGTCAGCGGCTTGGTCTTGATCGCGTTGACGGTCAGATCGTTGTCCTTGGAGTGGATGCCGACCAGCTGGCCTTCATACACGTTGTCGCCTTCAGCAGCGAACAGCTTGCCGCGTTCCTGCAGCGGGCCCAGGGAGTACGCCGGGGTGGCACCCGGAGCATTGGCGATCATCACGCCGTTCTGGCGCTTGGCGATCGAACCCTGTTCCTTCGGGCCGTAATGATCGAACACGTGGAACAGCAGGCCCGAACCCTGGGTCAGGGTCTTGAACTCGTTCTGGAAACCGATCAGGCCACGGGCCGGGATCTGGTATTCCAGGCGCACGCGGCCCTTGCCGTCCGGCTCCATGTTCTTCAGCTGGCCCTTGCGGGTGCCCAGCTTTTCCATCACGCCGCCCTGGTGCTGCTCTTCGATGTCCACCACCAGCTGCTCGATCGGCTCCATGGCCTGGCCGTCGATCTGCTTGATGATCACTTCCGGGCGCGACACGGCCAGCTCGTAGCCTTCACGACGCATGTTCTCGATCAGCACCGACAGGTGCAGTTCGCCACGGCCGGAGACCAGGAACTTGTCGGCGTCTTCCAGCTGTTCCACCTTCAGGGCCACGTTGTGGACCTGCTCGCGGTCCAGGCGGTCCTTGATCTGGCGGCTGGTCAGGAACTTGCCACCGGACAGGTCCTTGTTGCCGGCGAACGGCGAGTTGTTGACCTGGAAGGTCATCGAGATCGTCGGCTCATCGACGGTCAGTGCCGGCAGCGCTTCCGGGGTGTCCGGGTGGCACAGGGTGTCGGAGATGGTCAGTTCCGGGATGCCCGAGATGGCGATGATGTCACCGGCCTCGGCGGTATCCTGTTCGATGCGCTCCAGGCCCAGGAAGCCCAGCACCTGCGCGACCTTGCCGTTGCGCTTCTTGCCTTCGCGATCGATGACCGCGACCTGCATGTTCTTCTTCAGGGTGCCGCGCTGCACGCGACCGATGCCGATCACGCCCACGAAGTTGTTGTAGTCCAGCTGGCTGATGCGCATCTGGAACGGACCTTCCGGGTCCACTTCCGGCTTCGGCGCGTGCTGCATGATCGCTTCGTACAGCGGGGTCATGTCGCCGTCGCGCACGGTGTCTTCCAGGCCGGCGTAGCCGTTCAGGGCCGAGGCGTAGACGATCGGGAAGTCCAGCTGCTCATTGGTGGCGCCGAGCTTGTCGAACAGGTCGAAGACCTGGTCGATCACCCAATCCGGACGCGAGCCCGGACGGTCGACCTTGTTGACCACGACGATCGGCTTGAAGCCCATCGCGAAGGCCTTCTGGGTCACGAAGCGGGTCTGCGGCATCGGGCCGTCCATCGCATCGACGAGGATCAGCACGGTGTCGACCATCGACAGCACGCGCTCCACTTCGCCGCCGAAGTCGGCGTGTCCCGGGGTGTCGACGATGTTGATCCGGTTCTTGATGCCGGTCTTCTTGTCTTCCCAGGTGATGGCCGTGTTCTTGGCCAGGATGGTGATGCCGCGTTCCTTTTCCTGGTCATTGCTGTCCATCACGCGCTCGGCGAGCACGGTGCGCTCGGAGAGGGTGCCGGACTGCTTGAGCAGCTGGTCGACGAGGGTGGTCTTACCGTGGTCGACGTGGGCGACGATGGCGATGTTGCGAAGATTTTCGATAGACATGCGAAAGGGGGCCAGTCGGCGCCGGATTTGGAAAAAGAAGTCCAACATTATACGGCCAAGATGACCAATCGCGAAAAGTGCCTCGCAAGCCTTGCCGGACGGGCATTCAGGTAGTGCCGGCCGCTGGCCGGCGACCCCGTGATCCCCGGCAGGTTTGCCTGGCTGCTGGCCAACGGCCGGCACGACCGCCCTCCCTGAGGCATTCAGCAAAGCGTGTCCGTGCCGGCGCGGAGGTGCCTGGGCGCGTGGCGACGCGTTTGTCCAACAGGCGCCCGTTGGTCAGGGGGCGCGGTGTATCCTATGGGGCTAACGACAAACCCCCGTACCCCAAGGATTTGCATGTCCCTCATCGCCACTTTCGACACCACCCAGGGCCCGATCAAGGTCGAGCTGTTCGCCGACAAGGCCCCGCTGACGGTCGCCAACTTCGTGAACCTGGTCAAGCACGGCTTCTATGACGGCCTGATCTTCCACCGCGTCATCCCCGACTTCATGATCCAGGGCGGCTGCCCGCAGGGTCGTGGCACCGGCGGCCCGGGCTACAAGTTCGAAGACGAAAAGAATGGCGTGAAGCATCAGGTCGGTTCGCTGTCGATGGCCAATGCCGGCCCGAACACCAACGGCAGCCAGTTCTTCATCACCCACATCAAGACCGATTGGCTGGACGGCAAGCACACCGTGTTCGGCCAGGTCCTGGACGGCCAGGCCATCGTGGACTCGGTCAAGCAGGGCGATGTGATCCATTCGATCACCCTGGAAGGCGACACCGACGCCGTGCTGGCCGCCCAGGCCGAGCGCGTGGCGGAGTGGAACAAGCTGATCCCCAGCGCCTGATCCGATCCCGACGGCCCCCTGTGAAGGGGGCCGTTTTTACGATTCTTAGCAGAGGAAATCCCCATGAAAGCACCTGTTCGTGTTGCCGTGACCGGCGCCGCCGGCCAGATCGGCTACGCCCTGCTGTTCCGCATCGCCTCCGGCGACATGCTGGGCAAGGACCAGCCGGTCATCCTGCAGCTGCTCGAGCTGCCGGTCGACAAGGCCCAGGCCGCCCTGCGCGGCGTGATGATGGAACTGGAAGACTGCGCCTTCCCGCTGCTGGCCGGCATGGTCGGTACCGATGACGCCGAAGTGGCCTTCAAGGATGCCGATATCGCCCTGCTGGTCGGCGCGCGTCCGCGCGGCCCGGGCATGGAGCGCAAGGATCTGCTGCTGGAAAACGCGAAGATCTTCACCGCCCAGGGCGCGGCGCTGAACAAGGTCGCCAAGCGTGACGTCAAGGTGCTGGTGGTCGGCAACCCGGCCAACACCAACGCCTACATCGCCATGAAGTCGGCGCCGGACCTGAACCCGCGCAACTTCACCGCCATGCTGCGCCTGGACCACAACCGCGCGCTGAGCCAGCTGTCGACCAAGCTCGGCAAGCCGGTCGGTGGCATGGAAAAGCTGATCGTGTGGGGCAACCACAGCCCGACCATGTATCCGGACTACCGTTTCGCCACCGCCGATGGTGCCTCCATCGCCGAGGCGATCAACGACCAGGAATGGAACGCATCGACCTTCATCCCGACCGTGGGCAAGCGCGGCGCGGCGATCATCGAAGCGCGTGGCTCGTCCTCGGCAGCCTCGGCCGCCAATGCCGCCGTCGACCACATCCGTGACTGGGTGCTGGGCAGCAACGGCAAGTGGGTCACCATGGGCGTGCCGTCCGACGGCTCCTACGGCATCCCGGAAGGCGTGATCTTCGGCTTCGCGGTCACCACCGAGAACGGCGAGTACACCCTGGTCAAGGATCTGCCGGTCGACGACTTCAGCCAGAAGTACATCGACAAGACCCTGGCCGAGCTGGAAGAAGAGCGCGCCGGCGTCGCCCACCTGCTGGGCTGATCGCACGCCGCGACAGGTGCTGGCCGTTGGTCGGTGCCTGATGGAAGAAACGCCGGGCATTGCCCGGCGTTTTTTTGTTCTTCGCCCATCGGCGGTGCAGGTAGAGGCGCGAACTGAGTCTTTTCCTGCGCGGCGATCGGTGGGTCGGGCGCTGGGCCCCCATACCCTTTCCGGCGAATGTCCCCCGGCGTCGGCCTGCGGCCGCCCCCTCCTCCTTTATTTCGCCTACAAGGGTATGGGGGCCCAGCGCCCGACCCACCGATCGGCCCTACGACCAAGGTCGGACGGCTCGCGCTTCACCATCGGACTATGCTCGATCCCATGACTTTGTCTGGGAGGGCTGTCATGCGTTACGAAGATGTCTATCGACGTTCGGTCGATGAACCCGAGGCGTTCTGGGGCGAAGAGGCCCAGCGCATCTACTGGCACACGCCGCCGCAGCAGATCCTCGATTACAGCAACCCGCCGTTCCGGCGCTGGTTCGTGGGCGGGGAAACCAACCTCTGCTACAACGCGGTGGACCGCCATCTGGTCGATCGCCCCGACCAGCTCGCGCTGGTCGCGGTCTCCAGTGAAACCGGCGTCACCCGCGAGATCACCTACCGCGAGCTGCACCGCGAAGTAAATGCCTTCGCCGCCGTGCTGCTGCGGCTGGACGTGCAGCGCGGCGATCGCGTGGTGATCTACATGCCGAACATGGCCGAGGCAGTCTTCGCGATGCTGGCCTGCGCGCGCATCGGTGCCATCCACTCGGTGGTGTTCGGTGGCTTCGCCGCGCACAACCTGGCACTGCGCATCGACGACGCCGAACCCAAGCTGCTGATCGCCGCCGATGCCGGCAAGCGCGGTGGCAAAGTGATTCCCTACAAGGCGATGGTCGATGCCGCCTGCGCCGAAGCCGCTTCGCCGCCGCCGCACGTGCTGATCGTCTCGCGCGGGCTGGACCCGGCCGAGCCGAAGGTGCCCGGCCGCGACGTGGACTACGCCACGTTGCGCGCCGAGGTGGGCGACCAGGATGTGCCGGTGGTGTGGCTGGAATCCAGCGAGCCCAGCTATCTGCTGTATACCTCCGGCACCACGGGCAAGCCCAAGGGCGTGCAGCGCGACGTCGGCGGCTACGCGGTGGCAATGGCGCAGTCGATGGAGACCGTGTTCGATTGCAAACCCGGCCAGGTGATGTTCTCCACCTCGGATGTGGGCTGGGCGGTCGGGCACTCCTACAACGTGTACGGCCCGCTGATCGGCGGTTGCACCTCGCTGCTGTACGAAGGGCTGCCGACCAGTCCCGATCCGGGCATCTGGTGGGCGCTGTGCGAACAGTACGGCGTGCGCACGCTGTTCTCCTCGCCCACGGCGATCCGCGTGCTCAAGAAGCACGATGCGGACTTCATCCGCCGCCACGATCTGGCCTCGCTGAAGTACGTCTTCCTTGCCGGTGAACCGCTCGATGAACCCACCGCGCACTGGATCAACGACGCACTCGGCAAGCCGATCATCGACAACTACTGGCAGACCGAAACCGGCTGGCCTGCGTTGACCCTGCTGCCGGGCGTGGACATGAAGCCGGTCCGCTTCGGTTCGCCTGGTTTCCCGAATCTTGGCTACCGCATGAAGGTCATCGACGAGAACACCGGTGACACCGTCGCGCCGGGGCAGAAGGGCGTGCTGGTGATGATTCCGCCCCTGCCGCCGGGCTGCATGACCACCGTGTGGAAGGACGATGCGCGCTTCATCCAGAGCTATTTCAGCCACTTCAAGGAACTGCTCTACAGCTCGCTCGACTGGGCGATCCAGGACGAGGATGGCTACACCTTCATCCTTGGCCGCACCGACGACGTCATCAACGTCGCCGGCCACCGGCTGGGCACGCGTGAGATCGAAGAGTGCATCGCCGGGCATCCGCTGGTGGCCGAGGCTGCCGTGATCGGGGTCAAGGACGAACTCAAGGGCCAGGTACCGCTGGTGTTCGTCACCCTCAAGCAGGCCCTTCAAGGCGACGGCAGTGCCGTGGTGGCCGAGATGATGCAGCGGGTGAGTGGCACGCTGGGCGCGGTCGCACGGCCGGCGCACATCCATATCGTCAACGCGCTGCCCAAGACGCGCTCGGGCAAGCTGCTGCGGCGCTCGCTGCAGGCACTGGCCGAGGAACGTGACCCGGGCGATCTGTCGACCCTGGACGACCCGGCGGCCCTGGACGAGATCCGGCGCGCGCTGGGCAACTGACCGGCCGTCGTCCTGGCGTGCCCCACGCCTCCCCACGGTCCGCCTTCCCCCGAGGGCGGGCCTTCAACGCCTACCGTGCCACCGCTCAGGACCATGCTGCAGCGCATTACCGGCAAGCGGAGCGCTCCGGTAAGCTGCGCAGGCGATCGTTGCAGGCCTCACCGGCCCGACGCCGCGCGCTGGGGACACGGCGCGCCACGCGCGGCCCGTGATGCGCATCGGCCTGGAAGATCGCAAGGGGGCGCGTACGCATCGGCGAATGGCCGGGTGCCACGCGCGGTGATGCACCACGTGAGGGGGAACACATGGCGTATATCCATGCCAAGACGGCCGCTGGCCGTCAGGAAATCGAGGACCGTGCACGGCGCCTGCCGCCGTCGCTGCGCTCCATTCTGCTGATGGTGGATGGTCAGCGCGATGACACTGCGCTGACCGCTCTGTTGCCGGGCCTGCGTGCACCGGAGGACGCGCTCGCGCAGTTGTCCGCGCAGGGCCTGATCGAGATCGTCGGCGGCAGTGTCGCGCCGGTTGTTGCTGCGGCCCTGACCGCCGGGCGCGAGCAGGATCCGGACCTGTACAAGCGACTGTACGACTGGATGAGCGAATCGGTGCGCAGGCATCTCGGTCTGAAGGGCTGTTTCATGCAATTGAAAGTGGAGCGCTGCACCGATGCCGGCAGCCTGGAGAAGCTGTGGCCGGACATGGCCGCCGCGATCAGCAAGGCGAAAAGCCCGGCGTTGGCCAACCGTTGGCTCGACGAAACGCGCGCGCTGGTGCAGGCCGATCCCGTGGTCGCCTGAGCCGAGGCCTCCACGGCAGTCAGCCAGCGCGGTGTTTAGAATGCGCGCTGATTCTGTGGCTGGAGAGCGGTGATGGTGGACGAGATCGAGGACGACGGCGCGCCTGGCTGGGAGGCCATCGATGCCGCGTTGAAGGCGGTGTATCCCGTGCAGGCGCCACAGCATTACGGTCCCGTGCTGCGCTCGCTGCTGGGCGGTGAGGACCCGTTGGACGGCATCAGCGCGTACTGGAACGATGCGCCGCTGCCGCACTGGCATTTCGTCAGCTACGGCTTCTCCGAACTGTATGAAAAAGAGAGCGATGATCCGGCCACCAGTGGCTACGGGTTCGAGCTGAGCTTCCGGGTGGCCGCCGCAGCGGGCAGCGAACCACCAGCGTGGGCGATGAACTTCCTGCAGAACCTGGCGCGCTACGTGTTCGCCAACGGCAAGGTGTTCCAGCAGGGCCACTACCTCAACGCGGGCGGGCCGATCGCCGCCGATACCGATACGCTGCTGCGGCACGTCGCCTTCATGCGCGACCCGCAGCTGCCCCCGCGCGAGACGCCCAACGGTTCGCTGGAGTTCCTGCAGGTGATCGGGCTGACCGATGACGAGATGGAGGCGGTGAAGCGCTGGTCGACCACCGGCGTGCTCGAGACGCTGCTGCCCAGGATGCCGCTGTGGATCACCGATATCGCGCGTGGCTCGCTGCTGGGCGACCCGGCACTGGCTGCCGCCGTGGCAGAGGGGGCGGCACGCGAGGGCTCGCAGACGGCCTATCTGTTCCTGGAAAAGCTGGCCTGGTCGGTGCAGGGCGAGGGCGCTGGGCAGCAGTTGACCCTGACGCTGGGCGCGCGCCAGGTGGAATCGCTGCTCGCGCTGCTGCCAGCGCGGTTGCTGTTCGGGCAGCCGTTGACGCTGGTCGGCAATGACCGGCAGATCACGCTGTCGCCAGCGGCGGTCAATGCGCTGGTGATCGACGCCGATGCGCTGGACTGCCAGTTGGCCCCGGCCACGGTGCAGGCGCTGGTTGCCACGGTCATGCCACGCCGCGGGACCTATGCGATCCCGGGCTGGCCGGCGCTGCAGGTGGTGGTGGAGCCGAGCGAGCTGCGCGATGCCGAGGGCACTGTGGTACGTACGATCGGGTAGAGCCACGCCATGCGTGGCTCCTTGTCCGGCCGGACGCGTCTGTTCTGGCCGGACCGGCTGCAGCCACCCATGGGATGGCTTTACAGGAGGCCTTCGGCCTTCAGCACCGCCTGCACGCCGGTATCAGCCTCCATGCGCTGCTTGAAGGCGGCGAGGTTGTCCAGGCCGCTCAGGTCGATCTTCGCGCCCGCCGCCCAGCGCAGGGTGATGTAGAAGTAGGGGTCGGCGAAGCTGCGGAACCCGGCCAGCCAGGGGCGATCGGCCAGCTGCGCATCGGCGCGCTCGAACAGGCCACGCAGGCGCTTGCGGGCGGCGGCGCGGAGCGCGTCGTACTGGGTGTCGTCTTCGATGAAGGCGCCCGGCGCGAACAGTGGCTTGAACGCCGGGTGCAGGTCGGAGTTGACGAAGGACAGCCAGCGGGTGGCTTCGGCGCGCTGCTTGGGGCTGCCATCGCCGGTCAGGCCGGCCTGCGGGTGGGTATCGGCGATATAGCCCATGATTGCCGCGTTCTGGGTCAGCACGAAATCGCCATCGACCACCACCGGGACCGAACCGGCCGGATTGATGGCCAGGAACGGCGGTGCCTTCAGGGTGTCCTTGTCGAGCAGTTCCACCTCGAACGGCTGGCCGGTCCACTGCAGGGCGATGTGGTCGGCGGTGGAGCAGGCTCCGGGCTTGCTGTACAGCTTCATGGGAACTCCGTTGCGGATCGGTGGAAGGTGAGCCGCCCACTATTCCAGAGCTGGCCCTTCATCCTCAACGGTATGGCCGTAACAGATCGTTACGACGCGCGCGGCTTGAGTTTCTGCACGCGGTAGAAGGTGTGGTCGCCGATGGTGGCCACCTGGTAGGCGTTGCGCCAGCTCGGGTTGGCGATCGCCATGGCGGCGAAGTGGCTCGCGCCGGGCACGATCTCCTTGCGCTCACCGGCGGGCAGGGCCCAGTTGCGCTCGGCATCGAAGGCCACGGTCATCGCTTCCTGCCAGGCATCGGCGTTGCCGAGCTGGGTGCCGGGCGCGACGATGGTCGGGGCGAACTGCTTGCGCGCGGTCACCACCTGGCACATCGAGTCGCCCCAGAGGCCGCTGTCCAGCCGGCGCAGGGCCACTTCCGCGACGGCTTGCTGGCCGCGCAGGGTCTGGTCACGCGCTTCGAGGTAGACGGTCGTGCTCAGGCACAACGAATCGGCGGCAGGCTGCGGCAACAACTGTGACAGCCAGAGAATCCAGGCCAGTTTCATAAATCTCCTTGCTCCGTGTGGGCCGCACCTGGCTGTTCCATCCGATCGTGCGGACGGGGCGTGGGATACGACTTGGCGTCATGGGGAGGCGGCCATCGGGGCCGCCCGGGGGCGGACCCGAACAAGACGTGGGGTCCGCGCGCTCACTCGAACTGGGTGGTGAGCGGGAAAGTTGGCGCACGATAGGGGGGGATTTCCCAATACATCCTGAACCCGAAAGCTTGACATTCAGGTTGGGAGGTGGGGCTGAATCGGCGGTTCAGCCCCGTATTCAGGTCCGCTTGGACCGGCATCAGAGCCTGATCCAATCCCGGCTCAGAGTGCAGCGGCGACCCGGCTGCCCTGATTGATCGCGCGCTTGGCATCGAGTTCGGCGGCGACATCGGCACCGCCGATCAACTGCGCGGTGATGCCGGCGGCCTGCAGCGCGGCGTGCAGATCACGGCGCGGTTCCTGCCCGGCGCAGACCACCACATGGCTCACCGGCAGCAGCTGTTCTTCGCCCTCCACGCGGATACGCAGGCCGCTGTCGTCCACGCCCAGGTACTCCACGCCGCCGAGCATGCTCACGCCCTTGGCCTTGAGCGTGGCCCGGTGGATCCAGCCGGTGGTCTTGCCCAGGCGGGCGCCGGGCTTGCCCGGGCTGCGCTGCAGCAGCCACACCTTGCGCGCAGGGGGCTCCGGCGCCGGCCTGGCCAGCGCGCCACGGCCCTCGAAGCTGGGGTCCACGCCCCATTCGGCCATCCAGCGTGCCGGGTCCAGCGCCGAGGAGGGGCCCTCGTGGACCAGGAACTCGCCGACATCGAAGCCGATCCCGCCGGCGCCGATGATCGCGACCTGCTCGCCCACCCGGACCCGGCCGAGCAGCACGTCCAGGTAGGTGACCACCTTGGGATGGTCGGCGCCGGGGAAATCGACCCGGCGCGGGGTGATGCCGGTGGCGATGACCACCTCGTCGAAGTTGGCCAGCGCGGCCACGTCGGCCACGGTGTCCAGCTTCACATCGACACCGGTCTCGTCCAGTTTGTGGCGGAAGTAGCGCAGCGTCTCGTGGAATTCTTCCTTGCCCGGGATGCGCTTGGCGACGTTGAACTGCCCGCCGATCTCGCTGCCGGCATCGAACAGCGTGACCGCGTGGCCGCGCTCGGCAGCCACGGTCGCGCAGGCCAGCCCGGCCGGGCCGGCACCGACCACGGCAATCCGGCGCGGCGCGGTGGTGGGGCGGTAGACCAGCTCGGTCTCGTGCACGGCGCGCGGGTTGACCAGGCAGCTGGCGGTCTTGTTCTCGAACACGTGGTCCAGGCAGGCCTGGTTGCAGGCGATGCAGGTGTTGATCGCCTCCGGCCGGCCGGCGCGCGACTTGTTGGCCCACTGCGGGTCGGCCAGCAGCGGCCGCGCCAGCGAAACCATGTCGGCACCGCCCGCGGCGAGGATGCGCTCGGCCACGTCGGGCATGTTGATGCGGTTGGTGGCGATCACCGGCACGCGCACATGCGGCTTGAGCTTGGCGGTGACCCCGGCAAAGGCGCCGCGCGGCACCGAGGTGGCGATGGTGGGGATGCGCGCCTCGTGCCAGCCGATGCCGGAGTTGATCAGGGTCGCGCCCGCCGCCTCGATGGCCTGGGCCTGCTGCACGATCTCGGCCCAGTTGCTGCCGTCGGGCACCAGATCCACCAGCGAGAGCCGGTAGATGATGATGAAGTCCGGCCCGCAGGCCTCGCGGATGCGGCGCACGATTTCCACCGCAAAGCGCATGCGCTGCGCCGCGTCGCCGCCCCAGCGGTCGTTGCGCTGGTTCGTGCGTGGCGCGATGAATTCGTTGATCAGATAGCCTTCCGAGCCCATCACCTCGACGCCGTCGTAGCCGGCCTCGCGGGCCAGCCGCGCGCTGCGCGCGTAATCGGCGATGTGCCGGTCCACGCCACGCGCGGACAGCGCCCGCGGGGTGAAGGGATTGATCGGGGCCTTGAGCCTGGAAGGCGCCACCGACAGGGGGTGGTAGGCGTAGCGGCCGGCATGCAGCAGCTGCAGGCAGATCCTGCTGCCGTTGTCGTGCACGGCCCGGGTGACCTGGCGATGCGGTCGCACCTCCCACGGCCAGGAGAGCTTGCCGCCGAACGGCTTGAGCCAGCCGACCACGTTGGGGGCGAAGCCGCCGGTGACGATCAAGCCGACGCCGCCGGCCGCCCGCTCGGCGAAATACGCCGCCAGGCGCGGGAAATCGCGCGCGCGGTCTTCCAGACCGGTGTGCATGGACCCCATCAGGACCCGGTTGCGCAGCTGGGTGAAACCCAGGTCGAGCGGGGCAAACAGATGCGGATAGGCGGCGGATTCAGCGGCTGGCGACATGTGGATACGCTTGCGTACGGAAGCCCGCAGGGTGCCGCGAAAGCCCCTGAAGAGCAAGCGCATGTGTCCTGCCACGCACCGAACGCCGGTCGGTGCGGAGGCCCGTTATGGGGTGACGGTTGCCGGGGCGGGCTTGCGGATGCCGAACAGTGGCAGCGTGATGCCGCACAGCGGGCCGATCAGCAGGGCAAAGGCGAGGGTACCGACACCGACATTGCCGCCCAGCCACCAGCCGATCAGCAGCACGGTGCCTTCGATCGCGCTGCGCACGATCCAGATCGGCCAGCCGGTGCGGGCGTGCAGGCCGGTCATCAGGCCATCGCGCGGGCCCGGGCCGAAGCGCGCGCCGATGTACAGGCCGGTGGCCAGCGCGACCAGCAGCAGGCCACACAGGAACATGGGGATCTGCCAGCCCAGGCCGTGCACCTCCGGCAGCAGCCACAGCCCGAACTGCGCGCTGGGGCCGATCAGCAGCACGTTGAGCACGGTGCCCAGGCCCGGCTTCTGCCGGATCGGCCACCACAGCAGCAGCACCAGCGCGCCGATCACATTGGTGGCCACGCCGAAGGAGAGCGGTGTCTGCAGCGCGATGCCCTGCGAAAGCACATCCCAGGGCGCCACGCCGATCGCGGCGCGGATCATCACCGCCGCGCCGAAGCCATACAGGAACAGACCAAGCAGGAGTTGCAGCAGGCGCAGGGGCAGGGAAGTGGGCATGGCGATCGCACCGGAAGGGCCACTGACTGTAGGCGGCGCCGGGCCGCGCCGACAGATACAGATGACCGCGAATGTGCGCTGACACGTTGCCGCGCCGGTTACCCCCAGCTCGACAGCACCAGCTTGCCGATCACCCCGCCGCCTTCCAGCCGCCGGTGCGCCTCGCGCAGGTTCGCCGCATTGATCGTACCCAGGTGCGTGTGCGCGGTGGTGCGCAGCTCACCGGCGTCGATCAGGCTGGCGGCGCGGCCCAGGATGCAGTGCTGCTCGATCATGTCGGCGGTCTGGAAGCGCGAGCGCGCGAACATGAATTCCCAGTGGATGCCAATGCACTTGGCTTTGTAGGGATCGCCGATCCGCAGGGGTCCACGGGGTTCGACGATCAGCCCCACATGCCCCTGCGGGGCCAGCAGTTCGCCCAGCGCGTCCCAGTAGTGGTCGGTGTCGGCCAGGTTCAGCGCGACCTGCACCTGCGTGATCCCCAGCGCCTGCAGCTGCGCCGCCAATGGCTGGCGATGATCGATCACGTGGTCGGCGCCCATCTGCAGGCACCACGCACGGCTCTGCTCGCGCGACGCGGTGGCGATCACGGTGAAGCCTGCATGGCGCGCGAGCTGGATCGCCATCGAACCGACGCCGCCGGCACCGCCGATGATCAACAGATGCTGGCCGCGATGGCGGCGATCTTCGAACTGCAGCGGCATGCGCTGGAACAGCAGCTCCCAGGCGGTCAGCGTGGTCAAGGGCAACGCCGCGGCCTCGGCGAAATCCAGCGTGGTGGGTTTTCGCCCGACCAGGCGCTCATCCACCCACTGGTACTGCGCATTGCAACCGGGGCGGGTGACATCGCCTGCGTAATACACCTCATCGCCGGGCGCGAAAGCGCTGACTTCCGGGCCGACGGCTTCCACGACACCGGCCGCGTCGTAGCCCAGGATCCGCGGTGGGTTTTCGTGCTGCGCGCGCGGCGCGCGCTGTTTGGTATCCACGGGATTGACGGAAACAGCGTGTACCCGCACCAGCAGGTCGCGCCCCTCTGGCGCGCCGGGGGTCGCCACATTCACGTCCTGCAGCGCGGCGGGGTCTTCAATCGGCAGATACTGGGTCAATCCCACGGCTTTCATGTCGGCTCCGGAAACGGGGGAATCCTCCCCATCATACGGATCAGGCCGTCCCTGTTTTTGCGCTGAATCAAGGCGCCATCGCGATTTGAACCCTAACGTGAAAAATGTGTCGCGACGTCGCCTGAATTAGGCAAAACCCTTGTCATTGCTGGGTCTTGCGGAATTTCATCAACCTGTATAGGGTGCCACCAGCTGGACCCGGTAGAGGTCTGGCGGTCGTCTTCACATGTTACGTGACTGTTAACATCACCTTCACTCGCCTGAGCATAATGTTCGCGGCGGTGGCGTGCTGAATCGGCAGTCTGAAAACGACGCAGTAGTGCTGGCCCATGCCTCTACCGGTTTCATACCCCCGAAATAGGAGCTGTACTCAATGAACAAGAAGATCCTCACTGCCGCGCTGCTGGGCGGTCTGGCTTTCGCCCAGGCTGCATCGGCGCAGGATTTTGACGACCGCTGGTACCTGACCGGTTCGGCCGGCTTCAACTTCCAGGATAGCGACCGTCTGACCAACGACGCTCCGTTCGTTACCCTGGGCCTCGGTAAGTTCATCAGCCCCAACTGGTCGCTGGACGGCGAGCTGAACTACCAGAACCCGAACTTCGATGCCAACCAGGATCTGAACTGGAGCCAGTACGGCGCCTCGCTCGACCTGCGTCGCCACTTCATCCAGGAAGGCCGCGGCTGGAACCCGTACCTGCTGTTCGGCCTGGGCTACCAGAAGTCGGAAGAAGAGTACGCAGCGCTGAACACCAACGGTCCGCGTGAGCGCAAGGACGGCAACTTCGCCGCCAAGCTCGGCGTCGGTCTGCAGACCACCTTCGAAAAGCGCGTCGCCGTGCGTGCCGAAGTGGCCTACCGCGCTGACTTCGACGACCAGAGCGTTGCTGCTCCGAGCGAAGACTGGTTCGGCGACGTGCTGGCTTCGGTCGGCGTCGTGATCCCGCTGGGCCCGGCCCCGGTTGCTGCCGTGCCGGCTCCGGCTCCGGTGGCCCCGAGCTGCGCCGACCTGGATGACGACGGTGACGGCGTCAACAACTGCGACGACAAGTGCCCGAACTCGCAGCCTGGCCAGACCATCGGTCCGGACGGTTGCCCGGTCCCGGTGTCGATCGATCTGAAGGGCGTGAACTTCGACTTCGACAAGTCGAACCTGCGTCCGGACGCGGTTGCGATCCTGAGCGAAGCTTCGGAAATCCTGAAGCGTTACCCGGATCTGCGCGTTGAAGTGGCCGGTCACACCGATTCCAAGGGTACCGACGCTTACAACCAGAAGCTGTCCGAGCGTCGTGCCACCTCGGTGTACAACTACCTGACCCAGAACGGCGTTGACGCTTCGCGTCTGGTCGGTCCGATCGGTTACGGCGAGAGCCGCCCGATTGCGCCGAACACCAACCCGGATGGTTCGGATAACCCGGAAGGTCGCGCCAAGAACCGTCGTACCGAGCTGAACGTCCAGAACTAATCCTTCTGGCAGTACAGTCTCATCAGCAGGGCCCGGCATTGCCGGGCCCTGTTTTTTTTTGCCTCTGGCCGGCCAGAAACAGAGAAATCAACAATAAATCCAACAAGTTGCCGTATTCATTGAAGGTGGCGCTTGAAAGACGTTGTGGCGCTGTTAAACTCGCCGCGTCGACCCCTTCCTGGATGCATCCCATGCAGCGTTTTGCACTGGCCGCCGCGCTTGGCCTGGCCCTGGTTCCCACCGCCCACGCTGCCGTGGACTGTTCGGCACCTGTCAGCGCATCACCGCTGCCGCTGCCGGCCACCGCGATCGCACCGGTGGCCGAAGAGCTGTACATCCGCAACGTGCAGCTGGGCATGCCTGCCGGCGTGCTGACCTCCAACTTCGACCAGGAACAGTCGCTGGACCGCGTGCTGCAGCGCCTGCGCATCGACGGCTGCCAGAACATCGCCAAGGCGATCCCCAGCGCACCGGTGATCAACCCGAACGATCCGGCCGCCTACAAGCCGCAGACCGAGTTCGACAACACGCCGTGGCGCTTTGACATGAGCCAGAACGGCAAGCGCATGACCGCCGAAGAGTTCGACGCCTGGATGAAGGCGCGCGGTGTGCGCGTGGTCAAGGCGCGCCCGGTACCGGCTGCCGTCCCGGCCGCCGCCACCGAAGCCCCGGCTGAGACCAAGCCGGCGGACAAGAAGTAAGTCGCCTGAGCGGAGCACGATGACGACACGCCGGCCACCCGCCGCGAACGCGTCCCGACCACGCCGCCCCGAGCGGCGTGCGAGCCCCGCAACAGGCAGCCGCAGCACCGCCTCCAGCGCCACCCCGACCGCACCGCGCCATGGCCTGGCGCGGGTACTGTCCAAAGCCGGGCTGTGCTCGCGCACGGAAGCGGCGCGCTGGATCGCCGAGGGCCGGGTCACGGTCGATGGCCGTGTCATCAACAACCCCGAATTTCCGATCATCGACGGCCGCCACCAGGTGCGCGTGGATGGTCAGCCGCTGGACGCCCCCAAGCGCGTGTACCTGCTGTTGAACAAGCCGCGCGGCCTGGTCACCACCGCGCAGGACGAGCGCGGCCGCGACACCGTCTACCGCTGCTTCGACGATGCCGGGCTGCCGTGGATTGCGCCGGTCGGGCGCCTGGACAAGGCCAGCGAAGGCCTGCTGCTCTTCAGCAATGATCCGCAGTGGGCCGCGCGCCTGACCGATCCGGCCACCGGTCCGGACAAGACCTATCACGTCCAGATCGATGCCATCCCCGACGCCGCGCAGTTGCAGGCGTTGTGCGCCGGCATCGAGGACGAAGGCGAATGGCTGCGCGCGCGCCGCGCCACGCTGCTGCGCAGCGGAGACAAGACCGCCTGGCTGGAAATCGTGCTGGAGGAGGGCCGCAACCGGCATATCCGCCGGTTGCTGGCCGCCTTGGACATTACCGTGCTGCGCCTGGTACGCGTGGCGATCGGCCAGCTGCCGTTGGGCGAGCTGGGCAAAGGCGCCTGGCGCAAGCTCAGCCAACACGATCTGGATCTGCTTCATGCCGTGGCCGACAGCGCCGCGGCGACACCGTGACCTCGTGGCCTGCCGGCAGGTGGCAGGCCAGTCGACCCGGGCAATGGATGGCCTTCGAAGGGACGTTCCGTTCAACACCGGGAGTAAGACCATGCACGTCAGTACCCTCAACCGTTCCCTGTTCCGTGGCGCCTGCCTGCTGTTGCCGGCCGCGCTGCTGACCGCCTGCGGCGGCCACAAACAGATCGCCAAACAGGATCCGCCGGTGGCCGACAAGGTGGTGGAGATCAAGATTCCCGAGCTCGATGGCCGCGGCAGCTACCGCTTCCTGATGAGCGATGGCGACAAGCGCATGAGCGCCGACGAGTTCGATGCGTGGATGAAGGCCAACGGTATCCGTGTGGCCAAGGGCAACGGCCAGGATGGCCCGGTCGCGGCACCGGTGGTGGTGGCCAGCAAGGAAGAGGCCAAGGACCAGAAGAAAAAGAAGAAGTAACCCGCCGCGCGCGTCACCCCAACGGTAGAGCCGACCGTTGGTCGGCTGGGCACGCAAGGCGAGCCCCCGCATCCGATGTCCACACCCCCCAGCGGTAGAGCCTACCGTTGGTCGGCTGGAGCACGCAAAGCGTGCCCCCATGCCGGAGGTTCATGACCTGCGACGAGAGGCAGCCGACCAACGGTCGGCTCTACCTCCGCAATGCGCGGGTGCTACGGCCGTGCCGACCGTTGGTCGGCTGCGGCCCTCAGCCCTTGATCACGCCCAGCTCGACGCCGATGCGGGTGAACGCATCGATGGCGCGGTCCAGGTGCGCACGCGTGTGCGCGGCGCTGATCTGGGTGCGGATGCGGGCCTGGCCCTTGGGCACCACCGGGAAGAAGAAGCCGATCGCGTAGATGCCTTCTTCCAGCAGGCGCTCGGCAAACTTCTGCGCGAGCGGCGCGTCGTACAGCATCACCGGGCTGATCGGGTGCACGCCCGGCTTCACGTCGAAGCCGGCAGCCGTCATCTTCTCGCGGAAGTAGGCGGTGTTCTCGGCCAGCGTGCTGCGCAGGTCGTCGGCGGCGGCCAGCATTTCAAAGGCCTTGATGCCGGCGGCGACCACGTGCGGCGGCAGCGAGTTGGAGAACAGGTACGGGCGCGAGCGCTGGCGCAGCAGCTCGATCACTTCGGCGCTGGCGCAGGTGAAACCGCCCAGTGCGCCGCCCATGGCCTTGCCCAGGGTGCCGGTGATGATGTCGATCTTCTCCAGCACGCCCTTGACCTCGGCCGAGCCGCGGCCGGTCGCGCCGAGGAAGCCGGTGGCATGGCATTCGTCGATGTGCACCAGCGCGTTGTACTTCTTCGCCAGCGCGGTGATCTCATCGAGCGGGGCGATGAAGCCGTCCATCGAGAACACGCCGTCGGTGGTGATCAGCTTGGTCCTGCAGCCGGCCGCATCGGCGGCCTGCAGCTGGGCTTCCAGATCGGCCATGTCGCAGTTGGCGTAGCGGAAGCGCTTGGCCTTGCACAGGCGCACGCCGTCGATGATCGAGGCGTGGTTGAGCGAATCGGAAATGATCGCATCGTGCTCGCCCAGCAGCGGCTCGAACAGGCCGCCGTTGGCGTCGAAGCAGGCCGCGTACAGGATGGTGTCCTGCTTGCCGAAGAACCCGGCGATCTGCTTTTCCAGCTGCTTGTGCAGGTCCTGGGTGCCGCAGATGAAGCGCACCGAGGCCATGCCGAAGCCGTGGGTATCCAGCGCGTCCTTGGCCGCCTGGATCAGGTCCGGATGGTCGGCCAGGCCCAGGTAGTTGTTGGCGCAGAAGTTCAGCACGGTACGGCCGTCGTCCAGGGTGATCTCGGCCGACTGCGGGCTGGTGATGATGCGTTCGGACTTGAACAGGCCCTGGGCGCGTATCGCCTCGAGTTCTTCAACGTAGTGCTGGGTCAGCGAGGCGGTGGTGGCGTCGGTCATGGCAGGCAGTCTTCGGCACGGGAAACCCGGGATTTTACCTGTCGCAGGCGGCCGCCGGGTTGCATGTCCGGTCGATCGCGCCGGGGCCGGCGGGGAACCGTTGCAGACGTGATTGTTGCATCGCAATATCAATCAGGTTAAAAAACTGTAAACCGCACCGTTCCGCCCACCCCCACGTCTGGAGAGACCCCGCATGAACCACGCCACGCGCTGTACCGCCGCCGTTGTGCTCTGCGCCGCCCTGCTTGCCCCGTTTGCCGCCAGTGCCCAGGACGAGGCCGCCTCTCCCTTCAGCTGGAACGTGACCGGCGTGTCGGACTACGTGTTCCGCGGTGTCTCCCAGACCGATGAAGATCCGACGATCCAGGCCGGTTTCACCTATACCTCGCCGGTCGGCCTGTACGCCGGTGTCTGGGGCTCGGGCGTGGACTTTGGCGATGGCGGCCCGGATGCCGAGGTCGACTACCTGATCGGCTACGCCTTCGACGTGACCGACACCGTCAACCTGGACCTGCTGCTGAACCGCTACACCTACCCGGGCTCCAGCGAACTGGCGTACAACGAGTTCATCACCAAGACCACCTTCGCCAAGCAGTACAGCCTGACCTTGACCTACACCAACGACGTGTTCAATTCGGGCACCGATGCGTGGTACTACGCCGTGGGTGGCGAGTGGGCGCTGCCGCAGGACTTCACGCTGAGCGCCAACGTCGGCCGCAGCACCTTCGAAGAAGGCATCTCCAAGGATTACACCGACTGGAACGTCGGCGTCAGCCGCCAGTTCGGCCTGTTCAATCTCGGCCTGGGCTACTACGGCACCGACGGCAACGGCCGCGACAACTCCGGCAAGCTGGCCGACAGCCGCGTGGTGTTCACGGTCGGCATCGGGCAGTAACCGGCGCCCGACACCGCCGACCACCTCGCGAATCAGAAAAGGCGCCCGGATGGGCGCCTTTTCTCTGTGGGTCTCACACCGGAACCCCTGCTGGAGCGCCGCCCCCTTCCTGTTCAAGGGGGCGCGCCAACGGCGCGGGAATACGGTGGATTGGACCATTGATCATCTGTGCCGAAGGCGCAGGTGATCAATTCCAGCTCAACACCACCTTGCCGGCCTTGCCCTGTTCCATCAGGTCGAAGCCCTTCTGGAACTCATCGATCGGCAGCTGGTGGGTCATCACCTTGCCCAGCGGGAAGCCGGACAGCACCAGCTGGGTCATCTTGTACCAGGTCTCGTACATCTTGCGGCCGTAGATGCCCTGCACGGTCAGGCCCTTGAAGATGATCTTGTCCCAGTCGCAGCCCGCGCCCTTGGGCATGATGCCGAGCATGGCGATCTTGCCGCCGTGGTACATGCAGTCGAGCATGTCGTTGAACGCGCGCGGGTTGCCGCTCATTTCCAGGCCCACGTCGAAGCCCTCCATGTGCAGCTCCTTCATCACGTCCTTGAGCGAGGTGTTGGACACGTTGACCACGCGGGTGGCGCCCATGTCGGCGGCCAGCTTCAGGCGGAAATCGTTGACGTCGGTGACCACCACGTTGCGCGCGCCGATGTGCTTGCAGATGCCCGCGGCGATGATGCCGATCGGGCCGGCGCCGGTGATCAGCACGTCCTCGCCGATCACGTTGAACTCCAGCGCGCAGTGCGCGGCGTTGCCGTACGGATCGAAGAAGGCGGCCAGCTCGGACGGGATCTGGTCCGGGATCGGCCACAGGTTGCTGGCCGGCATCACCATGTATTCGGCGAAGGCGCCGTTGACGTTGACGCCGATGCCCACGGTGTTCGGGCACAGGTGCTGGCGGCCGCCGCGGCAGTTGCGGCAATGGCCGCAGACGATGTGGCCTTCGGCCGAGACGCGCTGGCCGATTTCATAACCGGTCACGCCCGGGCCGATCTCGGCGATGCGGCCGACGAACTCGTGGCCGATGGTCAGGCCCGGCTTGATCGTGCGCTGGCTCCACTCGTCCCACAGGTAGATGTGCAGGTCGGTGCCGCAGATGGCGGTCTTTTCCAGCTTGATCAGGACCTGGTTCGGGCCGGGAGTGGGGACCGGAACCTCTTCCAGCCAGATGCCCTTGGCGGCTTCGCGTTTGACCAGGGCCTTCATTGTTTGCTGCGCCATCGGGGTGGAACTCATCTGGGGGAAAACGCGGATTATAAAGGGCTGCGCGGAATTCCCATGTTGCGCTGCGGGTGCGCTGGCGGAACGAAAGGCGGGGGTGCGTGGGCGTTTCGAACGGCGCCGCTGCGCTCGCCGGGCCATGCCCGGCGGACGGCGGCATGGCCCAGCCCATGACTTCCGGGGATCGGGCCGGGGCAGGGGGCTGGGCTACACTCGGCGGTTCTTTCACCAGGGGCTGCTCAATGCGCTCGAACCTGCTTGCCTTCTCCGTCGTCGCCAGCCTTGGGCTGGTCCAGGTCGCCCATGCCGCTGAAGGCATGTGGGTGCCGCAGCAGCTGCCGGAAATCGCCGGCCCGCTCAAGCAGGCCGGCCTGAAGCTGTCCCCGGAGCAGATCTCCAACCTGACCGGCGACCCGATGGGCGCGGTCGTGGCATTGGGCGGCTGCACCGCCAGCTTCGTCTCCCCGCAGGGCCTGGTGGTCACCAACCACCACTGCGCCTACGGTGCGATCCAGCTGAATTCGACGGCCGAGAAGAACCTGATCAAGGACGGCTTCAACGCCCCGACCCTGAAGGACGAACTGAGCGCCGGCCCGAACGCCCGCGTGTTCGTGCTGGACCAGATCACCGACGTCACCGACCAGGCCAAGGCCGCCATCGCCGCCGCCGGCAAGAACCCGCTGGCCCGGACCCGCGCGCTGGAGGCCTTCGACAAGGCCCAGACCGCCGCCTGTGAAGCCGATGCCGGCTTCCGCTGCCGCCTGTACAGCTTCTCCGGCGGCAACACCTACCGCCTGTTCCGCAACATGGAAATCAAGGACGTGCGCCTGGTCTACGCGCCCCCGGGCAGCGTCGGCAAGTTCGGCGGCGACATCGACAACTGGATGTGGCCGCGCCACACCGGCGATTTCTCGTTCTACCGCGCCTACGTGGGCAAGGACGGCAAGCCGGCCGCCTTCTCGGCCGACAACGTGCCTTACCAGCCCAAGCACTTCCTGAAGTTCGCCGACCAGCCGCTGGGCGCCGACGACTTCGTGATGGTGGCCGGCTACCCGGGGCGCACCAACCGCTACGCCCTGGCCGGCGAGTTCAATGAAACCGCCAGCTGGACCTACCCGACCATCGCGCGCCACTACAACGCGGTGCTGAAGATGATCGACGAGGCCGGCAAGGCCGACCCGGACGTCAAGGTGAAGTACGCCGCCACCGCGGCCAGCATGAACAACGTGGCCAAGAACTACGCGGGCCAGTTGGAAGGCTTCAAGCGCATCGACGCGGCCGGCCAGAAGCAGGCCGAAGAAGCCGCCGTGCTGGCCTGGCTGAAGAAGCGCGGTGCCGCCGGCAAGCCGGCCCTGGCCGCACATGCGCAGCTGATCCAGCACCTGGACACCAGCAAGGCCACGCGTGAGCGCGACCTGTTCGTCAGCCAGTTCAACAGCACCTCCGCAGTGGGCTCGGCGATCACCCTGTACCGCCTGTCGATTGAACGCAGCAAGGCCGATGCCGAGCGTGAGGTCGGCTACCAGGAACGTGACCTGCCCTCGATCGAAGGCGGCCTGAAGCAGATGGACCGCCGTTACGTGCCGCGCATGGACCAGCAGCTGCAGACCTACTGGCTGAGCCAGTACGTGGCCCTGCCGGCCGCGCAGCGCAGCAACGAGGTGCTCAACCAGTGGCTGGCCGGCAGCGACAAGGCCGCCGTGGATGGCCTGGTCGGCAAGCTCTCGGGCACCAAGCTGGGCAGCCTGGATGAGCGCCTGAAGTGGTTCAAGGCCGACCGCGCTGCCTTCGAAGCCAGCACCGACCCGGCGATCCAGTACGCGGTGGCGGTGATGCCGGCGCTGCTGCAGCAGGAAGAGCAGAAGAAGACCCGCGAAGGCGAGTCGCTGGTATCGCGCCCGCTGTACCTGCAGGCCGTGGCCGACTACAAGAAGAGCAAGGGCGAGTTCGTCTATCCGGACGCCAACCTGTCGCTGCGCATCACCTTCGGCAACGTCATGGGCTACGGCAAGGACGGCGTGAACTACACCCCGTTCACCACCCTGGAAGGCGTGGCGGCGAAGGAAACCGGCGAAGACCCGTTCGATTCGCCCAAGGCGCTGCTGGAAGCGGTCAAGGCCAAGCGCTATGGCGGGCTGGAAGACAAGCGCATCGGCTCGGTGCCGGTGAACTTCCTGTCCAACCTGGACATCACCGGTGGCAACTCCGGTTCGCCGGTGCTCGATGCCAACGGCAAGCTGGTCGGCCTGGCCTTCGACGGCAACTGGGAATCGGTGAGCTCGAACTGGGTGTTCGATCCGGTGATGACCCGCATGATTGCCGTGGACAGCCGTTACATGCAGTGGATCATGCAGGAAGTGGCGCCGGCGCCGCAGCTGCTGAAGGAACTGAACCTCAGCAAGTAAGCCGACACGTCGGTTTCGATGACCCCGCAGCGAAATCTGCGGGGTTTTTTTTATGTGCGACGTACAGTCAAGCCCGCGGCGCCTTGTTTTCCCCCGTGGGGGCGCGCCGGCCTGGGCCGGGCAAGGGAGGCCAGCAAGCCAGCATGCCCGCAAGCAACGAAGCGCAAAGCGCCGCACAGCTTCACCGCCGCGACCGGGTATGATCCCTGTTCGGTGTGGTTTCACAGGATGTGAACGAAACGCCGCAACCTCCTCCCCCCAAGGACCCCTTGTCCGCATGCGCATCCTGCTTGCCCGTCACGGCGAAACGCCGTGGAATGCCGAAGGCCGCTACCAAGGCCAGATCGATATCCCGTTGTCGCCGATCGGCGAAGCCCAGGCCAAGGCCTTGGGGGAACGCCTCAACTCGGTCGACATCACCCGCGCCGTCGCCTCACCGCTCGTGCGTGCCCAGCTGACCGCCCAGCTCGCCCTTGGCGCCGAGCGAGCCCCGATGCTGCTGACCGAGCCGGACCTGCAGGAAATCGCCCACGGCGAATGGGAAGGCCTGCTGGCCAGCGAGATCCACGAGAAGGATCCCTCCCGCCTGCGCGCCTGGCGCGAAGAGCCGGATACCGTGCTGATGCCCGGCGGCGAATCGCTGCGCCTGGTGCTCGAGCGCAGCTGGCGCGGCCTGGCCCGTGCCGCCGAAGGCCTCGGCGAGCATGACACCCTGCTGGTGGTCGCCCACGACGCCGTCAACCGCGTGATCCTGTGCCGCATCCTCGGCCTGCCGATCTCGCGGCTGTGGACCTTCCGCCAGGCACCGACCACCCTCAACCTGCTCGAAGGGCCCGACCTGGACCAACTGGAAGTGGTCCGCCTCAACGATTGTGCCCACCACACGCCGTTCTTCGGCGAAGCCAAGCACCGCGCGCTGTAACGCACTGCGTCCCATCCTGCCGTCCGCCCCAACGATTCCGATCCAACGACCATGACCACCACCGCCCGCCCGCAAACCCTTTCCGACTGGCTCGGCTACATCGAGCAGCAGCACCCCGCCACCATCGACATGGGGCTGGACCGGGTGCGTACCGTGGCGCAGGCGATGGGGCTGGGCGCACCGGCCGAGCGCAGCATCGTGGTCGGGGGCACCAACGGCAAGGGCTCCACGGTTGCCTTCATCGAGGCGATCGCCCGTGCGGCCGGCTGGAAGGTCGGCGCGTACACCTCGCCGCACCTGCTGCGCTACAACGAGCGTGTGCGCATCGATGGGCAGGACGCCAGCGATGACGCGCTGATGGCCGCCTTCAACGCCATCGAAGACGCGCGCGGCGATACCACGCTCACTTATTTCGAGTACGGCACCCTGGCCGCGCTGCATCTGTTCGCGCAGGCCGGGCTGGATCTGGCCGTGCTTGAAGTCGGCCTCGGCGGGCGCCTGGATGCGGTGAACATCGTCGATGGCGACGTGGCGGTGATCACCACTGTAGACATCGATCACAGCGATTGGCTGGGCGAGGACCGCGAAGCGATCGGCACCGAGAAGGCCGGCATCATCCGGGGCTGGAAGCCGGTCATC
The DNA here is from genome assembly GCF_026241915.1 of Stenotrophomonas sp. RIT-551. Lineage (NCBI taxonomy): Bacteria > Pseudomonadati > Pseudomonadota > Gammaproteobacteria > Lysobacterales > Lysobacteraceae > Stenotrophomonas > Stenotrophomonas sp. RIT-551. The sequence continues at coordinate 59,284 of NZ_JAPJIU010000002.1, read as the reverse complement.
CTGGGCGAAATCGATCCGCCCTCGAGCGTGCTCGCGCGTGCCTACCTGCTCGGGGCCAATGCCATCCGCGGCGGCAGCGACTTCTTCGCCGAGGCCATCGATGGCGAACGCTGGCGTTGGCGTGATGTCGGCTTCCGGCTTGAACTGCCGCACCCGGCCCTGCGTGGCCCGATCCAGCGCGCCAATGCCGCCACCGCGATTGCCGCGCTGCGTGCCCTGGATCGCCCGCTGCCGCGCACCGCTTTCATCGAGGGCGTGGCGGCCGCGCGCATCCGTGGCCGCCTGCAATCCTTCGATCGTGATGGTGTGGAGGTGCTGGTCGATGTCGGCCACAACCCGCAGGCCGCCCGTGAGCTGGCGGCGGCGCTGAAGGCCAGTCCCGTCACCGGCAGCACCATCGCCGTGTTCGCTGCCCTGCAGGACAAGGATGCTGCCGGTGTCGTGGATGCCTTGGCCGATCAGGTCCAGCAGTGGCATCTGGCCGGCCTGGAGGGCGCGCGTGCGCAGAGTGCCGCGGAACTGCGGGCACGCCTGGCGGGTACGGCTGCGGCCGCCGCAACGCCGCACGCGACCGTCGTGGAGGCCCTGCAGCATGCCGTGACGCAGGCCAACGCCGGCGACCGCGTGCTGGTGTTCGGCTCCTTCCATACCGCCGCACAGGCGCTGCAGACGCTCGACCCCGGCGCCTGAGGGCGCTTTGCGGTGCCGTTCAGCCGCATCAGCCGCCGCACACGCGCGCACCCGTATAATCGCCGTGGCATTCCGCCGCGCCGCCTGCCTGCCTTCACGTGGATACTCCTCTGAAACAGCGACTGATTGGTGCCATCGTCCTGGTGGCGTTGGCCGTGATTTTCCTGCCCATGCTGGTCAAGGGTCCCGCACCTGACAGTGGTGTCGCCAACGTGCCGATCAGCGCACCGGCCGCGCCATCGGATGGCCAGTTCGAAACCCGCGAGCTGCCGCTGGTCGCACCGACCGGTGGCGCCACCGGCCTGCAGAGCGGGGCATCCACCACCCAGCCGCTGGCCGACAGCGCTGCCGTCGCCGCCGATCCGGCCCCGGCCGATACCTCGCCGGCCGTGGCCGCCGGCAACTACGCCGTGAGCTTTGGCGCCTACGCCAGCGAAGCCGATGCCGACCGCGTCATCGCCTCGCTGAAGAGTGCCCAGCTGGCGGGCTTCCGCGAGCCGGCCACCATCAACGGCCGCCAGGCCTGGCGCGTGCGTGTCGGCCCCTACGCCGATCGTGCGCTGGCCGAAGCGGGCCGCCTGCAGGCGGTGAAGGTGCGCAACGACGTCAAGGCCGAGGTGATCACCCTCGATGCGCGCGCGGACACCGCGGTTGCCGCGACCCCGGCCGCCACCGCACCGACTCCCTCGGCTGCACCGCCGGCCTCCAGCGCCGCCGCCGCGCCATCGGGCAACACGGTGAAAACCGAATCCCTGCCGGCCGAACCGTTCGCGGCCGCCAAGCCGGAACCGAAGCCGGCCGCGCCCAAGCCCGAACCCAAGCCGGCACCGGCACCCAAGCCCGAAGCTGCCGCTGCGGCGCCTGCTGCCCCGGTGGCCCCGGCGGCCAGCAGCGTCGGCTTCGCCGTGCAGCTGGGTGCCTTTGGCCAGGCCACCGAAGCCAACGCGCTGCGCGACAAAGTCCGCGCCGCCGGCTTCAGCGCCTTCGTGGAGCAGGTCCGTACCGACAAGGGCACCCTCAACCGGGTCCGCGTCGGGCCGGTCGCCAACCGCGCCGATGCCGAGAACCTCAAGGCCCAGGTCGCCGCCAAGGTCGGCGTGGCCGGCATGGTCCGCCCGCATCCCTGATGCCTGACCTGCGCCGCCCCGCATCTGCTGGACGGCGCCTGCCGCGCGGCCTGACGGCATGATCGACATCGTCCTGCTGGTCCTGATCGGCGCCTCGGTCCTGCTGGGGCTGATGCGCGGCTTCGTCGGGATCGTGGTTGGCACGCTGTCCTGGCTGCTGGCCGGTTGGGCCGCATTCCTGTTCGGCAACGACGCGGCGCACGGGTGGGCCGCCCCCCTGGAACCGGGCACCGGCCACTATGTTGCCGGCTATCTGGGGGTCTTCCTGATCGTCATGATCGCGGTGGGCCTGATCGGCATGCTGATCAAGGCCGCCGTGAAGGTCACCTGCCTGACGGGCGCCGACCGCATGCTGGGCGGCGCGCTGGGCCTGGTCCGGGGCGCCTTCCTGGGCTGCGTGCTGCTGATGCTGGCCGCCTTCACACCGTTGCCGCAGGAGCCGGCCTGGCAGACCTCGCAGGTGCGTCCGCTGCTGCAGCCGGGCGTGCGCTGGATGCAGGCGCAGCTGCCCGAGATGGCGTTGCCGGAGGTGAATCTGCCGCAACTGCCGACGATGGATTTGGGCAAGCCGCTCGCGACAGGCGATAATGGCGTCCTTGGCGAGGTAGTGGCAGGGCGCGGATGGCCGCGTCCCGTTGACGAGGGGAGGGAGACGGCACCTGCCGACGCTGCGGCGCGCGGGCCGGCTTCCACACTGCCAGTCAATATCGAGCCGGCGCACCCGCGTCCGGACGACACCGCTCCGGCACGGAACGGTACCCCCGGCCAGGCACGGCCACCTTTACTGTAGATGGGCGCAGCCCAGCGGAGAACTCGCACCATGTGTGGCATCGTCGGAATCGTCGGCAACCAGAACGTCGCCGGGCAGTTGTATGACGGCCTGACCGTCCTCCAGCATCGTGGCCAGGACGCGGCCGGCATCGCCACCGCCGATGGCACCCGCCTGCGCGTGCAGAAGGCCAATGGCCTGGTGCGTGATGTGTTCGATGCCAAGCGGATGTCCACGCTGGAAGGCCGCGTCGGCATCGCGCATGTGCGCTATCCCACCGCTGGTTCGGAAGGCATGGACGAGGCGCAGCCGTTCTACGTGAACTCGCCGTACGGCATCGCGCTGGCCCACAACGGCAACCTGATCAATACCGAAGCCCTGCGCCAGCAGGTGTTCGAGCAGGACCGCCGCAACGTCAACACCGATTCGGACAGCGAAGTGCTGCTGAACGTGTTCGCCTTCGAACTGGACGCGCAGCGCCAGCTGACCCCGGAAGCGGCGATCCGCGCCGTGGCCGCCGTGCACCGCCGGGTCAAGGGTGGCTATGCGGTGATCAGCGTGGTGCTGGGCCTGGGCCTGGTCGCCTTCCGCGATCCGCATGGCATCCGCCCGCTGGTACTGGGCAAGCGCGCCCATGCCGAAGGCGATGAATACATCGTGGCCTCCGAATCGGCCGCACTGGACGTGCTCGGCTTCCAGCGCGTGCGCGACGTGCGCCCGGGTGAAGCGCTGGTCATCACCGCGCGCGGCGAGCTGTTCTCCGAAGTCTGCGCCGAGCCGGTCGAGCACAGCCCGTGCATCTTCGAGTACGTGTACTTCGCGCGCCCGGATTCGATGATCGACAACGTGTCGGTGCACAAGGCGCGCATGCGCATGGGCATCAAGCTGGGCGAGAAGATCCTGCGCCTGCGCCCGGACCACGACATCGACACCATCATCCCGATCCCGGATACCTCGCGCGATGCCGCGCTGGAGATCTCCAACACCCTCGGGGTGAAGTACCGCGAAGGCTTCATCAAGAACCGCTACATCGGCCGCACCTTCATCATGCCGGGCCAGGGTGAGCGCGTGAAGTCGGTGCGCCGCAAGCTCAACCCGATCCACCTGGAGTTCCGCAACCGCGTGGTGCTGCTGGTGGATGACTCGATCGTGCGCGGCACCACCAGCCAGCAGATCGTGCAGATGGCGCGCGACGCCGGTGCCCGCAAGGTCTACCTGGCCAGCGCCGCGCCGCCGGTGCGCTACCCCAACATCTACGGCATCGACATGCCGGCGGCCGAAGAACTGGTCGCGCACAACCGCAGCATCGAAGAAATCGAGAAGCACCTGGGCTGCGACTGGCTGATCTACCAGGACATCGAGGACATGGAAGCGGCGGTGAGCGAAGGCAATCCGGAGCTGAAGTCGTTCGATTCCTCGTGCTTCAACGGCGTCTACCCGACCGGGATCGAGCCGGGCTACTTCGAGCGCATCCAGCAGCTGCGTTCGGACGATGCCAAGCACAAGCGTCGCGCCTGAGGGCAGGGCATGAGTGATGTGTTGGACAGCGCGGCCGGCGATCTGCTGCAGGCCGCGCAGCAGTGCCTGGCCGAGCCGGATCCGCTGCGCAAGGTCGCATTGACCCAGCACTACGCCGCGCAGTTCCGGGCCGGTCACCTCAAGGCACCGGCCGATGCGCCGCCACCGGCGCCGATCCGGATGCCGGGCCGCCCCGCCAGGCCGACCCTGGTCCACCCGCGCGATCTGCCGCGGCGCGGCCTGGGCAGCGTGGAGGGGCGTGCCGCCTTCGTGCATGCCATCGCGCATATCGAACTCAATGCGATCGATCTGGCCTGGGATGCGGTGTACCGATTCCGCGGCCTGCCGACGTCGTTCCATGCCGACTGGGTCAGCGTGGCCGATGACGAATCGCGCCACTTCATGCTGCTGCACGACCGGCTGCAGGCCAATGGCTATGCGTACGGCGATTTCGACGCGCACAACGGCCTGTGGGAAATGTGCGAGAAGACCGCCCATGACGGCCTGGCCCGCATGGCGCTGGTGCCGCGCGTGCTCGAAGCGCGCGGGCTGGATGTCACCCCGGGCATGATCGTGAAGCTGCGTGCCGGTGGCGACCATGCCACCGCCGATGTGCTGGAGATCATCCTGCGCGAAGAAGTGGCGCACGTGGCCGCCGGCTCGCGTTGGTATCGGTGGTACTGCACGCGTGAAAACGTCGAGCCGCGACCGCGTTTCATGGCGCTGCTGAAGGAATACGCCGGCGGCTACCTCTATGGCCCGTTCAATCTCGAAGCGCGCCTGCTGGCTGGCTTTGATGAGGAAGAACTGGCCGAGCTGATCGAACAGACCGAGCTGCGCGGTCAGGTGTTGGCCAGCACCACGCGCTGACCGCTCGCGGTCGGCCGGTTGACGTAGAACAGGCCCGGCCCGGGTCGATACGGCAACTCCCGGGTGCCTTCATCGGCGGCGTAGAGCAGCGCGGTATCGCCCAATGCATCGAAGTTCCAATGTGCGGACTGCATCAGGTAGCGCTGGCGCAGCAGCAGCTCCTGCGCGGCGTCCAGCGGCTGGCCGGCCAGCAGCCGCGCTGCGATCGGTTGCAGCTCCATCGGCAACGCCAGCGCAGGCAGTTGGTCGGGCGAGGTCGTCCACGCCACGCCCGCCGCGGCGGCGCGCTGGTGCAGCAGCCGCAACGCGATGAACTGGTAGCGCGCATCGATCTCGCGGCGCAGGACGACCGCCGCGTACCCACGCAGGGTGGGTTGCGGCAGCACGCTGCGGCTGCCGGCGATGCGCTGCTGCTGCCACTGGTGCCAGACATCGACCCAGATCGCGTCATCGCCCAGGCCGAGCGTGCGCTGCCAGCGGCGGCAGGTTGCCTGCGCGGTGCGGTAGACCGTGCTCGCGCGCAGCAGTGCCAGCGGCGGCACCGCGCCTGGCGCCAGCCCGGTACCCCGCAGCAGCTGCCCCTGCGGGCGGCTCAGCAGTTTGGGCCCTTCGATACGCTGGTCGTAGCCGCCGCCAATGTTGGCGTGCACGCCCGGCAGGGCGATCTCTTCGTGCTCGGGCGCCACGCTGGTAAGCGCGAAATGCTCGCGGTGTTCATCGCGGGCGACCAGCTGCACCACCTTGTCCGCACAGCCGGGGCGCAGCGCGAGCGCCGGCATCTCATCGCGGTGCTGGCGGGCGATCGCCACCACGGTATCGAGCAGCCCCACGAAGCGTACCGGCCGCGCGGTGGCGGGGAATCCCGGCGCCAGCGCCCAGCCCGAGCGCACCAGCTGTTCGCGCAGCCACGCGGCACCGGCGGGCGCATTGAGCACGTTCACCACGTCACGTGCACTGGCCGCGCCACGCGAATAACCGAACAGATCCACCCGCACGCTGCCCAGGGTATGACCGGGCTGCGCGCGGGCCAGCTGGCGCAGCGCCTCCGGCAGCAGCTGCTCCAGCGCGCGCCGTCGTTTGGCGCGTACGCCGGTGCGTCCGATGCCGAACGCCAGCCCCATCAGGTCGTCTTCCTCGCCGGTACGCGTGCCCACGCCTTCGATGTAGATCGACAGCGCGAGGGTGCTTCCGGCCGGCGGCAGCTGCCGATGGTCCGGGTACAAAGCGTGCAGCCGCGCGATGTTGGTCAGGCCGTTGCTGTAACTGCTGGTCAAGCGGCTCTGGTACGGCGAGGCATCATCGGCGACCACCGCAGGTGGGCGCGGCGCAGGCGTGGTGGCACCGGGCGGGCGCGAGGCGCGCTGCAGGTTGTCGGCGTTGTTGCGGGTGCCGTCGAAGAACAGGCCGATGTGCAGCGACACCGTCGGCGCCGTCGTCGGTTGGGTAGCTGCCACCGCCATATCGTCCCTGTTCCCCGAGGATGCCGGCTAAGGTAGCGCGGAAGCCCCGCGCCGGAACAGCACGGCAGGCAGGGCCGCTGCCGGCGTCAGCTCGCCAGCGAATCCAGTGTCCAGCCGTCCGGGGTGACGCGCAGCACCGAGCCCTGTTCGTACCAGTCGCCCAGCACGATGCGCGTGCAATCGCGGCCCCCGGCCTGCAGGGCATGGATGGCGGGGCGGTGGGTATGGCCGTGGATCATGGTGTCCACGCCGTAGCGGCCGAAGGTAGCGTCCACTTCCGCCGGCGCGACATCGGTGACGGTCTCGAACTGGGCACGGTCCCCCTGTTTCATTTCCGACTGGCGCGCCTGGCTGGCATCGCGGGCCTTCTGCGCGAAGGCAATGCGCGCGGCCAGCGGCTGCGACAGGAACTGCGCCTGGAACACCGGGTCGCGGGTCTGTGCGCGGAACTGCTGGTAAGCGGTGTCGTCGGTGCACAGCAGGTCGCCATGCTGCAGCAGCACCGGGCGGCCGTACAGATCGATCACACTCGGGTCGGGCAGGATCGTGAATCCCGCGCGGCGCGCATAGTCCTCGCCGACCAGGAAATCGCGGTTGCCACGGATGAAGTACACCGGCACGCCGGCGTCGGCCACGGCATGCAGCGCGACCGCGACCGCATCGGCGGCCGGGGAGGGCGTGTCATCGCCGATCCAGGCTTCGAACAGATCGCCCAGGATGTACAGGGCATCGGCCTGCATCGCTTCATCGCGCAGGAACGCCAGGAACAGGTCGGTGATGGCTGGACGACTCGGGTCCAGGTGCAGATCGGAGATGAACAGCGTGGTCATGCCCGCATTGTAAAACGGGATCACGGGCGAGGCATCGCTGCAGGGTGAAGCGCCTGGCTGCGTCAACGCAGCACGGCCATGGCCGCTACAGCGGCAGCCACTGCAGGCTGGCCGCCGCCAGCAGGGCGGCAATCCCGGTCGCGGCCAGCACATCGCTGGGGTAATGCAGCCCCAGCACGACCCGCGACAGCCCGATCAGCATCGTAAAGGGCACCAGCACCGGGGCCAGCCACGGGTAATAGGCCAGTGCCACGATCGTGAAGGACACCGCGTGCAGGGTGTGCCCGGACGGGAAACTGAACTCGTCCAGCGGCGCCACCCAGGCGCGGATGCGCAGGTCGGCGGCGTAGGGCCGCGGGCGTCGCGTCCAGCGTTTGAGGCCCTTGTATAGCAGCAGGGCCATCAAGCCGGTGGCGGCCATGTGCAGCGAGGCGCGCAGGCCGTCCAAGCCATCCAGCAGCACCAGCGCACCCATCAGTGCGTACCAGAAGGCGCCATCGCCCAGGCGGCTGATCACCGCGAAGGCATGGCGGATCCGGCGGTGCCGGCAATAGTGGTTGGCGCGGCGGCACCAGCGCGTTTCGCGGCCACGCAGGGCGTCAAGCGGCGTGGTCGGCATGTGCCCTCCGGGCGTGGGCCAGTTCAGCGAGCAGCGCATCGAACTCGGCGACCACGTGCTGCGGATGCAGGCGCTTCATCGCCGTGGCGGCGTTACGGCCGAGCCGGTGGCGCAACGTATCGTCGCCGGCCAGCTGCACGGCGGCGGTCACAAACTCGCTGTCGTCACTTACGGCGATGCCGTTCTCATCGGTAAGCAGGTATTCGCGGGCGGCGCCGTAGTCGAAGGCGACCGTGGCCAGTCCGCTGGCCATGGCTTCAAGGGTCACGTTGCCGAAGGTCTCGCTGCGGCTGGGGAACAGGAACAGATCGCCGCTGGCGAAATGGCGCGCCAGCGCATCGCCGCGCTGCACGCCGCAGAAGATGAAGTCCGGGTTGTCGTGGGCCAGCCTGGCGCGCGCTGGGCCATCGCCGACGAAGATGAAGCGCGCCTTCGGGCGTACCTGCTGCAGGCGGCGGAACGCTTTGACCGCCAGCCCGAGATTCTTCTCCGGGGCGATGCGGCCGACATGGATCGCCGCGAATCCGTTGCCGTCGATGCCCCATTCCTCGCGCAGCGCCGGGTCGCGCCGCTCGGGTTCGAACTGGCTGCTGTCCACCGCGCGCGCCAGCAGGCGGACGCGGTCGAAGCCCTGCTCGCCGAGGAACTGCTGCAGCTCCTGGGTCGGCACCAGCGTCGCATCGGCCTGGTTGTGGAAGCGGCGCATCCAGCGCAGCGCGGCGGCCTGCAGCCAGGCCACGCCGTAGTCGGGCAGGTATTCGTCAAAGCGGGTATGGAAGCCGGTCGCGACCGGAATGCCGAGGCGTCGCGCGGTGCGCAGTGCCGACCAGCCCAGTGGGCCTTCCGTGGCGATGTAGATCGCGTCCGGCCGCTGCTGCTGCCACTGGCGGCTCAACCGGGCGGGCGCGGGCAGGCCGAAGCGCAGGCCGGGGTAGCGCGGCAGGTTGGCGCCGGTGACCAGGACGGTGCCTTCGGCGTTGTCCACATCGGACGGTTGCCGGGGCCGGACCAGATCCACCTGGTGGCCGGCGGCACGCAGCCCCAGTTCCAGGCCCTGCACGGTCAGGGCGACGCCGTTGACTTCCGGGGGATAGGTTTCGGTGACGATGGCATAGCGCATGGCGGGCCTCCGGTATGCCACGCATGCTGGGGCCGGGCGATGTAGCCGACATGACCGCCGTATGACGCCGGCATGACGCGCACGCCGGCAGAAAAACACCACGGCCCCGAAGGGCCGTGGTGATCAAGCGAGGTTACCGGGCGGCGATCAGAAACGCTGCTGGTACTTCATGTACAGGAAGCGGCCGATGTCGTAACCGCCGTAGTACGAGAACGTCGAGTTCGGCTGGGTGTACATGATCGGGCCGTACTTCTCGAACACGTTGTTGGCACCGACCGAGACGGTGGCGTCCCACGGCAGGGAGTAGCGGAACTGCACGTCGTGGAAGGTGACCGAGCCGCGCTCGTTGTAGTCACGCGAGCCGGCATACCACGGGGCCTGCACGCCGGGGTCGGAGCACTCGTCCGGTCGGGCTCGTGCGTTGATGCAGCGTTCCTTGACGCCGGAGTAGTAGCGGGCGGTCCAGCTGGCGCCGAAGTTGCCCACGTCCCAGCCCAGGGTCAGGTTGGAGCGCACGCGGAAGCCGCTGCCGATGCCGTTTTTCGTTTCGGGCACCACATCAGCGTCGTTGGTGGTGCGCTCGAGGTAGGAACTGACATAGGTCGTCGTCCACCCCGTGCTCAACTTGCCATGGCGGGTATCCAGGTGGTGGCTCAGCTCCAGGTCGTAGCCTTCGGTTTCCAGGAAACCGGAGTTGCGCCTGCCGTACGTCAACTGGTCCACGATGCCGGTGACCGGATCGCGGGTGAAGCCGCTGCAGCGCGAGGTGATGCCCTGCTCATAGCAGTCGCGCAGCATGTCGTTGGGGTGATCGTTGACGATGGTGTTGTCGATGCGGACCTTCCACCAGTCCAGCGCCACGTTGAGGTGGGGCACGAAGGACGGGCTCCAGACCAGGCCCAGCGTGCGGCTGGTCGAGGTTTCCGGCTGCAGGTCAGGGTTGGAGCCGTTGGTGAACGGCACCGGGGTCTGGTCGCTACTGCTGGTGATCGGCACGCCGCCCTGGCGCAGCTGGCGGTAGGCGTCGGCATTGGCGATGTCGGCGGCGCACCGGGCACGCACCTCGGCACTGCTGGCCGAGGCCCCGTAGACGGTGTCGCAGGGGTCACGGTAGCCGGTGGTGAAGGTTTCCGAACCGCCGCCATACAGATCGGAGATGGTCGGCGCGCGGAAGCCCTGCGCCCATGTGCCGCGCACCAGCAACTGTTCGATCGGCTTCCACTTGAAGCCGAACTTGCTGTTGAGGGTGGTGCCGAAGGTGCTGTAGTCCGAGTGGCGGGTGGCGGCGCTCAGGCTCAGCTCGCGCGCACCCGGCAGGTCGGCCAGGATCGGCACGCTGAGCTCCAGGTAGGCCTCATTGACCTTGTAGCCGCCCCCGGTCGGGCCGGCGGCCAGGTTGGTGGTGGCACCGCTCTGGGCCAGCGCATCGGGGATGAACTCACCGGCCTCCTTGCGCGTTTCCACGCCGAAGGCGAAGCCCAGATCACCGGCCGGCAGGGTCATCACCGTACCGGCGATGCTGGCGAACGCATTGCGGGTGGTGGTCTTGCCGCGCGTGATTTCCGGCGGGAACAGATGGTCGATCAGGGCCTGGTTGCCGCTCAGCCCATTGGGGTCGTTGCTGCCATACGGCGCCAGCGGGTTCCACGGCATGCAGCCCGCGATCGGTGCGCCCGGGACGCCACATTCCACCTTGCCGGTGGCCTCGTTGTAATACGACGGGCCGACCGCGTTCTTGACCCGTTCCTTGTGCAGATTGCCGGTCGACCGCTGCAGCAGTTCGCTGCGGTTGTACTGGTAGCCCACTTCCCAATCGAAGTAGCGCTCGCCCACCTCGAAGCTGCCTTCCAGCGCGGCCACGGCGCGCCAGGTGGTCAGCTCGCTGGTGCTGACCCGCGGAACCTCCCAGGCGCGGCGGTTCCAGGCGATGTCGGTGGGGGTGTCATAGCCGTGGTGGTTGCCGAACGGATTGAACCAGCTGTCGGCCGACATCCGCCCGATACCGGCGGTGGCGGACTGCAGCGGATAGCCGGCCACCTGGCGCGTGGAGGTGCGCTTGTTGTAGCCCAGCTGGGTGGTCAGGCGAATGTCATCGGTCAGGTCCAGGCGGCCATCGAGGAACAGCGAATCGCGCTTGAGCGGCGAGATCAGGTGCATCTGCTCCTGTGCGTTGCTGACATCACCGGTGAACGGGGTCAGATCGCTGAGATGGTAGTTGGCCGGGTTGGTCGGGTCGGCGCCGCGATCCAGCGAATAATTGCAGCCCGCCGCGGCGGTGCAGCCCGGGCCCCTCAGGCCAGTGATCTGGCCCCACTGGCTGAGCTGGGTCCAGTTGTCGCCGGGGTGGCGGGTGGTGTTCGGGAATTCGCTGAACCAGCGGTTGCGTGCCCAGACGCCCTTCTCTTCGGTGTGCTCGGCCGAGAAGGTCAGCGAGGCACGGTCGTTGGACCAGCCGGCCACCACATCGACACTGGTGCGCGCGCCATCACCTTGGCTGTACTGGCCCTGGTAGACGTTGGCGGTCACGCCGCTGACGTTGCTGCGGGTGATGATGTTGATCACGCCGGCCATGGCGTCCGAGCCATAGATCGCCGAGGCGCCATCCTTCAGCACTTCCATGCGTTCGATCGCCGAGACCGGCACGCTGGAGATGTCCTGGTAGCCGCCGGTATTGATGCCCAGACGCTTGCCGTTGATCAGCACCAGAGTGCGTTGTGCGCCCAGGTTGCGCATGTCGATGTAGGTGCCGCCGGCATTTTCGCCGGCAGCGAGCACGTTGGAGCGGCTCAGCGCCGGGCTGCCTACCGCGGTCAGGTTCTGCAGGATGTCGGCGACAGAACTGAAGCCCTGCCGCTCGATGTCGGCGCGGCTGATCGCGAGCACCGGCTGGGCGGACTCGACATCGACCTGGCGGATGCGCGACCCGGTGATCTCGATGCGGTCCAGGGTGGTCGGGGTGGCGTCCTGGGCGAGGACGGCGGTGGAAGCCAGGCCAGCGGTGCCGGCGACCAGGGCCAGGCGGATCGCCTGCCCCAGCGGGGTAGTGGATGAAGACATGATCGACTCTCTCTCTAATCGGAACGACGTCCAAGAAGTCGGCGGACCCAAGTACCGCCTTCTTCAAAAATCCAGCCCAATGAAGGCCGGTGTCCCGAGAGTAGATCGATTCGTTAAGCGTTCATGAAGGACATGTGAGGTCGTTCTCACAAATACGTCATGGGCCGTGCGTTCTGCGAATTCGGTCCACGAATTGCTGCAGACGCACGTTTGGAAGCGGGTGGAAAGCGTCAGGCAACAAAGGGGCGGAACTGCACACCGAGCCCGGCCATGCCTTCGGTTTCCCCGATCAGGTCCGCGCGCAGCAGCGGACGCGCATCGATGTACGCCTGCGGCAGGATCAACGACAGGCGCGCGTCCTCGGCGGTCAGTTCCAGCTTCGGCATCGGCGTGTCTTCGTGCGCGCGGTTGAGCAGCACCGCCAGGCGCAGCAGGGCGGTCATGCGCCGTGCCGGTTGCAGCAGACGCTCGGGCAGCGCATCGAAGGCGGACTTGGAAATATTGCGGCGATGGCTGCGCACGAGCGCGGCGAGCAGCTGCTGTTCCTGCCGCGAGAAGCCGGCGATGTCCGAGTTCTCCAGCACGTAGCTGCCATGCACGTGGTAACCGCTGTGCGCGATCATCAGGCCAAGCTCGTGCAGGCGCGCGGACCAGCCGAGCATGCGCGCATCGTCCGGGTCCAGCTGCCAGGTTTCCTCGACCTGGGCCAGCAGGTTCATCGCGGTGTTCTCCACGCGATCGGCCTGGACGGTATCGATGCCGTAGCGCTGGGTCAGGGCCGCGACCGACTCGTCGCGCAGGTCGTTCTCGCTGGCGCGGCCGAGGATGTCGTACAGGATGCCTTCGCGCATCGCCGCCTTGCTCACCAGCAGCTTCTGCAGCCCCAGCGCCTGGAAGGCCGCCTCGAGCACCAGGATGCCGCCGGCGATGATCGGGCGGCGATCGGCGGACAGCCCCGGCAGATTGATGTCTTCGATGCGCTTGGCCTTGAGCAGCTCATCGCGCAGCTGCGGCAAGGCCTCGGCGGTGATCGCGCCCTTGCTGAGCTTCATGGTGGCGCAGATTTCGCTGATCGCCTTGTGCGTGCCCGACGAGCCCAGCGCTTCGTGCCAGCCGAGCGCGCGGTACTTGTTGGCGAACTGCTGGAACTCCGCGCCGATCTCGGTCAGTGCGTCCTTCCAGCGCTTCTTGCTCAGCTTGCCGCCGGGGAAGAAGCGCCGCGTGCTGGCGATGCAGCCGGCCTGCAGACTTTCGCGCTCCAGGGTCTGCATGCCCTGGCCGATGATGAACTCCGTGGAGCCGCCACCGATGTCGATCACCAGCCGGCGCTGGTCAGGCTTGGGCGGCTGCGCATGGGCCACGCCCAGGTAGATCAGGCGCGCCTCCTCGCGGCCGCTGACCACTTCGATGGCATGCCCGAGCGCGGTTTCGGCCGGCATCAGGAAGGCCTGCGGCGAGCGCAGCTGGCGGACCGTATTGGTGGCCAGGGCGCGGACCCGCACCGAGGGGATTGCGCGGATGCGCTGGCCGAACCGGGCCAGGCATTCCAGCGCGCGCTGGCGGGCTTCGGCGGACAGGCCGCCCTTGCCATCCAGGCCGTCGGCCATGCGCACGGTCTCGCGCAGGCGGTCGACCACCCGCAACTGCCCGAGGGTGTATCGCGCGATGACCATGTGGAAGCTGTTGGATCCCAGGTCGATGGCGGCGAGCAGGTCGCCATCCTGCAGAGCGGGCGGTGTCGTGGAGGTATGCGGCATTTGCGAATGTTAGCCGAACGGTGGGTCGCGAAGTCACCGCGCGCCCTTCACATGGGCAGGCTGCGACGACCGGTCGCATCGAAGGGGCAGGCAATGACCGCGTACCGACCAGCGGTCGGTACCTACAGACCCTGCAGCAGGGCCATCTGCGCCGCATGCGGCGGCTCGTCATGGCCTGGTGTGCACTTGATGTAGCTGCCGTCGGCCTGCAGCTCCCAGGCGTTGAGGTTGTCGTCGAGGTAGTTCTGCAGCACATCGCGGTAGACCTTGCGCGCCAGCTCCGGGTCCAGGATCGGGAAACAGGTCTCGACCCGGCGCAGCAGGTTGCGTTCCAGCCAGTCCGCGCTGGCGCAGAACAGCTCCGAGGCGCCGTCATTGCCAAACCAGTAAACCCGGCTGTGCTCCAGGAAACGGCCGACGATCGAGCGCACCCGGATGTTGTCCGAGACGCCCGGCACCCCGGGGCGCAGGGTGCAGGCGCCGCGCACGATCAGGTCGATCTGCACGCCGGCCTGCGAAGCGGCATACAGCGCGCGGATCATCTGCGGTTCGTTGAGGGCGTTCATCTTGGCGATGATCCGCCCGGGGCGCCCGCTGGCCGCCAGGCGCGTTTCGCGCTCGATCCGCTGCAGCAGGCCCGGGTGCAGGGTGAAGGGCGACTGCAGCAGGCGCTTGAGCTTCATCCGCGGGGCCAGCCCGGACAGCTGCTGGAACAGCAGGTGCACATCGTTGCCGATATCCGCATCGGCGGTGATCAGGCTCAGGTCGGTATACGCGCGCGCGGTGCCGCTGTGGTAGTTGCCGGTACCCAGGTGGACATAGCGGCGCAGCTTGCGGCCTTCGCGGCGCACGATCAGCAGCATCTTGGCGTGGGTCTTGAACCCGACCACGCCGTAGACGACCTGCACGCCGGCTTCCTGCAGACGGTCGGCGAGGCCGAGGTTGGCCTCCTCATCGAAGCGCGCGCGCAGCTCGACCACCACGGTGACGTCCTTGCCGTTGCGGGCGGCCTGGATCAGCGCGTCCACGATCAGCGAGTCCTTGCCGGTGCGGTACAGGGTCTGCTTGATCGCCAGCACGTTGGGGTCGACGGCGGCCTGCTTGATCACATCCAGCACCGCGGTGAACGCATCGAAGGGATGGTGCAGCAGCACGTCCCGGCGCGCGACGATCTCGAAGATCCCGTCGCTGTCGCGCAGCGTGCGCGGGCTCAGGGCGGGGTACTTCAGTTCCGGCCGCTGGATCACGTCGTACAGCTGGATCACGCGGTTGAGGTTGACCGGGCCGTCGATACGGTAGACCGCGTTTTCGGTCAGCCCGAAGTTCTGCAGCAGGGTGCGCACGATGTCGCGCGGGCAGTCCTGCGCGATCTCCAGCCGGACCGCCGGGCGGTAGCCACGGTCGACCAGTTCATCGCGCAACGCCAGGGCGAGGTTCTCGACCTCTTCCTCGTCCACCACCAGCTCGGAATTGCGGGTCACGCGGAACTGGTAGGCCCCCTGGACTTCCATGCCCGGGAACATCTCATCGACGAAGGTCGACAGCACCGAGGACAGGAACACGAAGGTCTGCGGGCCGCCGAGTTGCTCCGGCAGCTGGATGATGCGCGGCAGCGAGCGCGGTGCACGCACGATCGCCAGGTGCCCGGCGCGGCCAAACGCGTCGGTGCCCTTGAGTACCACCACGATGTTCAGCGATTTGTTGAGGATCTTCGGGAACGGGTGCGAGGGATCCAGGCCGAGCGGAGACAGCACCGGCATGATCTCGTTGCGGAAGTAGGCGCGCAGCCAGCGCTTCTGGCGGTGGTTCCAGGAGTGCCGACCGAGTACGTCGATGCCCGCCTCGTGCAGCGCCGGGCGCAGTGTTTCGTTCCAGCAGCGGTACTGCTGGTCCACCAGCTGTGCGGCGCGGTCGTGGATCGCATTGAGGATCGCCTGCGGCGTCATGCCGTCCGGCGCCGGCGGCAGGCCGAACTCCTGCGCATGGCGCACGGCGGCGGCGCGGATCTCGAAGAACTCGTCCAGGTTGGTGCAGGAGATGCACATGAAGCGCAGGCGCTCCAGCAGCGGCACCTGCGGGTCCATGGCCTGGGCCAGCACGCGGAAATTGAAATCCAGCTGCGACAGTTCACGGTTGATGTACAGCGCCGGGTCGCGCAGCGGATCGCCGTCCACGGGTACGGCGACGGGAACAGGAGTACTCATGCGGAAAAGTCTTCGGCGGAAGGAAGGGAGGCGACCTCGGTGCGCGCACGCACCTGGTCGGCATCGAAATGGCAGGAGAACGTGCTGCCCTTGCCGACTTCGCTCTGGATGTCCAGGCGGGCATGGTGCAGCCCCAGGATGTGTTTGACGATCGACAGCCCCAGGCCGGTGCCGCCGCTCTCGCGCGAGCGGCTGCTGGACACCCGGTAGAAGCGTTCGGTCAGGCGCGGCAGATGGTTGGCCGGGATGCCGTAGCCGGTGTCACGCACCGACAGCACTACGCCATCTGCTTCGCGGGCGAATTCCACTTCCACGCGGCCACCGGCCGGCGTGTAGCGCACGGCGTTGGTGACCAGGTTGGAGAACGCGCTGTGCAGTTCCTTGTTGGAGCCCTGAAGGTCCACCCCGGCCGTATCGATGATGCTGATCTGGTGGCGGCCCTGGCTGTGCGCTTCGGCTTCACGGCGCAGCGTGGCCAGCATCGGCGTCATCGCCACGGCCTCAGCTTCGGTGTGCTCCTGCGATTCCAGCCGCGACAGGGTGAGCAGGTCTTCGACCAGCTGCGCCATGCGCTGGGACTGCTTGCGCATTTCCTCCAGCATCGGGCCGGTGCCGGGGAAGTCCTCCGGGTCCATCATGTCCAGATAGCCGTGCACCACGGTCAGTGGCGTGCGCAGTTCATGCGAAACGTTGGCGACAAAATCGCGGCGGACCTGTTCCAGCCGAAGCAGCTTGCTGACGTCTCGCGCGATCAGCAGCCAGTAGTCCGGCGAGTAGGGAATCAGGCGCAGGTTGAGGCGGATCGCCGGATCGACCGGCGAGGGCACGTCCAGGATGGGTTCGGCATTGCGGCCACCGGCCAGCCAGTGGGCCAGCGGCATCGGCTGCAGGCGTTCGACCAGCGCCTCGCCGAGATCGCCTGGATGATGCAGGCCGAGCAGCGAGGTGGCCGCTTCGTTGAACCACTGCACGCGCTGGCTGTTGCGGTCCACCACCACCACGGCATCGGGCAGTGCCGCGGCGGCGGCGCGATAACTGCGCAGCATGTCGAGCAGGCGGCGCTTGCGTGTGCGCATTTCCCACTGATTGCGGTAGAGCAGGCGGTCCAGCTCGTTCCACACGCCGGTGCCGTCGCCCATGTCCCAGCGATGGCGCGCGGTGAGCCCACGCAGCACCCGGCGCAGACGCCAGTAATGCCAGGCCAGCGCGCCGATGGAGGCCAGCGCGATGCACATCCACACATGTCCCACTGCCAGGCCCAGCAAGCCGGCCGCGAGCAGCAGGGCGGCGAGGGTGGCCAGCGTTTTCAACCAGGCAGAACGGATGTGGCGCGGCATTGCGGTCTCGCAGAAGGTGCGGTCCTCGGACTCGATCCAAGGTTATAGCAGGAGTGGCCGGAACCAGGCATGCGCGCCAGGTCCCGGCCCGACGAGACTCAGGTCGAGGTAGAGAACCGGTAGCCGGCGCCGCGCACCGTCTGCACCATGTTCTCCGCGCCGAACGGCTCCAGCGTCTTGCGCAGGCGGCGGATGTGCACATCGATGGTGCGCTCCTCCACGTACACGCTGCCGCCCCACACGTGATCCAGCAGCTGGGCACGGGTGTACACGCGCTCAGGGTGGGTCATGAAGAAATGCAGCAGCCGGTATTCGGTCGGACCGATCGGCACCGGCTGGTCGCCGGCGAAGACGCGGTGCGCGGCGCCGTCGATGCGGATCGTGCCGACCGCCACGCTGCCGTCTTCGTCATCGTCGCGGGCACGGCGCATGACCGCACGGATGCGGGCCAGCAGTTCGCGCGCCGAGAACGGCTTGACCACGTAGTCGTCGACACCGGCCTCCAGGCCACCGACGCGGTCGTTCTCTTCCCCGCGCGCGGTCAGCATGATGATCGGCACCTCGCGGGTAAGGGCTTCTTTGCGCCAGCGCCGGGCCAGGTCCAGGCCGCTGGTGCCCGGAAGCATCCAGTCCAGCAGGATCAGGTCCGGAACGCGGTCGGCGATGGCGGTCTGCGCCTCGCGGGCGTCGCCGGCATGGATCGGGTCATAGTCGCCCTTGCGCAGGGCAAAGGCGACCATTTCGCGGATCGCGGGTTCGTCATCGACGATCAGGATGCGTTTCTGCACGTGCCCACCGTATTGCTCATCAGATCGGGATTGAGCCCAGTAGACTACGGTTTCATGACAGGTTTGTGACGAGGGGGCCGTTCCCGTCGTTGACCGCCATCCCGCCGTCATCCCGACCCCTTGAACGGCGCCTCAGCGGCGGTCCAGTTCCGGGTCGTCGATGCCTTGGCGGCGCATTTCCAGCACGGTCGGGGTGATGCTCTCGATCCGGGCATCGACCCGGGCCCGGCCCACATAGTCCAGGTCCGGTTGCCGCTTCAGGGCCTGCAGCTGGATCAGGGCCTGCTCCGGCCGGCCGCTGAGGAAGGCCGCCTCGGCATAGGCCTCGCTGGCCCGGGTGGTATCCCCGGCCAATTCGCTGGCGCGGGCGAAGCGCTGCTGGAAGACCGGATCATTGCCGCTTTGCGACAGCATCGGGCGCAGCATCGCCTGCGCGCGCTGGCCGGCCTCGCGCCCGCCCTGTTCATTGAGGATGGTGGCGTAGGTCAACGCGACCGGGCGGCTGCCGGGGTGCTGGCGCATCAGGGTCTCGAAACGGGCGTTGGCCTGGGCCTGCTGTCCGCTGCGCGACTCCGCCTCGCCCAGCGCCAGTGCCACCCAGACGTTGTCCGGGTGGTCGCGCAGCAGCTCGGCCAGGTCGCGGCTGGCCTGCGCGGCGGCACTGTTGCGCAGCCGGCCCAGGGCCAGCCCGTAGCGCTGTGGTTCGGTCAGCCCGTTTTTCTGCGCGCGCTGCAGGCTCTCGTATTCGCGGATGACATCGCCCGGGGTGTCGGCGCTGAGCACCCGCAGCCGCTCGCGCGCCCATTCGAACTGACCGGTGCTGCCGCGGCTGAGCGAATTGACCGAAATCTGCATCGAGGCCGGCAGCAACGGGTTGCTCCGCCGCACCAGCGGATCGGACAACGCCGGGTCGGACGGGTTCACCCGTTCCTGGCGGACGCCGCCGGGCACCTCGGTGGTCAGCAGCACCGTGTCTTTCTTCATCTGTTCGGCGCGGGCCTTGGCCTCGCTGATGCGGGTGGTGGTGACCGGGTGGGTCTGCAGGAAGTCCGGGACGCTGTAGCCCCCCTGGTTGCCACGCATCGAGGCGGACATGCGCTCGAAGAAGCCGGCCATGGCATCCACGTCATAGCCGCTGCGGGCCAGGGTGCGGATGCCCAGGCGGTCGGCCTCGGATTCGTTGGAGCGGGTGTAATTGATCTGGCGCTGCTGCATCAGCCCCATGCCCGAGGTGATCGCGGCCATGGTGGCGTCACCGGAGGAGTTGCCGCCGGCCTGCTGCGCGGCCACGATCGCGGCAAGCATGCCGAGCAGGATCGGGATCTGGTCGCGCTGTGCGCGCTCGACGCCGCGCAGCACGTGCTGCTGGGTGACGTGGGCGATTTCGTGGGACAGCACCGCGGCGACCTCGTCTTCGCGCTCGGCGGTCAGTACCAGGCCCGCATTGACCCCGATGTAGCCGCCCAGAGTCGCGAAGGCATTGATCTGCCGGTCCTTGAGCATGAAGAAGGTGTAGGACTGGCGTGGCTGGGCGCTGTTGGAGCCCAGCCGGGCACCCATGGTCTGCAGCCAGTCATCGACCAGCGGGTCATCGAGCAGGTACCCGTAGTTGCGCAGTTCGCGCAGCATCATCCCGCCGTACTCGGCCTGCCGTGCCGGGGTCAGCAGCTCGCCGGCCGAAGAACCGATGTCCGGCAGCTTGCTTTCCTGGGCCCCGGCCAGCGGTACGGCCAGGGCCAGGGTCAAGGCGGCAGAGAGCAGCAGAGGGCGCAAACGGAGCTCCTGGGGGAAGGCGGACGACAGCGTGACAGGGCCAGTGCAACCTGCAGTTAAACCACAGTGTTGCGACGGTGACGTGGAAAATCCAGCGGACCGCTACCATATACAGACCAACGTTCCGCTGTGGAGTTTCCCGTGAGCCAAGATGCTGTTTCCACCCCCGGTGGCGCTCCCGCCATCACCATCTACTCGACCGCGGTGTGCCCGTACTGCGTGGCCGCCAAGAACTTCCTGAAGAGCAAGGGCCGCGACTGGACCGAGGTCCGGATCGACTTGGACCCGGTCGAGCGCGAGAAGATGATGGCCAAGACCCGCCGCACCAGCGTGCCGCAGATCTTCGTCGGCGAGGTCCATGTGGGCGGCTACGACGACATGATGGCGCTGCACCGTGCTGGCAAGCTGGAGCCGTTGCTGGCCGGGCAGGACCCGGCATGAGCGCGGCCGACGACGGCAGCAAGGACCGCATCGCCGAATTCACCGAGTTCCGCCAGCGCATGAACCAGCGCATCCTGGGCGAACCCAACCAGGTCGTGCGCCGCTTCTTCGCGCTGGACACCCAGACCTACCAGGCCGGCGCGCTGGACGTGAAGACCAAGGAGCTGCTGGGCCTGGTCGCCTCGATGGTGCTGCGCTGCGATGACTGCATCAGCTACCACGTGGCCCAGTGCAAGGACGCCGGCGTGACCCGTGAGGAGTTCTTCGAGACCTTCTCGGTCGGCCTGGTGGTCGGCGGCTCGATCGTGATCCCGCACCTGCGCCGCGCGGTCGATTTCCTGGACCAGCTCGAAGGCGGCGCCGAAGCGCCGGCCGTTCACGAGCATTGAGGTCGGGGCCGACCCGGCCCCACCGAGGTAGAGCCGGCCGTTGGTCGGCTGCTTGGGTGCCCCGACGATATCGGCGCCCGGCAGTGCGCCGTTCATGTTCGAGATGCCGTTCCACCGACCAACGGTCGGTGGCTACCGCATCGTTCAGCGCACCCCTGGTTGCCGGCCAGCGGCCGGCACTACCGATCGCGTGTCTGGCGCACAGCCCCCTTCTGTTGATGGCGGCGCGCCAACGGCGCGGGGAGAGGGGGAATGCGCGGGCAATGCTGCTTTGCCTGCCTAAGACCAATGGCCCATTTGGGGTCCATCGGGCGGGTAAGGCATAATTGCCGATGAAACTTCCCTTGCGCCCGCGCTTCGCGCACCTCACGGATGGCGCTCCCCCCTCGGTTCGGAATACACATCAATGACGCAGAAAATCACGGTCATCCGCGGTGACGGCATCGGCCCGGAGATCATGGACGCTACCCTGTTCGTGCTCGGCAAGCTGGACACCGGCTTTGAATATGAAGACGCCGACGCGGGCCTGGTCGCGCTGGAGAAGCACGGCGATCTGATGCCGGCGGCCACGCTGGAATCGATCGCACGCAACAAGATCGCGCTGAAGAGCCCGCTGACCACGCCGGTCGGTGGTGGCTTCACCTCGATCAACGTCAGCCTGCGCCGCCACTTCGACCTGTACGCCAACGTGCGTCCGGCGGTGTCCTTCCCGAACACCAAGTCGCGTTTCGGCGACGGCGTGGACCTGATCACCGTCCGTGAGAACACCGAAGGCGCGTACCTGGCCGAAGGCCAGGAAGTGTCGGCCGATGGCGAGACCGCCTTCTCCGGCACCCGCATCACCCGCAAGGGCTCCGAGCGCATCGTGCGCTACGCCTTCGAGCTGGCCCGCAGCACCGGCCGCAAGAAGGTCACCGCCGTGCACAAGGCCAACATCATCAAGTCGACCTCGGGCCTGTTCCTGGCCGTGGCGCGTGAAGTGGCCGCCAAGTACCCGGACATCGAGTTCCAGGAAATGATCGTCGACAACTGCTGCATGCAGCTGGTGATGCGTCCGGAACAGTTCGATGTGATCGTGACCACCAACCTGTTCGGCGACATCATCTCCGACCTGTGTGCCGGTCTGGTCGGCGGCCTGGGCCTGGCCCCGGGCGCCAACATCGGTGAGAACGCGGCGATCTTCGAAGCCGTGCACGGCACCGCGCCGGACATCGCCGGCCAGGGCAAGGCCAATCCGTGCGCGCTGCTGCTGGCCGCCGCACAGATGCTGGACCATGTCGGCCAGGTCGAAAACGCCGAGCGCCTGCGCAAGGCCATCGTGGCCACGCTGGAAGCCAAGGACTCGCTGACCGGCGACCTGGGTGGCACCGGCAACACCATGGGCTTCGCCCAGGCCATCGCCAGCCGCCTGTAAGCGGCCGGCGCTCTTGCTGGGTGCTGTCCCAGGGGGTATCCAGGCAGCGCTGCGCATTGTTGAAGACGGGCCGTCCTTGTACGGCCCGTCTGCGTTTTCACATGTGGCTTTTCACCGACAGGGTTTTTGCAGATGCCTGATTCGGCTGTGTGGGTGGTGGCGGCTGTTGCCGTCTATGTGATCGGCGTAGGCATCTACTTCGTCTTCTGCTGGCCCTGGTCCCGTTCCCAGCGCGCGTTGCGTCGCCTGCGCAAGCACGGGGTCTGCATCCGCAACCTGCGGCACAGCGAAGCGCGCGCGCTGCAGTTGATCGAATGTCCGGCGGGGGCGCCGGTGTACCGGCTGGAGGGCGCCTGCGCGGAGTTCATCATCAGGGGCAAGAATGGGGCAGCGCATGTGCAGACCCTCGCAGGGGTGCCGGTCAAGTACCCGGCGGGCCTGGAACGTGCCGTGCGCGCTGGCAGCAACGCTGCCGAAGTGGTGCCAGGGCGAAAGGGCGCGGTGATCGTGCGGCTCAATGGCGTCACGCTGGCGTCGTCGAGTCGAGCCCTGCGCGGCTGATCGTTCACGGGCGCCCGAACGAAAAGCAGTCGCGCCTGGCGCGACTCCACACGAGCGGTCTGTTCGAAATGTGCACAGATCGTGTGTCAATCCATGGCTGGTTCGTGCGCCATCCGCCTCGCATCCTGTGCCCACTTTCCATCGCACAGGAGTCGTCCCATGAACCTCACGGCCTTCGGCCTGGCCAGCCTGATCGGCATGGCTGCCACCGCCCCGGTGGTTGCCACTGAACCGTCCCATCCCACCATCCGCCACATGGCGGGTGCCCCGGTGCCCGCCTCGCTCGACGCGGCGAAGACCGCGGTGCTGGTGATCGACTTCCAGAACGAATACTTCGATGACCGTGCCGCGCCAGGTTTCGCCGGCGGCCGCATGGTCATTCCCGACGGCATCGCCGCACTGCGCCAGACCCGCCGCGTGGTCGACTTCGCCGATGCCCACGGCATCCGCGTCATCCACGTGCAGCATGTGCTGCCGGCGGGCGCGCCGCTGTTCGCGCAGGGGAGTGTCAACGTCGCCTTCCATCGCGACATGCAGCCGCGCAGTGGCGAAACCGTCATCCAGAAGGACAACGTCAGCGTGTTCGCCGGCGCCTCGGCTGCGGCGCTGGACACGGTGCTCAAGCAGGCCGGCGTCGACACGTTGATCATCACCGGCCTGCAGACCCATGCCTGCGTCGTCGGGGCCGCCCGCGACGCGGCTGCCGCGCCGCGCGGCTACCGTGTCCTCGTGGCGTCCGATGCCAGCGCCAGTCGCGACCTCGACCTGGCCGATGGCACGCGCATCGGCCACCGCGCACTGCACGAGGCGTCCCTGGCGCAGATCGAGGATGCGTTCGGCGATGTCATGGCCACCGACGCGATCCTGGCCCTGCCGGTCCGCGAGGCGGGCAAGGGCGCTTG
Organism: Stenotrophomonas sp. RIT-551; assembly: GCF_026241915.1. Taxonomy (NCBI): domain Bacteria; kingdom Pseudomonadati; phylum Pseudomonadota; class Gammaproteobacteria; order Lysobacterales; family Lysobacteraceae; genus Stenotrophomonas; species Stenotrophomonas sp. RIT-551. The sequence continues at coordinate 35,658 of NZ_JAPJIU010000002.1, read as the reverse complement.
ATAAGCTGGGCAGGCCCGCATCCGGCGGGTCCTGCCACTCGCCTGGAGCTGACCGCCGATGGATCACTTCGCCGCCCTGCGCGCGCTGCGCGCCATCGTCGAGGCCGGCAGCTTCAGTGCGGCCGCAGAGCGGCAGGGAACCACCCACTCCTCCCTGTCGCGGCAACTGCGGCAGCTGGAAGAGCACCTGCAGGTCCGGTTGCTCGATCGCACCACCCGGCGGCTGTCGCTGACCGAGGCCGGACGCGACTATTACCGTGATGCCGTGGCCCTGCTTGAGCGGCTGGAACTGGCCGACGACCGCGCCCGCGCGGGCCAGGCAGCGCCAAGCGGGCGCCTGCGCATCAGCGTGCCGCAGGTGGTGGCCAGCCAGGAATTGCCGCAGTGGCTGCCGGGGTTCCTGGCCCGCTATCCGCAGGTAAGCCTGGATCTGTCGGCCAACGACCAGCTGGTGGACGTGGTCGGGGGTGGTTTCGACATGGCGCTTCGCATTGCCGCCAGCCTGCCCGACAGCCAACTGGTGGCCCGCGAACTGGCGTGCTGCCCGCGCATCCTGGTGGCCGCGCCGGCTTACCTGGCCCGGCACGGCCTGCCGCGCCAGGTGGCGGACCTTCCGGCGCACACGCTGCTGGCGTTCCAGCCCGGCGCGGCCACTACCGCTTGGCACCTGCAGGGCCCGCGGGGCGCGCAGGCCAGCGTGGAGGCCGGCCAACGGCTGCGCGTGGACGCCACGCCCGCCCTCTATGCCGCAGTGCGGGCCGGCATGGGTATCAGCCTGTTCACCGCGTTGACCGTGCAGGACGATCTGCGCGCCGGTCGCTTGATCCATGTGTTGCCCGGCTGGCATGCCGGGCAGCGCCGCTACTTCGCGCTGTATCCGCACGCCCGTTCGCTGGCGCCAAAGGTGCGCGCGCTGGTGGAACATCTGGCTGCGCATTACGCAGGGCAAGCCGGCGCGGCGGCCTAGGACCCTGCCAGGCGGTCCGGCCGGAGCTTGCCGGGGCGCCATGCGGGCGCATGAAAAAGGGCGCCCGAAGGCGCCCCTGATGCTTGCCTGGCCAGTGGCTCAGCGCTGCTGGATCTTGGAGAGCAGGCGCAGGAATTCCACGTACAACCACACCAGCGTGACCATCAGGCCGAACGCGCCGTACCACTCCATGTACTTCGGGGCGTGTGCGGCGGCACCGGTTTCGATGAAGTCGAAATCCAGCACCAGGTTCAGCGCGGCCACCGCCACCACGAACAGGCTGAAGGCGATGCCCAGCAGGCTGGCATCGTGGATCACCGGCACGTTGATGTTGAAGAAGCTCAGCACGAAGGAGGCCAGGTACACCAGCGCGATGCCACCGGTGGCGGCGAACACGCCCATCTTGAACTTCTCGGTGACCTTGATCACGCCACTGCGGTACAGCATCAGCAGCGCGAACAGGGTGCCGAAAGTCAGCAGCACCGCCTGGAACACGATGCCTGGGAACTTCATGTTGAACACGGCCGAGATCGCACCGAGGAAGAAGCCTTCCACCAGGGCATACATCGGCGCAGTGACGGGCGACCATTCCTTCTTGAACACGGTGACGAGTGCCAGGATCAGCCCGCCCACCGCGCCGCCGATGGTGTACATCATCGCGCTGGAGGACACCTGCCCATAGGCATCGACCGATTGGCTCCACGCGAACGCGGCCGTCAGCACGGTGAGCAGCAACAGGATGCCGGTCTTGTTGACGGTGCCGTTGATGGTCATCGCCTGGTCGGGGCGGGCCACGACCGAGCCGCTGGCCAGGTCGAGGAAGGTCGACTCGGAAAGTGCGGGATTGCCGCTGCGCATTGCCAATCTCCTTGATGGGGTAGGGGGCTGGCCATCCGGCCACTGACCCGAGCATAGCCGAAGCGACCCTCGCCAATGGCGACAGGTGAATTGATGTGTGAAAACCGTTGACAGATGCCACGCCGATTCCCACAATAGGCGGCTCTTTCGGGGGGAACCCCGGAGGGAAACAAACCGCCGGGGTATAGCGCAGTCTGGTAGCGCGCCTGCTTTGGGAGCAGGATGTCGGGGGTTCGAATCCCTCTACCCCGACCAAGCCCGCTGCTCAAACCGGGATTGGAATGCGACAATCCGGATCGAGCGCCCGTAGCTCAACTGGATAGAGCACCGGCCTTCTAAGCCGGCGGTTACAGGTTCGATTCCTGTCGGGCGCGCCATTCGGTGCAAGCGGTAGGAAGCAAAGTTTTCAGTGGTGGCTGTAGCTCAGTTGGTTAGAGTTCCGGATTGTGATTCCGGTGGTCGGGGGTTCGAGTCCCCTCAGCCACCCCACTGATTCAAACTGGTTCATCGAAAGTGAACCAGGGTTGCAAAAGGCAGCACACACGCTACAATGTGCGCCTGAGTTTTTCAGGGCTGTTAGCTCAGTTGGTAGAGCAGTTGACTCTTAATCAATAGGTCCAAGGTTCGAATCCTTGACAGCCCACCAAGACAGAAGCCATCGGGTCCGCCCGGTGGCTTTTTTCTTGTTCGCGACACGTTGAACCGGTAGCGCATTGGCGGTCCACTGCCGCCATTGGCCATCCATTCAAACAAAACGCTTGCGTCGCGCGCAGGAAACCCTGCATAATTCGCCTCCCGATTTTCGGGCTGTTAGCTCAGTTGGTAGAGCAGTTGACTCTTAATCAATAGGTCCAAGGTTCGAATCCTTGACAGCCCACCAAGACAGAAGCCGCCTGGTCCGCCAGGCGGCTTTTTTCTTTTCCGGGCCTGCATATCTGAAAGCCTCCTGAAACCGGGGTCGAACGCGACACGCATCGTTTCCAAGCTGCGCGACAGCGCACGGATCGCAACCGGCAATCAGGTTCCACTCGACGGACCGCGCTTAGGCGCCCATCGAGGTACGCCCATCATGACTCTCCGGATCCTTGCCGCCGTGGCGTTGACCGCCTGCGCGGCCACGGCCGCCACGGCTGCCGAAACGCCCGCCCACGCATCGTTCGACCCGGTCCTGGCCGGTTATGCCACGACCGTAATCCGCAACACTCTTCCCCCTGGCGGTTTCCAGCCGGCCAAGCCACTGGCCCGTGCCTCCATGCAGGGCGCGCCCCAGCGCGAGGAACGCCAGGCGCTGGCGAAAGCGCCACTGCTTCCCAGCGTGGCGCTGCCGGCGCGATAGCCGCTGATCCGCGGGGTGGAGCACGCGCTTCACGCCGTTAAGCGACATGACGACCTTCCGCTTTCCGGCCCCGCCTGCAACAATGTGCGCCTGGGCTTTCAGGCTCGCGAAAGTGGCGGAATTGGTAGACGCCCTGGATTTAGGTTCCAGTGCCGCAAGGCGTGGGGGTTCGAGTCCCCCCTTTCGCACCAGTGCAGGGCGTTTTCGCCGGCACCATGACCATGGGCACGTCCCGGATCGGGGAGACGGCCACATGCTGGGCCCTTGGCGGCCCCCGGACGTTCTCGGCCCGCGCTGGCGGCGCTGGCGTTTATCGGCGAAACTACAGGGCTGCGGCGGGCATGCGCGTCCACGACCCCGCGTCCAAAACCCGTTTCATCCATCACATCGTGCCGGGGCCCATGCCGCCGGTGGCAGGAGTCAACATGCAAGCTTCGATCGAATCCACTGGCAATCTGGAACGCCGCCTGACCTTCTCGCTGCCGGAGGACCGCCTGCAGACGCACATCAGCGGCCGTCTGGGCGAGATCGCCCGCACCACGCGCATCAAGGGCTTCCGCCCGGGCAAGGTGCCGGCCAAGGTGATCGAGCAGCGTTTCGGCCAGCAGGTCCGCAGCGAAGCCGTCGATGGCCTGCTGCGTGAGACCTTCGATGCCGCCCTGCGCGAGCATGAGCTGCGCATCGCCGGCACCCCGCGCATCGACAAGGGCGAGGGCGAGCTGTCCTTCGTGGCCACCGTCGAGCTGGTGCCGGACTTCGGCGACGTGGATGTCAGCAAGCTGACCGTGGTCCGCCACACCGCTGAAATCAACGACGCCGACATCGACCAGATGATCACCAACCTGCGCGAACAGCGCCGCAGCTGGAGCCCGGTCACCCGTGGCGCCCAGGACGGCGATCTGGTCGCGCTGGAAACCTGGTCGCAGGCCGGCGATGAGCGCCTGCCGGCCGAAGGCACCGAAAAGGGCAGCGTGATCGTGGGCCAAGGCATGATGTTCGAGCAGATCGAACAGGGCCTGGTCGGTCTGACCGCCGGTGAAGAAAAGACCCTGGACGTCGAGTTCCCGGCCGATTGGCGCGTCCCGGCACTGGCCGGCAAGCAGGTCAAGGTCACCGTCACGGCGGTGGACGTGTCCGCGCCGGTGCTGCCGGAGGTGGATGCCGAGTTCATCAAGAGCTTCGGTGTGAAGGGCGGCGACGTGGAGCAGTTCCGCAAGGACATCCGCGCCAACCTGGAGCGCGAGCTCAAGGGCGCCCTGATGAACCGCCTGCGCCGCGAAGTCGGTGAGCAGCTGATCGCCGCCTACGCCTCGGTGGAAATGCCGCCGCGCCTGGTCGAGAACGAAGCCCGCGCCATGCTGGACCAGCAGCTCGAGCAGATCCGCCGCAGTGGCCGCAACCCGGGTGACGTCCCGGCCGACGCCCACGAAGGCTTCAAGGACGCCGCCGCCAAGCGCGTGCTGGTCGGCCTGCTGGTCGGTGAAGTGGCCCGCAAGAACGACCTGCGCCTGGATCCCAAGCGCCTGAATGAAACCATGCGCCTGATCGCCTCGACCTACGAAGAGCCGGAGCAGGTCATTGAGATGTACCGCAACGACCCCCAGCTGATGAGTGGGCTGCAGAATCGTGTGATGGAAGAGCAGGTGATCGACTGGATCGCCGAGCGCGCCCAGCACACCGAAGAGAAGCTGTCGTTCCAGGACGCGATCCGCCAGTAAGCGGTCGTGTTTTACGCCCCGCGCCCTGGCGCGGGGTCGTTCCCCCCAAAATAGGTGCCTCACTAATGGACAACCGAACCACAGCCCTGAACATGGTTCCGATGGTGGTCGAACAGACCAGCCGCGGCGAGCGCGCCTATGACATCTATTCGCGCCTGTTGAAGGAGCGCCTGATCTTCCTCGTGGGCCCGATCGACGATCACATGGCCAACGTGGTTGTGGCGCAGCTGCTGTTCCTGGAAGCGGACAACCCGGAAAAGGACATCAGCATCTACATCAACTCGCCCGGTGGCGTAGTCACCGCCGGCATGGCGATCTACGACACCATGCAGTACATCAAGCCGGACGTGAGCACCATCTGCGTCGGCCAGGCGGCCTCCATGGGCGCCCTGCTGCTGGCGTCCGGCGCGGCCGGCAAGCGGTACGCGCTGCCGAATTCGCGCGTGATGATCCACCAGCCGCTGGGCGGCTTCCAGGGCCAGGCCACGGACATCGACATCCATGCCCGTGAAATCCTGACCCTGCGTTCGCGCCTGAACGAAGTGCTGGCCAAGCACACCGGCCAGTCGCTGGAGACCATCGCCCGGGATACCGAGCGTGACAACTTCAAGAGCGCGGCCGATGCGGTGGCCTACGGCCTGGTCGACCAGGTCCTGGAGCGTCGTCCGGAAGAGTCGATCCAGCCGGCATAACGTTGTACCAGGCCGGGAAACCGGCCTGTTTCCACCGGGTCAGGCGGGACTGGCGTCCTCCTGACCCTGTGCTATTCTCGAATCGAACCCCCGTTCAGTCGGGTGGGGTAACTGGGTAAGCGAAGCATGAGCGAAGACCGCCAAGGTCGTTCCACGGACACCGGCAAGATCCTCTACTGCTCTTTCTGCGGAAAGAGCCAGCATGAGGTGCGCAAGCTGATTGCGGGTCCGAGCGTGTTCATCTGCGATGAATGCGTCGAGCTGTGCAACGACATCATCCGTGAGGAGCTGGAGGAGAAGGCGCAGTCGGCCCGCAGTTCGCTGCCCAAGCCGCGCGAGATCCTCGAGGTCCTGGACCAGTACGTGATCGGGCAGAACCGCGCCAAGCGGACCCTGGCCGTGGCCGTATACAACCACTACAAGCGCATCGAGAGCCGCCAGAAGAACGACGAGGTCGAACTGGCGAAGTCGAACATCCTGCTGGTCGGTCCGACCGGTTCGGGCAAGACGCTGCTGGCCGAAACCCTGGCCCGCCTGCTCAACGTGCCGTTCACCATGGCCGACGCCACCACGCTGACCGAAGCCGGTTACGTGGGCGAGGACGTGGAGAACATCATCCAGAAGCTGCTGCAGAAGTGCGACTACGACGTCGAAAAGGCACAGCAGGGCATCGTCTACATCGATGAAATCGACAAGATCTCGCGCAAGAGCGAGAACCCGTCGATCACCCGCGATGTGTCCGGCGAAGGCGTCCAGCAGGCCCTGCTGAAGCTGATCGAAGGCACCGTGGCCAGCGTGCCGCCGCAGGGCGGTCGCAAGCATCCGCAGCAGGAATTCCTGCAGGTGGACACCAAGAACATCCTGTTCATCTGTGGTGGTGCGTTTGCCGGCCTGGACAAGGTGATCCAGCAGCGTTCCAACGATTCGGGCGGCATCGGGTTCGGTGCCAAGGTGAAGAGTTCCGAGCGCAAGCAGGAAGTGGGCAAGATCCTGGCCGAAGTCGAGCCGGAAGATCTGATCAAGTTTGGCCTGATTCCGGAGTTCGTCGGCCGCCTGCCGGTCGTGGCGACCCTGGAAGAGCTGGACGAGGCCGCCCTGGTGCGCATCCTCACCGAGCCGAAGAACGCCATCACCAAGCAGTTCAAGAAGCTGTTCGAGATGGAGCACGTCGAGCTGGAGTTCCGTCCGGACGCGCTGGCCGCCATTGCCCGCAAGGCGCTCAAGCGCAAGACCGGTGCCCGTGGCCTGCGTACGATCGTCGAATCGGTCCTGCTGGACACCATGTATGACCTGCCCTCGGCAGAGAACGTCAGCAAGGTGGTGGTGGACGAATCGGTGATCGAACACAAGTCCGAACCGTACCTGATCTACCAGACGCCACCGGCGCCTGAACAGAAGGCGGCTGGCGCTGAATAATCAGTTCAAGTAATTGAATTGAAAGAAATTTTTCAGAACAGCTTGCATCTAGAAGCTGATGGCCCCATAACGAGGCCATCGGCTTTTTTTGTATCCGGGCGAGGCGCCCGGAGGCCATCCCCACTGTTCCACTGGAGCCCACATGGCCCGTTCCCCAACTGAGACTCTCGACCTGCCGGTACTGCCGCTGCGTGACGTGGTGGTGTTCCCGCACATGGTCATTCCGCTGTTCGTCGGCCGTGACAAGTCCATGCATGCGCTGGAGCAGGCGATGGAAGCGGACAAGCGCATCCTGCTGCTCGCGCAGAAGTCCGCCGAGACGGATGATCCGTCCGCCGCCGATCTGTACCAGGTCGGCACGCTCGCCCAGGTCCTGCAGCTGCTGAAGCTGCCCGACGGCACCATCAAGGTGCTGGTCGAAGGCCTGTCGCGCGTCAACGTCACCGACGTGACCGAGCGTGATGGCTCGCTGCACGGCGTGGGCATGGAAATCGAATCGGACGAATCGCGCGAGCCGCGCGAGATCGAGGCGATCGCCCGCTCGCTGATGTCGCTGTTCGAGCAGTACGTCAAAACCAATCGCAAGCTGCCGCCGGAGCTGCTGCAGACCCTGGCCGGCATCGACGAGCCGGCGCGCCTGGCCGATACCATCGCCGCGCATATCAGCGTGCGCCTGGCCGACAAGCAGCGCCTGCTGGAAACGCTGCAGATCGGCGACCGCCTGGAAATGCTGGTCGGCCTGGTCGATGGCGAGATCGACGTGCAGCAGATGGAAAAGCGCATCCGCGGCCGCGTGAAGTCGCAGATGGAAAAGAGCCAGCGCGAGTACTACCTCAACGAGCAGATGAAGGCCATCCAGAAAGAACTGGGTGACCTGGATGACGCGCCCGGCGAGATGGACGAGCTGGCGCGCAAGATCGCCGAGGCGGGCATGCCCAAGCCGGTGGAGACCAAGGCCAAGGCCGAGCTCAACAAGCTCAAGCAGATGTCGCCGATGTCCGCCGAAGCGGCGGTCGTGCGCAATTACCTGGAGTGGCTGCTGGGCGTGCCGTGGAAGAAGCGCACCAAGGTCCGCAAGGATCTCAAGGCCGCGCAGGACACGCTGGACGCCGATCACTTCGGGCTGGACAAGGTCAAGGACCGCATCCTGGAATACCTGGCAGTGCAGTCGCGCGTGAAGCAGATGAAGGGCCCGATCCTGTGCCTGGTCGGCCCGCCCGGCGTGGGCAAGACCTCGCTGGGCCAGTCCATCGCCAAGGCGACCAACCGCAAGTTCGTGCGCATGAGCCTGGGTGGCGTGCGCGACGAGGCCGAGATCCGTGGCCATCGCCGCACTTACGTCGGCTCGATGCCGGGCCGCATCGTGCAGAACCTCAACAAGGTGGGCAGCAAGAACGCGCTGTTCGTGCTCGATGAGATCGACAAGATGTCGATGGACTTCCGTGGCGATCCGTCCTCGGCGCTGCTGGAAGTGCTCGACCCGGAGCAGAACAACGCCTTCAACGATCACTACCTGGAAGTGGACCTGGACCTGTCCGAAGTGATGTTCGTGGCGACGTCCAACTCGCTCAACATTCCCGGCCCACTGCTGGACCGCATGGAAGTGATCCGCATCCCCGGCTACACCGAGGATGAGAAGCTCAACATCGCCATGCGCTACCTGGTGCCCAAGCAGATCAAGGCCAACGGCCTGAAGCCGGAAGAGCTGGAGATCGAGGCCGATGCGATCCAGGACATCGTGCGTTACTACACGCGCGAATCCGGCGTGCGCAACCTCGAGCGCGAAGTGGCCAAGATCTGCCGCAAGGTGGTCAAGGAAATCGCGCTTGCCGGTCCGGTAGCGCCCGCCAAGGCGGCCAAGCCGGCCAAGGCCGGCAAGAAGGCCAGCGCGAAGAAGAAGGCGCTGGTGGTGGTCAACGGCAAGAACCTGGACAAGTACCTGGGGGTTCGCCGCGTCGATTTCGGGCGTGCCGAAGAGCAGAACGAAGTGGGCCTGGTCACCGGCCTGGCCTGGACCGAAGTGGGCGGCGATCTGCTGCAGATCGAATCCACCCTGGTGCCGGGCAAGGGCCAGCTGATCCTCACCGGCCAGCTGGGCAACGTGATGAAGGAATCCGCCTCGGCGGCCCTGTCGGTGGTGCGCTCGCGTGCCGAGCGGCTGGGCATCGACAACGAGTTCCTGCAGAAGCACGACGTGCACGTCCACGTGCCCGATGGCGCCACCCCCAAGGATGGCCCGAGTGCGGGTATCGCCATGGTTACCTCGCTGGTGTCCACGCTGACCAAGGTGCCGATCCGGGCCGAAGTGGCGATGACCGGCGAGATCACCCTGCGTGGTCGCGTCACCGCCATCGGCGGCCTCAAGGAGAAGCTGCTGGCGGCGCTGCGCGGCGGCATCACCACGGTCATCATTCCCGAGGAGAACCGCAAGGATCTGGCCGATATCCCCGCCAATGTCACCCGCGATCTGAAGATCGTGCCGGTGAAGTGGATCGAGGAAGTGCTCGACCTGGCCCTGGAGGCCCCGCTGACCGCACCGAAGCCCAAGAAAGATGGGCAACGTGTCACGGTACGCGGCAAGTCCAAGACAGCTTCCACAACGCGCGTCAAGCACTGACGCGTCCTGTGGAAATGCCCGAAACCCGCGTCGTTATTGGCTTTTCAGCTTGCGCGGGTAGGGGGGCACTGGTATAAAAGCACCACTCGCGAGTCAGCGTAAATCTGAATTCGGCGAACAGAGAACTTCACTGGCATCCGACGGCGTATCGTCATCGGGTGTCTCAATGTTGAATCCGCGGAATCCCCGCCAAAGGAGCTGTAGAGAATGAACAAGACCGAATTGATCGACGCCGTTGCTGAAGCCGCCGACCTGACCAAGGCCGAGTCCAGCCGCGCCGTTGATGCCGTCATCGCTTCCGTCACCAAGGCCCTGAAGGGCGGTGACGCGGTGACGCTGGTGGGCTTCGGCACGTTCCAGGTCCGCGACCGCGCTGCCCGTACCGGCCGCAACCCGAAGACCGGCGACACCATCAAGATTGCTGCGTCGAAGAATCCGTCGTTCAAGGCTGGCAAAGCCCTGAAGGATGCCGTAAACTAAGCGGCTTGCTGGGGTGCTTAGCTCAGCGGTAGAGCGTCTCCTTTACACGGAGAGGGTCGGGGGTTCGAAACCCTCAGCACCCACCAGGCACTGCCAGTAAAAGTTTTGAAATGTGGAGCGGTAGTTCAGCTGGTTAGAATGCTGGCCTGTCACGCCGGAGGTCGCGGGTTCAAGTCCCGTCCGCTCCGCCAGTTTCAAGAAGGCCCCTGAGCAATCGGGGGCCTTGTTTTCTCCGCCGACGCATGTCGCGGTGAAGGCGGTAGAGCCGACCGTTGGTCGGCTGAAAGAATTAAAACATGGAGCGGTAGTTCAGCTGGTTAGAATGCTGGCCTGTCACGCCGGAGGTCGCGGGTTCAAGTCCCGTCCGCTCCGCCAGTTTTAAAAAAACCTCGAAAAAAGCAGCATTTCGGGGTGGGCAATCTGAATATCTTCGGATAGAATGAGCGCCTGCAAAGTTTCAAGTGCGGAGCGGTAGTTCAGCTGGTTAGAATGCTGGCCTGTCACGCCGGAGGTCGCGGGTTCAAGTCCCGTCCGCTCCGCCAATCTTTGAAGAGCCCTTGGTGAAAACCAAGGGCTTTTTTTTGTTTCCAATCCAGCAGATTGATCGGCAGCGCGGCGCACACCGTTTGCCCGCCGCGATCAGCGGGTGCGGCACCGGGCGGATCGCGCGCAGGGGCCAGCGCGGGCACTTTTGGAGCCTGCCGCGAAGCGGGTTACACTGCCGGGCTCGCCAATCAGGCCTTGATTTTTCCCATGCTGCAGAAACTTCGCGACAAGACCTCGGGCTGGATCGTTACCGTGATCCTGGGGCTGCTGATGATTCCGTTCCTGTTCGTGATCGACTCCAGCTACCTTGGTGGCGTCGGCTCGCAGAACGTGGCCAAAGTGGCCGCACCGCCGACCTGGTGGAAGTCCGCCCCGTCGTGGTGGCCGGTCTCGTTCCTGTGGCAGCACCATGAGATCAGCTCCAACGATTTCCGCGTGCGCTTCGAGCAGGCGCGCCAGCAGGCACGCCAGGAGCAGGGCGAGGACTTCGATCCGCGCCAGTTCGAAAGCACGGAGAGCAAGCTGGCCGTGCTCGATCAGATGATCGATGAGCAGGTCGTGCGCCTGGCCGGCGAACAGTCCGGCATCGTGATCGGCGATGCCGCCGTGCGCGAGTACATCGCCTCGATCCCGGCCTTCCTCGGTGCCGACGGCAAGTTCAACCAGGACAACTACCGCATCGCGCTGGCCAGCGGCAATCCGCCGCGCACGCCGACGCAGTTCGAAGCGCTGGTGCGCGAGAGCATCCAGCAGTCGATCATTCCGTCGGCCCTGCAGCGTTCCGGGTTCACCACCCAGAGCGAAGCCGAGCGCCTGATGAAGCTGCTCGGTGAAACGCGTGACGTCGAACTGGCCGCGCTGCCGGAAACCCCGGCCGACACCGCCGAAGTGACCGACGCACAGATCAAGCAGTGGTATGACAGCCACACCAAGGATTTCCGCCAGCCGGAAACCGTGTCGCTGGAATACGTCGAAATCAACGGCGCGAACCTGCCTGCGCCGGCGGCCGCCGACGAAGCCACGCTGCGCAAGCGCTATGACGATGAGAAGGCGCGCTTTGCCACGCCGGAACAGCGTCTGGCCTCGCATATCCTGATCACCGCCGATGGCAGCGATCCGGCCAAGCTCAAGGCGGCTGAAGAGAAGGCAACCCGCCTGGCTGCCGAAGCCAAGGCACCGGGTGCCGACTTCGCCGCACTGGCCAAGGCCAACTCCGAAGATCCCGGTTCCAAGGACACCGGTGGTGACCTGGGCTGGGTGGAACGCGGCGCGATGGTCAAGCCGTTCGAAGATGCCCTGTTCGCCATGAAGGCGGGCGAGGTGACCGGTCCGGTCAAGACCGACTTCGGTTTCCACGTGCTCAAGCTGCGCGAGACCAAGGGCGGCGAAGGCCGTTCCTTCGACGAGGTGCGTGACCAGCTGGCTGCCGAGCAGCTCAAGGCCGACACCGACCGTGTGTTCACCGAGCTGAGCGGCCGCCTGGTCGATCTGGTCTACAAGAACCCGACCTCGCTGGAAGGCCCGGCCAAGGACATGAGCCTGCCGGTGCAGACCATCGGTCCGTTCACCCGCACCACCGCCAGCGGCATCGCCGCCAACCCGGCCGTGCTGCGCGCGGCGTTCTCCGACATCCTGACCCAGGACGGCACGGTGAGCGACCCGATCGAGCTGGGTCCGAACCACAACGTGATGATCCGCGTGACCGAGCACAGCCCGGAACAGGCGCTGCCGCTGGACAAGGCCCGTGAGCAGATCATCGCCGCGATCCATGCCGACCGCACCCGCCAGGCGTCGGAGAAGGCCGTGGATGCCGTGCTGGCCAAGCTGAAGGCCGGTCAGACCCTGCAGGCGCTGGCGACCAGCGAGAAGCTGCAGATCAGCCCGCTGCCGGGCCTGCCGCGCACCCAGCCGGTGCCGACCCCGGAGATCAACCGTGCCGTGTTCAGCGCGCCGTTGCCCGCCGAAGGCAAGCCGAGCTACGGCAAGGTCGCCGTGCAGGGCCGCTACGTGATCTACGCGGTGACCAAGGTCACCCCGGGCAACGTTGCTGAAGTGGACGCCGCCCAGCAGCAGCAGCTCAAGGAGCAGCTGAGCCAGATCGACGGCATGGCCGCCGCCAAGGCCTACGTGGAAGCGATGCGCAAGCACTTCAAGGTGCAGACCGAAGAAGCCAACCTCTAACCGGGGCGGCTTCTGCTGGACAACAAAAAGCCCGGCGATGCCGGGCTTTTTGCGTTGGGGGTGGGCGCTGCTCAGTCTTCGACGCGCAACACCGCTCCCGGCTTGAGCACACTGCTGCCACTGAGGCCATTGAGCGACAGCAGGGCCTTCAACGGCATCCCGTAACGGCGGGCGATGGTCCAGGGCGATTCGCCATCGCGCACGGTGTGGCGGCGGCTGCGCGGACGATCCGCGCTGGCCACCGTGCGGGTGGCGGCCGGCGCAGGCGCCGTACGGGCGGCCGGGCTATCCACTGGTGCGCTGGGAGCCACCGCAATGGCGGCCACGCTGGCGCTGGCATCCACCGGCGCATGCGCGGTCGGGGCCAGAACCGTCACCTGGCCGGCCGGGCGGCCCTTGCCGCTGGCCAGGGCCGGGTTGAGCCGGGCGATCCGGGCCGGATCCAGGTCGCGCTGCTGGGCCCACTGCTGGACGCTGGTGCCCGCCGGCAGGGTATGCCCCTTCAGCACGGGCACGGTGCGGTCCAGCGAGGCCATCACCGCTGGCTCGGTTTCTGCGTCTTCCAGCACGCAGGCCAGGGCGTGCAGCTTCTCGACATAGGCATAGGTGACCGGCGACAGGCCGGGCAACTCGGCCGGACGCGCGTTCTGCGCGTTCATGCCGGCCTTGCGCAGCGATTGCAGGACCCGGTACTCGCCGGCGTTGTAGGCCATGGTGGCCAGGCGCCAGTCGCCGCCGAACATGCCGTGCAGGGTCTTGAGGTAACGCACCGCGGCCTGGGTGGAATCCACCGCCGAGAGGCGGCCGTCGTAGCCCGGGGTCATCTGCACGCGGTGGTTCTTGGCGGTGGTGGCGATGAACTGCCACAGGCCGGCCGGGCCGCCGCCGTTGCGGGCGTTGGGCCGGTAGCCGCTTTCCACGAAGGGAATCAGCGCAAATTCGGTCGGCAGGTCGGATCTGCGCAGCTCTTCCACCACATAGCCGAACAGCACCAGGGCGTCATCGTCCTGGTTGGCCAGGCGCGAGGGGGCATGCGCGAACTGCTTCTGCCAGCGCGGGCTGGTCGCCTCGGCGTCGCAGGTGGGTTCAGCCAGGCCATCGCGGAAGCTGGCGAAGATGTCCTGCCCGTTGCGCACCGAGGCCGGCGGCAGCGCCGCAGCGGTCAGGGGGAGGGAGGACAGGCCGGCCACGTTCTGCGACATGCCGGCGGTCAACGACTGGGCGCCCGCGCTGCCGGCCACGGCGATCGCCAGGCCCAGCGCGAGCGGCAACAATCGCCGACTCATGTTCGGAATCCGTCTTTCCAGTTGCGCAGCCCTGCGACAACATCGACTTCATCGGTAACGGGACGCCCGAGATGGGCGCTGACGGCCGCCTGGATGGCGGGGGTACTCGTACGCAGGAACGGATTGCATTCCAGCTCGCTTGCCAGTGAAACCGGCAGCGTGGGCAGGTCATCGCGGCGCATGGCCAAGGCCTCCTCATGGCGCTGCGACAGCGCAGCGTTGGTGGGGTCTACATGCCGCGCGAAGACGGCATTGGACAGGGTGTACTCGTGGGCGCAACAGACCATCAGTTGCGCTGGCAGGGACGCCAGCTTCCGCAGGGATGCCAGAAGCTGGGGAGGCGTACCTTCGAACATGCGCCCACAGCCCAGGCTGAACAACGCATCGCCACTGAAAAGGTGTTCAGCGGTGTGAAACGCGATATGGCTCCGGGTGTGCCCGGGCACGGATACTACGTGGAACCCCAGCCGCAATGCCTGAACGCATTCACCTTCAGCGACCCGATGGGCGGCCACCTGGATGCGCGGTTCTTCTGGCGCGTAAACCTCCACCGCCGGAAAACGTGCCTGCAGTTCTGCCACGCCGCCGATGTGATCATCGTGGTGATGGGTCAGCAGAATGCTGTGGGGAACCCATCCCTGCTGCGCTGCGGCAGCCAGAACGGGGTCGGCCTGGCCGGGGTCGATGACCACGGCGCGGCCGTCGTCGGCGACCAGCGCCCAGATGTAATTGTCCGCAAACGCGGGTAGGGCGGTCAGTCGCATAGAATTGGACCATGCCCCCCGCGCCGAGCTCCCGTCAAGCGACAGTCGCATCCTGGTTTGATACTGAACCGGCACACGCCTTGTGCCGTCTGGAATCCGAGCGGTTGCGCGGCCTGCTCGCCGAGCGCCCGGTGAACCCCTGGCTGTGGGTGGCACCGACGCCCGGCTGGCTGGAGCGCGTCGAGCTGCCCGGTCGCGGCCTGCGGCTGTTCCGCGATGGGGCAAGCTACGCCGGGGACGTGCACTGCGGGCTGCCGTTGCCGCTGCCGGACGAGAGCGTCAACGCGATCATCCTGCAGCACGTCACCGCGCGCGATGCCGAGCAGCTGATCGACGAGTGCGCGCGGGTGCTGATGCCGGGCGGCCGCCTGTGGTTGTCCACGCTCAACCCGTTCAGCCCGTACCGCCGGCAGTGGCGCCACCACGGGCTGGTGGTGCGCAGCCCGCAGCGGCTGCGCCATACCCTCACGCAGGCCGGTCTGAGCTGCGAAGACCTGCACTACCTCGGCCCGATGTGGCGCGACCGCTCGCCGGCCCGGCGCGACCTCGCTCCACTGCGCGCGGCCTGCCTGTTCACCGCTGAAAAACGCACTCTGGCCCTGCCGGGACCGACGCCCGTGGCCCTGCCACGCTGGCACGGGACCGTGGCCACCTGATCTGGAATGGAATGAAGACGATAGAAATCCACACCGACGGTTCCTGCCTCGGCAATCCCGGCCCGGGCGGCTGGGCGGCGTTGCTGCGCTACAACGCGCACGAGCGTGAGCTGAGCGGTGGTGAAGCGCATACCACCAACAACCGCATGGAACTGATGGCGGCCATCTCGGGGCTGGAAGCGCTCACCGAGCCATGCAACATCGTGCTGTTCACCGATTCGCAGTACGTACGCCAAGGCCTGACCGAGTGGATGCCCGGCTGGATCCGCAAGAACTGGAAAACCGCGGGCGGCTCGCCGGTCAAGAACCGCGAGCTGTGGGAACGCCTGCACGCGGCCACGCTCAAGCACACCATCGACTGGCGCTGGGTCAAGGGGCATTCCGGCGATCCGGACAATGAGCGCGTGGACCAGCTGGCGCGCGACGCCGCGATCCGGATCCGTGCCGCCGGCCCGGTACACTGAGCCCATGCGTCAGATCATCCTTGATACCGAAACCACCGGCCTGGAGTGGCGGAAGGGCAACCGCATCGTCGAAATCGGCTGTGTGGAACTGCTTGAGCGCCGCCCCAGTGGCAACAACTACCACCAGTACCTCAAGCCGGACTGCGAGTTCGAGCAGGGCGCGCAGGAAGTCACCGGCCTGACCCTGGAATTCCTGGCCGACAAGCCGGACTTCGCCCAGGTCGTCGACGAGTTCCTGGCCTACATCGACGGCGCCGAGCTGATCATCCACAACGCGGCGTTCGATCTGGGCTTCCTGGACAACGAACTGTCGCTGCTGGGCGACCACTACGGCAAGATCACCGACCGCTGCACGGTGATCGATACGCTGAAGATGGCGCGCGAGCGCTTCCCCGGCCAGCGCAACTCCCTGGACGCGCTGTGCCGGCGCCTGGCCGTGGACAACGCCCACCGCCAGCTGCACGGCGGCCTGCTCGATGCCCAGATCCTGGGCGATGTGTACATCGCGCTGACCTCGGGCCAGGAAGAAATCGGCTTCGGCGCGGCCGACGACCGCAAATCCGGCAGCGCCCACGTGCAGACCTTCGATACCTCGCGCCTGCTGCCACGCCCGCGCGTGGTCGCCACCGCCTCGGAGCTGGAAGCACACGAAGCGCGCCTGGCCAAGCTGCGCAAGAAGGCCGGCCGCGCGATCTGGGATGGTGAGCCTGAAGCGGTGGAAGCGGTCAGCGCCTGATGGCCCGACCCCGGCGGTAGATCCCGACCGTTGGTCGGGATGCCTGCCTCAATGGCACCGCACCAGGATCACGGTGATGTTGTCCGAGCCGCCGCCATCCAGCGCGGCGGCGACCAGGGTATCCACGCATTCCTGCGCACTGGCATCGTCGAAGGCGAGGGTACGGGCAATGCCCTTGTCCTCGACTTCCTCGGTGAGCCCATCACTGCACAGCAGCAGCTGCATGCCCGGGCGCAGCTCACCGGTGGTGGTCGCCACATTCAGGTGCGCCGGATCGGTCACGCCCAGCGCCTGGGTCACCACATTGCGGTGCGGGTGCGCGCGTGCCTGTTCGGCGGTCAGATTGCCCTGCGCGACCAGCTCCTGGACCACGCTGTGATCCTGACTCAACTGGGCCAGCTTGCCGTCGCGCCACAGGTACGCGCGGCTGTCGCCCACCCACGCCACCTCGTAGCGATTGCCCTGGACCCGCGCGGCCACCACCGTCGTGCCCATCGGCAGGCTGTCATTGCGGCGGCGCGAGGTGCGGATGATCTCCTCATCGGCGATCCGGATGGCATGCGCCAGCGTCGCCCCGCGGCGGATCTCGCGCACGATGGTCTCGCGCGCCAGCGCACTGGCCACCTCGCCACAGGCGTGCCCGCCCATGCCATCGGCGACCAGCCACAGCGCCAGTTCGCCATCGCCGTAATACGTATCCTCATTGAGGTCACGGCGCAGGCCGGGGTGGGTCAGGTGTCCGAATTCGATCATGAAGGCGCGTGCCGGTAAGGATTGCGGGGGATAACGGCATGATCGCGGCCCGCCGGACATCCGGCAAGGCATCCATACAGAAGAAATTCACTTCTTTGCCCGCAATGACTTGTCGCCAGCGCGTCCTACCCGTATCATTCGCGTCCCGGTTCGCCGGGACCATCTGGAGAGGTGGCAGAGCGGTTGAATGTACCTGACTCGAAATCAGGCAGGCGTTTATAGCGCCTCGGGGGTTCGAATCCCCCCCTCTCCGCCAGATACATGAAAAAGGCCGCCCATTGGGCGGCCTTTTTCATGACCGAGATCGGGCGTTTTCCGACCGCTGCGAAATGAGCGGCGCCCAATTGCGGGGGGATGAGAACCCCCGACGGGGGTTCGACGGATTCGCCAGGAGCGAATCCGGACAGACGAACGTCTGGCCCTGGAGCGCGCAAGCGCGGAAGGGCTGGGTGCATGGATGCACCCAGCAATCCCAATGAAGCGGCCACCCTGCTCCCGGAGCCCCAAGCGTCATCACCGACATACCCGGGCGCGTGGCGACGCGTTCATCGCCAACGGCGTCTCCAGCTCCGGGAGGCGCGGCCCTGGAGCGCGCAAGCGCGGAAGGGCTGGGTGCATGGATGCACCCAGCAATCCCAATGAAGCGGCCACCCTGTCTCCGAAGCCACAGCGTCATCACCGACATACCCGGGCGCGTGGCGACGCGTTCATCGCCAACGGCGTCTCCAGCTCCAGGAGGCGCGGCCCTGGAGCGCGCAAGCGCGGAAGGGCTGGGTGCATGGATGCACCCAGCAATCCCAATGAAGCGGCCATCGCGCAGCCACGCATGGCGTGGCTCTACCCGGGGGGGGGGGCGCACCCCCACCCCACACCCCGCCAACGTGCGCTCCGCTAAACTGCCCACCTCACGTAACGGATCTCCCCCATGACCGCTGAAATCCTCGTCCCCGTGTCCTTCGGTGAACTGCTCGACAAGATCTCGATCCTGCAGATCAAGTCCGAGCGCATCAGCGACGAGGCCAAGCTGGCCAACATCCGCACCGAACTGAGCGCGCTGGAAAAGACCTGGATGGCGCACCCGGCCGGGGTCAAGGACATCGCCCGCCTGCGTGCCGAACTCAAGGCCGTCAACGAGCGCCTATGGGACATCGAAGACAACATCCGCCTGCAGGACAAGGCCCAGGCCTTCGACGATCATTTCGTCGAACTGGCCCGCAGCGTCTACCAGCAGAACGATGAGCGCGCCCGCATCAAGAAAGACATCAACCTGGCGCTGGGCTCGCTCTACGTGGAAGAGAAGTCGTACAAGGATTACGCGCCGCGCGGGGCGTAATCGGCCACATACCGCTCGAAGGCGGCAATGCCGTCCTCGACCGTGATCAGCTGCATCACGTCGTCGAATTCGACCTTCGCGCCCCATTTCAGTTCGCTGGCCGGCTTGCCGAGGAATTTGCGCGCCGCATCGTCGTAGCGATCCACGCAGTAGCGGCGGTCGGAATAGGGGCCGCTGCGGTGCGGGTTGCTGGCCGCATGCAGGCCAAGCACTTTGGCGCCCATCGCGTTCGCGATATGCATCGGGCCCGAATCGGGCGTCATCACCAGCGCGGCACGCGCCAACAGGGCCGGTAGCTGCTTGAGGGTGTCCTTGCCGACCAGATCCAGCGCCGGGGTGGTCAGCTGCGCCTGGATCGCATCGGCCATGCCGCGCTCCAGGTCGCTGCGCCCACCGCACAGCACCACCCGCCAGCCGCGCGAGGTAGCGTGGTTGGCCACGGCCGCATAGCGGTCGGCATACCAGTTGCGGCGCACATGGCTGGAGCAGGGCGAGATCATCAGCACCGGGCGGCCATCGCCGGTCCACTGGGCGTTGGCCCACTCGACGGCGGCCGGCGGCACGGCCAGGTCCCAGCTGACCTCGGTCTGCTTCAGGCCGAGCGGTTCGCAGAAGCTGCCGATCGCATCCAGCACATGGATGCCGGGGCGGTCGGGGATGCGCTCATTGATGAAAAGCCCGTGAAGATCCTTGGAGCGGGCCTTGTCATAGCCGATGCGGCGCTTGGCCGGCACGAAGGCGGACAGCACGTTGGCGCGGAAAGCCACCTGCATCTGCAGCAGCGCATCGAAGCGCCCGGCGGGAAGGCTGTCGCGCAGGGCGCGCATGCCGGCCAGGCCGGTCTTCTTGTCGTAGCTGTGGAAGGTCACGCCGGGCAGGCCATCGAGCAGCTTGTGGCCGGCCTTGTCGATGATCCAGTGCAGCGACACCCCGGGATCGGCCTGCTGCAGGGTGCGTACCAGCGGCACCACATGGGTCACGTCCCCCAGCGCGGACAAACGCAAAAGACACAAGGAAGAGGACGTTGGTGCCATGGTGTTGTTAGACTCGAAGGAATGGTCGCATTCGACGCCACTGAAGCGCTGACGCCCTGCCGCGATGGACGCGGTATCGGTGCCATTCTGTTCGACCGCGAAGCCTTGCGGCAAGCCGAGATGAGCCTGTTCGCACCGGCCCACTGGGGCGAGCGGGCACGGCCGGTCGGCGATGGCGGCCGTGGTGGCGCCTGGTTCGTCGATGCCCCCTTCGGTCATGCCGTGCTGCGCCAGTACCTGCGTGGCGGCCTGGCGGCCAAGCTCAGCCGGGACCACTACATCTGGCGCGGGGCCAACCGCACCCGCAGTTTCGCCGAGTTCCGGCTGATGCGTGCCCTGCGCGCGCAGAAGCTGCCGGTGCCGCGACCGATCGCCGCGTTCTACATGCGCGAAGGCCTGCGCTACAAGGCAGCGATCCTGATGGAGCGCCTGGAGGGCGTGCGTTCACTGGCCGACCGCGCGCTGGTCGCCGGGCGCGGCGCGCCCTGGGAAGAGACCGGCCGGCTGATCGCGCGGTTCCATCGCGTCGGGCTGGACCACGCCGATCTCAACGCCCACAACATTCTGTTCGACGCCAACGGCCACGGCTGGCTGATCGATTTCGATCGCGGCGTGCTGCGCATCCCGGCCACCCGCTGGCGCGAGCGCAATCTCAAGCGGCTGCTGCGCTCGCTGATCAAGCTGCGCGGTGAGCGCAGCCAGGATGACGTCGAGAAGGACTACGCACGGCTGCGCCGCGCCTACGATCTGGCCTGGAACCGGGGTTACTGATGGACTGGGCACTGCGTTTCATGGGGGTCGGCAATGCGTCGGCCGTGCAGCTCGGTTCGCCGATGGCGGTGATCGAACGCGATGGACGCCCGTGGCTGACCATCGATTGCGGCGGGGAAGGGCTCACTGCGTTCCAGGCGCACTACGGCCATGTGCCGCAGGCATTGTTCGTCACCCATGTGCACCTGGACCACGTCGCCGGTTTCGAACGCCTGTTCGTCGATGCGTATTTCTCGCCCCAGCGTCGTGGGCGAATTCGCGTGTACGTGCCGGCGACGGTCGTGCCGCTGCTGCACAAACGCGTGGCCGATTACCCGAACGTGCTGGCCGAGGGCGGTGCGAATTTCTGGGATGCGTTCCAGCTGATCGTGGTCGGCGATGCGTTCTGGCATGACGGCGTGCGCCTGGAAGTGTTTCCGGTCCGGCATCACTGGCCGGAAACCGCCTATGGCCTGCGCCTGAAGGGTGCGGTCACCTGGAGTGGCGATACCCGGCCGATTCCGGAAATGCTGGCGCGCTACGCCGACGACAACGAACTGATCGCCCACGATTGCGGCCTGCATGGCAACCCGTCGCACACCGGTGTGGATGACCTGGAGCGTGAGTACACGGCCGGGTTGCAGGCGCGGATGATGCTCTACCACTACGCCAGCGAGGCTGACGGCGAGGCGCTGCGCCAGCGGGGTCACCGCGTAGCCGTGCCCGGCGAACGTGTGGCGCTGGCGTCTCCCACCGCCATGCACGTGCTGGCGCAGGATCCTCCCTGAGCATGGACGACGCGTTGGCCGCTCATCTGCAGGCGCTCGAACGCGCGTTGCACGAGCCTGCGGTCCGTGGCGATGTCGCGCAGCTGGCGGCGTTGTTGGATGACGACTTCAGTGAGATCGGCAGCTCGGGTGCGTGTTTCGATCGGGCTGCTGCACTGGCGGAGATTCCGCACGAGCGCGCGCAGGTCGAGATCGTGTCCACCGACTACCGGGTCGTGTTGTTGGCGCCCACCTTGGCACAGGTGCGCTATCGCAGCTGGTATGTGGTCGGCGGCGAGCGCCAGAGCGAGGTGTTGCGCAGTTCGCTGTGGCGACTGCGCGACGGGGCATGGCGAGTGGTGTTCCATCAGGGCACGCCTGCGGTGCCTTGAGCGGCAGCGTGGTTGGGGGAAAACCGGGCGCCCAAAAAGGTGGCGGCCCCGCCGGCTGACCTCGGCGCCCGCGTCGATCGATACCGTTGCTGCCTTCCGGCCCTGGCGGGATTTTCGACCTAGCGTCGCGAGGGGCCGACGGGGCCACCATAGAGACGTTCCGGCTGCAGGGCGATCGAGGATCAGCCGGCCGCAGGCGGAAGGTGCAACGCAGGAACAGGTCCGGCAGTGCAGTCGCGCATTCTAGCGCATGCACGGCCTGCAGTGCCAGACGCGGAGGCTGAATCCCGTGTAGCCCGGTGCCGCCGGAATCGGCCATCCGGCGAGTGGGTTGCTAAAATGCGTGGCACAGGAGGAACGGCCTCCCCCATTTCGGGAACCACTGACCAGGACGGCCTGGCCCCCATCAAGGAGGGCCGCATGGCCTGGATCTATCTGTTGGCAGCCGGTGTACTGGAAATCGTCTGGGCGTTCTCGATGAAGCAGTCCGAGGGGTTCAGCAGGCTCACCCCCTCGATCATCACCCTCGTCACCATGATTGCCAGCTTCTGGCTGCTGTCTTTGGCGATGCGCACGTTGCCGCTGGGCACCGCGTACACGATCTGGACCGGCATCGGCGCGGTCGGCGCGTTCGTGATCGGCATTACCTTCCTCGGCGAGCAGGTCAGCGCGATGCGGATTGCTGCAGCGGTGCTGATCGTGAGCGGATTGGTGTTGATGAAGTTGAGCAGCAGCTGAGGCGTTCAAAACGCGCGCTGCGCGCTCGGGCGTAGAGCCACGCCATGCGTGGCTGACGCACTGCTGACCCGATCGAATCACTGGCGCCGCTCAACGCGGCGCCAGTTCGAGCACCATCTCCACCGCATCCAGCCCGGGGCCGTGCCCATCGGGGGTGATGTGGGTGACGGCGAAGCCGAGTCCGGCGTAGAAATCCTGCGTGTGCTGGCTGGTGCTGAGCGTGACGCGCTGGGCGCCTAGCGCTTTTGCGTGGGCGAGGCGTGCGTGGGAGAGCTGCTTGCCCAGGCCTTGGCGATGTTGGGCGTTATCGACCATGCCCCAGCAGAAGGCCGCCGTGTGCTCCTTTTCCAGGGCGAGGCCGCCACAGGCGACGACGTGGCCGTTGTGTTCGATGACCAGATAGTCGTGGGCCCGGTCTGGGTGAAGTAGATAGTTGGCGAAGTCGTGGCGTTCGTGTGGGCCGAAGTAACGCGGCACGTTGGTGTCGAACAGTGCCAGGCAGGCGGGGGCGTCTGTTGGGGTGTAGGCGCGCAGGGTGGGCATGGGGGGACTTTGGCATGCTCCGCGTTGGGGTGGTCGGCTTCGGATGCAGGCTGGCCGCTTCATTGGGATTGCTGGGTGCATCCATGCACCCAGCCCTTCCGCGCTGACGCGCTCCAGGGCCGCGCCTTCTGGAGTTGGATGCGCCATTGAGATGAACGCGTCGCCACGCGCCCAGGAATGTCGGTGAGGCGCTTGGGCTTCGATAGCAGGGTGGCCGCTTCATTGGGATTGCTGGGTGCATCCATGCACCCAGCCCTTCCGCGCTGGCGCGCTCCAGGGACAGCCATTCGGCTGTCCGGATTCGCTCCTGGCGAATCCGTCGAACCCGTTGGGGTTCTCGGCTCCCCATGCTTTCCGGAAGACAAATAAAAAGGCCGCCCCTGGGGGCGGCCTTTTTATTTGTCTGGCGGAGAGAGGGGGATTCGAACCCCCGAAGCGCGGTTTAGACGCTTACACACTTTCCAGGCGTGCTCCTTCAACCACTCGGACACCTCTCCGGACCTGCCGCACACAACCCGCTGCAGGGGCGCAGATTCTAGCGGGGGAATCGGAATCGCACAAGCGGTTCGTCACGGGGGCAGGGGGGCTGGACAGGCGTGGCACAATGGTCGTCCCGATGAAGACGGTGGCCTGATGTCCTATCTCGTCCTTGCCCGCAAGTGGCGTCCGAAGCGTTTTGCCGAGCTGGTGGGCCAGGAACACGTGGTCCGTGCGCTCAGCAATGCGCTGGACAGCGGCCGGGTGCACCATGCGTTCCTGTTTACCGGCACCCGCGGGGTCGGCAAGACCACCATTGCCCGTATTTTCGCCAAGTCGCTGAACTGCGAGCAGGGCACCAGCGCCGATCCATGCGGCCAGTGCCCGGCCTGCCTGGATATCGACTCCGGCCGTTACATCGATCTGCTCGAGATCGATGCCGCGTCCAATACCGGTGTGGATGATGTCCGCGAGGTGATCGAGAACGCCCAGTACATGCCCTCCCGGGGCAAGTACAAGGTCTATCTGATCGACGAAGTGCACATGCTGTCCAAGGCGGCGTTCAATGCGCTGCTCAAGACGCTGGAAGAGCCGCCGGAGCACGTGAAGTTCCTGCTGGCCACCACTGATCCGCAGAAGCTGCCGGTGACGGTCCTTTCGCGCTGCCTGCAGTTCAACCTGAAGCGGTTGGACGAGGAACAGATCCAGGGCCAGATGACCAAGATCCTGGCCGCCGAGGAGATCGAGTCCGATCCGACCGCGATCGTGCAGCTGGCCAAGGCGGCCGATGGCAGCCTGCGTGACGGCCTGTCGCTGCTGGACCAGGCGATTGCCTATGCCGGCGGCGCGCTGCGCGAGGATGTGGTGCGCGCGATGCTGGGCACGGTCGACCGCACCCAGGTCGCCGCGATGCTGGATGCGCTGGCCGATGGTGATGGCCCGCGGCTGCTGCAGACCGTGGCCCTGCTGGCCGAGTTCTCGCCGGACTGGAGCGGGGTGCTCGACGCCCTGGCCGAAGCCCTGCACCGGATCCAGGTGCAGCAGCTGGTGCCGGGCGCCGCGACGGCGGGCGAGGGGATCGATGCCGAGGCCTTCGCCCAGCGCCTGCGCCCGGAAGTGGTGCAGCTCTGGTACCAGATGGCCCTGGGCGGTCGCCGTGACCTGCACCTGGCCCCAAGCCCGCGCGCGGGATTCGAGATGGCGGTGCTGCGCATGCTGGCGTTCCGCCCGGCATCGGCCGTCCCGCCGGTGCCCCGTGATCCGGGCACCGGTACCGAAGTGAACAGTGGCGGCCAGGCCAGTGGCCAGGGCGCCGGCATGGCCGCTGCGGCAGCGGCTCCGGCTCCGGCTCCGTCCGTGGCGCCCGCCAAGGCCAGCGCGCCCGTCGCTCAGGCAGCCCCGGTGGCGCCTGAGGCGCCCGTCGCCGCCCCGGTCGTCGCGCCCCCCGAGGCCGCAGCCCCGCCGCTGAAACAGGTTGCTCCCGCCCCGACAGCCGCCGAGCCGGTCCAACCGACCAAGCCGGCCAAGCCAAACGCGCCTGCCCCCGCTGCCGACGACGATCTGCCGCCGTGGCATCAGGAGAACGATGCGGCCGATCGCGACGAAGCGCTGGCTGCTGAAATGGCCACCCCGGATGCGGCCATGGTCGCTCCCTGGGAAGCGCCGCCCGAGCGGACCGCGGCACCGGTTGCTCCCGCGCCTGTACGGGAAGCCCCCGCCCCGGTGGCTCGCCCGGAGGGTATCGCCATCGCACCCTCAGTGGCCGACGCCGCGCCGTCAGGGGCGAGCGGTGAGCTGACCGCTGATGCCTGGCTGGAACTGGTCGCCGGCAGCCAGCTCAATGGCCCGTCCAAGCAGCTGGCGGCCCACTCGGCGTTCATCAGCTACCAGCACGGTGTCTTGAAACTGGCGATTTCGCCCGGATTTGAGTACTTGAGTTCGGACCGCTCGCAGGCGGCGCTGATCGCGGCATTGACCGGCCCCCTGGGGCAGGCTCCGCGTCTGGTGATCGATACCGGCGCGGCCGGTGCCGAGACCCTGCATCAGCGCGCTGACCGCCAGCGTGGCGAACGCCAAACGGCGGCGGAAGCCGCTTTCATGGCCGACCCGTCGGTGCAGTTGCTGATCCAGCAACACAGTGCCCGGGTCGTGGCCGATTCCATTCGTCCTTTTGAAGAGTAAAGAACCATGCGCGGCAATATCGCCCAACTGATGCAGCAGGCCCAGAAGATGCAGGAAAACCTGCAGAAGGCCCAGGAAGACCTCGCCAAGCTGGAAGTCACCGGCAGCGCCGGCGGCGGCATGGTCAGCGTGACCCTGACCGGCACCAAGGAATGCCGCAAGGTGCGCATCGATCCGTCGGTGCTCTCCGATGCGGAAATGACCGAAGACCTGGTGGCCGCAGCGTTCAACGATGCCTCCAACAAGATCGATGCCGAGTCGAAGAACCGCATGGGTTCGGCGACCGCTGGCATGCAGCTGCCCCCGGGCATGAAGCTGCCGTTCTGAGCCACGTCTGCGCCGGGTCGAGGCCTGGCGAGAGTGGTGACCGCGCCGCGAAGCCTCCGGGCTTCGCGCGCTTGTTTCTGAGATGAGCGATCCGCCATGAGCCTGCCCCTGCTCGAACAATTGATCGAGGCCTTCCGCGTGTTGCCGGGCGTGGGCCAGAAGACTGCCCAGCGCATGGCCTACCACGTGCTCGAACGTGAGCGCGAGGGCGGCCAGAAGCTGGCCGAGGTGCTGGCCAAGGCGATCGAGCGGATCGGGCATTGCGCGCAGTGCCGGGATTTCAGCGAGACCGAGGTCTGTGCGGTCTGCGCCAACGGCAGCCGCGAGCGCCAGCAGCTGTGTGCGGTGGAATCACCGGCCGATCGCCTGGCGATCGAAACGGCTACCGGCTACCGCGGGGTCTATTTCGTGCTGCAGGGGCGGCTGTCACCGCTGGACGGCATCGGTCCGCGCGAGCTGGGCCTGGATCAGCTGGAGGCCCGCCTGAAGCAAGGCGAAGTGACCGAGTTGATCATCGCCACCAGTGCCACCGTGGAAGGCGAAGCGACCGCGCATTACCTGGCCCAGATGGCGCGCAGCCACAAGGTCCGCCCGAGCCGGTTGGCGCAGGGCCTGCCGCTGGGCGGCGAGCTGGAATACGTGGATCGCGGCACGCTGTCGCACGCCTTCGGTACGCGTACCGAAGTGCAGGAATGATCCCGCGCAACCCGCGCCGGTGATCGAAACCGGGCGTGCATCCGCGCTACTCTCCAAGGCCCTGTTACACGAGGTGCCCTCATGAGCCACGACACCCTGTTCGGCAAGATCATCCGCCGCGAAATTCCCGCCACCATCGTCTACGAAGACGAGGAGGTGCTCGGCTTCAAGGACATCGCACCGCAGGCGCCGGTGCACGTGTTGTTCATTCCCAAGCACGAAGCGATCCCGACCCTGGATGACGTGCGACCGGACCAGGCGCACCTGATCGGCAAGCTGGCGATGGCCGCCGCCGAGTACGCCCGCCGCGAAGGGCTCGCGCAGGACGGCTACCGTATCGTCATGAACTGCCGCGAGCACGCCGGGCAGACCGTGTTCCATATCCACCTGCACCTGCTGGCCGGCGCGCAGCTGGGTCACTTCGGCACGCCGAACGGCTGAGCGGGCCGGGGCAACAAAAAACGCCGCCCGAAGGCGGCGTTTTTTTTCAGCGCGTCCGCATCAGCGACGGGGACGCGCCACCTCCGGGCTTACCACCAGCCCCAGCCGCGGTAGCCCCAGCCCGGACCCCAGCCCGGGCCCCACGGGCCGTACGGGTAGGCGGGCACCACGTCGACCTGGCGCTGTTCCGGCCACAGGTAGATCACATCGGCGTCCAGCTTCGGCAGGCGATAGTCGTACTCGCCAATACGGGTGTTCTCGTAGCCGCCGATCTTGCCGATGAAGGTCACGTCACGGCCCGGCTCGAACACCGCCGGATCGTAGAAGCCGGCGCGGCACGCGATGAAGCGGCCGTCACTGGCGTCGGCCGAGGTGGTGCTCGGGCGGCCACTGCCGTTGAGCGGACGCGAAATCATCTGGAAGCAGGTCTGGCCCTGGCCCGGGTTGGTTTCGATGATGCGACCACCCCAACGCACCGGGGTGCCCACCTGCTGGGTGGGAACCGCGTCACGCGGGCTGACCATACTGAACTGCCCCTGCAGCGGCTTGGGCGCGGTGGCGCAGGCAGCCAATGCCAGAGAGGCAGCAAGGGGAAGCAGGATTTGAATCTTCATGGGGATGCTCCGGAGGTCGGGCGATGCCTGCGCAGGTCGCGCAATAATGAAGTGAGGTCGACGTCAGCGCCAGCGTAGCGCGCCTGGACGAAACGCGCGCTGAGCGACAACAACGCCGGATCGGGCCGTTGCCGGTCCACTCGGCGGGCCCACTCGCTGGCCGGTTCGGCGCTGGCGCGTTCCAGCCCATGGCGTGCATAGCGGCGTCCCAGCCGGTGCCACGCCCGCAGCAGCGGGTCGCGTTCGCGTTCGCCCCGGGCCAGCAGCCACGCCATCCACCCTAGCGCGGCCAGCGCGAAGACAGTGAAAATTCCCACCAGTCGGGTCGGATCCAGGCGCTCGAAACCAAACGGTTCAAGAAGCCGTTGCTGGCGGTTGGCATCGAAGGACAGGATCAGGTCGTTCCAGCCCCGGCGCAGCCAGTCCCCCATCTGCCCGAACTGCAGCCAACGGCTGTTGAGCATCGCACCGGCGTCGCCGGCCGCCAGCCGGTCGTCGATCGTGTCGTAGATGCGTTCGGGGGCGACCGCCGCGGTCGGGTCGACCCGCACCCAGCCGCGCCCGGGCAGCCAGACCTCGGCCCAGGCATGGGCATCCATCCGGCGCAGCACCCAGTAGTCACCATACGGATTGTGGACGCCACCGGCGAAGCCGGTCACGACCCGCGCCGGGATGCCGGCGTTGCGCATCAACACAACGAACGATGAGCTGAAGTGCTGGCAGAAGCCGGCCTGCTGGTCGAACAGGAACTCGTCCACGCCATCGCGGCCCGGCTCGGGCGTGTCCAGGGTGTAGACGAAGCGCGCACGTACCCACTCGAGTGCGCGCTGCACGATCGCCGCATCGTTGCTGCCAGCCTCCTGCCGCCACTGCCGCGCCAGCACCGCCGTGCGCGGGTTCACGCCGTCGGGCAGCTGCAGTGCGAGGCGACGCTCGTAAGGCGTCAATGGGTCGGTGTAGGCCACGGCCGGGGCGGAACGCAGTCGCCAGCGGGTCAGGGCATTGAGTGCTGCGTGGCTGCGCAGGCTGTGGTTGGCATCCAGATCGCTGCCGGCAGGGGCCTGCAACGGCAGATCCAGCGCGACCAGCTGGCGGCGGTCGGTCGGCTCATAGTCGATCTGGTACTCCCACTGTGTGCTGGCGTGGGTCACCGCGGCGGGCGCGCGCTCGATCAGATGCCTGTCCTGTTCCCAGCGTCTGCCGTCGAACAGGCTGAGCACCGGGCCGCGCCAGTAGCGCTGCTGCGGTTCCGGAACCGCGCCAAAAAACTGCACGCGCAGCGCCGGGGTGTCATCGGCCATCAGATCCAGCCACTGCCCGGGCTCCATCGTGTCGGACAGGCCGGGCTTGCCGACCGCGCGATCGGGGATGCCCCACAGGGGTTCACTCAACCGCGGGAACAGCCAGAAACCTGCCAGCGCCAATGGCAGGCCGAGCATGACCAGCCGGCCGATCCCGCGCAGCTGGCGTTTGAGCGGCGCCGGCGGTGCCTGGCCCTCCAGGTGCGCCAGCCGCTGCAACGCGAGCAATGCGACCAGGCCGGCCAGTACCGCCAATGTCATCGTCAGCGGCCCTTGGTCGAGCAGGAACGCCGCGAACGGGCCGAACAACCCGAAGCCGACCAGGCTGCGCGCATCGCGCAGGCTGCGCAGCTCGCTGGATTTCAACGCGAGCATCGCCGCCAGCAGCGCGCAGCCGGTATCGCGGCCCGGGCGCGGGCCCATCTGCCAGTAGATGGCGCCCAGCATGGCGAGCACCAGCAGCAGGCGCAGTGCCCCCGGCAGCAGGCGCTGCCGCGAAGCCAGGGCGGTCAGCAGTGCAACGCCGGCGATGACGGCCGCCAGCACGGTGGGCAGCTGCAGCAGCAGCGGCAACAGGCCCAGGGCCGCACTGGCCAGGGTCCAGTAGCGCGCACCGGGACTGAGCTGGGCGACGGCGCGGTCAGTCATGGGGCAGCAGCGCCAACGCGCGCTGGCACAGATGGTGATGGGCACTGCCATTGCCGGGGCCGAGCACCGGCTGGCCGGGCAGCGTGAGGGTGTAGCGGCGCCCTTCGCGTTCGGCCAGGTCGACCCAGCGCGCCAGGCGCGCGATCCGCGCCTCGGTGCCCAGCGGGGCCAGGCGCCACCAGTCCAGCACGACCTCCACGCCGATCGGCTTTTCGTACTCGCGCACCAGCAGGGTGTCGCGCCGCGCAGAGTGCTTCCACGCAATGCTGCGCGTCGGGTCGCCGGGGCGATACGGACGCAGCTGATGCAGCTCGTCGCCGCTGGCATGCACACGGGTATGCAGCGGATCGCCGCCGCTCTCGGGCAACGCAGGGGCGTGCGCTTCCTGTGCGGCATAGACCAGCAAGGGTGTCTCCGGCCACACCCACGACCAGGCGCGTACCAGGCCCAGTGGCTGTGTGGTGGCGATGCGGATCCGGGAGAGATCGAACCAGCCGCGCTGATGCGTGGGCAGGTCGAGATCCACTTCGATCTGGTCGCTGTCCACCAGGTGCCCGAACGCTGCCACGCCGTCGTGCTCCACGTGCAGGCCGCGACGTGCGCGGGTATCGGTGCGCGACAGGCTGATGCGCAGCCGCAGCGGCGCGCCTGCGGTGACCGGTTCGGCGGATACCGCATCCACCTGCAACGCGGACAACTGCAGGTGGGCGCTGATCGCACTGGCGATGCTGACCGTGGCCAGCAGCAGCGCCAACAACAGGGCAGGGTTGTTGTTGTAGTTCAATGCACCGAGCAGCATCGCCGAGAGCAGCGCGGCGACGAACAGACCGAAGCGCGTCGGCAGCACATAGATGCGGCGCCGGTCGAACCGGCTGGGCAGGTGCTCCGGTCGGCGCGGTCGCGCCAGATGCTGCAGGTGCTGCCAGCGGGCTCCCCAGCCGCGGCGCATCTCAGTCGACCTGCACGGTCTGGAGGATGGCGCGGGCCAGTGCCGGCCCATTGCCTGCTTCTGCCTCCGGCACCAGCCGATGCCCGGCCACTGCAATGAACAGGGTCTGCACGTCTTCAGGCACGACATGTGCGCGGCCCAACAGCAGCGCATGCGCCTTGGCGGCGCGCAGCAATGCCAGGCCCGCGCGCGGTGACAGGCCGACGCGCACCCCGGCGTGCTGGCGGCTGCGGGCCAGCAGCGCCTGCACGTAGGTGATCAAGGCTTCACTGGCGTGCACCTGGCCGACCGCCTCGCGCAGCGTCCGCACCTCCACCTCGCTCAGCCGCGCGGTGGCCTGCGCGATCAGGTGGCGGCGATCAGTGCCGCGCAGCAGCTCGCGCTCGGATTCGGGATTGGGGTAGCCCAGCGCCAACCGCAGCAGGAAGCGGTCCAGCTGCGAGTCCGGCAACGGGAACGTCCCGGACAGGTCGACCGGGTTCTGGGTGGCGATGACGAAGAACGGATCCGGCAGCGGGTGGGTCACGCCATCCAGGGTCACCTGCTGCTCGGCCATCGCCTCCAGCAGCGCACTCTGGGTACGCGGCGGGGCGCGATTGATCTCATCGGCAAGCAGCACATGGGTGAAGACCGGGCCGGGGTGGAACTGGAACTGACGGCTGCCGGCGTCGTAAACAGAGACGCCGAGTACATCGGCAGGCAGCAGGTCGGAGGTGAACTGCACCCGCTGGAAGCCCAGCCCGAGGCTGGAGGCCATGGCGTGGGCAAGGGTGGTCTTGCCCAGGCCGGGCAGATCCTCGATCAGCAGATGGCCGCCGGAGAGCAGCGCCACGAAGGCCAGTCGTACCTCCTGGGCCTTGCCCAGGACCAGCCCGTTGACCTGATCCTGGGCGGCGCGGAGAGACTGTCGCAGTACATCGGTTAGCATGGCTGGCACGGGGGGCGAATGATCCATGTCCGTCTCGTATCGATGATTCCACTGATTCTATAGAGCAATGCAGGGCGAACAACGCGCACGCACCATATTCCTGTTGTTGTGGACGCTGGTCACCGCCGTCAAGCTGGTGGTGGCCGCACGTCTGCCCTTGTTCGTGGACGAGGCTTTTTACTGGCAGGAAGGCCAGCACCTGGCGGCGGCCTATTCGGACCTGCCCGGGCTGACCGCATGGCTGGCACGCCTGGGCGTGGAAGTGGGTGGCAACCATGTGCTCGCGCTGCGGCTGCCGTTCCTGGCGATCGGTGCGTGGCTGCCATGGCTGGTCTCGCGGATCGCCACGCGCTGGTTCGGCGCGGTGGCCGGTTGGCAGGCCGGCAGCCTGACCCTGCTGATGCCGCTGTCAGCCACGCTGGGCATGTTGGCCGTGCCGGATGTGCCGATGGCGCTGGCCGCGGTGCTGTGCCTGGACGCCGGTGCACGCCTGCTGCGCAACGTGGACGCGGCGGCGGCGGTGAAGCTGGCCGCAGGCCTGGCGATCGGCGCACTCAGCCATTACCGCTTCATCGGGGTGATCGTGGTCGGCTTCATCGCGCTGCTGGTGCTGCCGCAGGGCCGGCGCATGCTGCGCGATCCGCGCGTCTGGGTGGCCCTGACAGTGGGTGTGGTGGCGTGGCTGCCGCTGCTGTCGTGGAATGCCGACAACCATGATGCCGGCCTGAAATTCCAGGTGGTCGAGCGCCACCCGTGGGCGTTCGAGTGGAGCGGGCTGTGGTTCCTGGTGATCCAGCCGATGCTGGTCACCCCGATCCTGTGCATCGCGATGTGGAAGGTGGCCCTGGCCGGTACCCGCTCCGGTGGAGGCGCACGCGCCCAGTGGCGGTATTTCGGTCTGATCGGCGCGGTATCGACCCTGTCCATCTTCGCCCTGGGCTTCTTCACCGATGTGGAGCGCATCAGTTTCCACTGGCCGTTGCCGGGCTATCTCGCGCTGCTGATCGCGGTGCCGGTCGTGCTCAATGGCTGGCCGCGCTGGCTGCGCCGCACCGGCTGGTGGCTGGCCGGTGCCGGGTTGGCACTGGCCTTCGGCTATTACCTGATGGCGTCCGTGCCGAGCGTGCGCGAGCAGCTGGCCGGCTACAAGTATTACCCGCGCAACTTCGCCGGCTGGGAACCCCTGGCAGGCGCCGTGCGCGAAGAATTGAAGGGCATGCCACCGGGCACCCGCGTGCTGGCCGGCAACTTCAAGGTCGGCGCGGAACTGGGCTTCCAGTTGCGTGATCCCTCGATCGAGGTGCTGCGCCATCCGTTGAACGACAAACACGGCCGCAGTGCGCAGCTGGGGCTGTGGGGGTTGCTGCACGATGGTCAGCGCGACACACCGATGCTGCTGGTGCTGTCCCCCAGCGACCAGCGCTATCGCGATCTGCTGGAGCGCTATCACGCGGTCTGCGACCAGGTGGGCCCGCTGCCGCCGCCGCGCGTGGTCAGCAACGATCATGGCTATCAGCGCTTCCTGCTGTTCAAGCTGCCTGCCGGGCGGGTGGACGGGCCCTGCGTCACCCCGGCGATGGCCTGGGTGGATGCGCCGCAGCCGGATGCCAAGGTGGGCGACACGCTGGATGTGCGCGGCTGGGCCTTCAAGGACGGTGCCGGCATCGAACGCGTCCAGCTGTTTGTCGATGGGAAGCCGGTCGGCGATGCGGTCTACGGGCGCGCCTACGACATCACCAGCGCCTGGAAGATCTCCACCGATCCGCAGCATCCCAACGTGGCCTTCGATGCCACGCTGAACACCGCTCACCTCGCGCCCGGTCGCCATTGGCTGGGCATGACGCTGTACGGCAAGGACGGCAGCGTGGAGCAGTGGCAGGAACAGGCCTTCACCGTCCCCGCGCGCTGAGTGCGCGTGTTTTTTTCATGGATGACACCCTCATGCGCAATGCCTCGCCGGAAACGGCTTCCGTGCCGGTGTCCCGTCCGGTCTCCGCGCCGGTGCCGCCGGTGCCGCCCGCGCTGACGCGCCTGCTGTGGCTGGCGGTGGCTGCGGTCGTCGCGGTGGGCGTGGCGGCGATGCTGTGGCTCGCGCCGCGCGTGCTGTACGCCGATCCGTGGCGCTTCACCCAGAAGCTGCTGGAGATGCCGTGGCCATCGAACGTGCTGGTCTCGGACAACGGCCACCGCGAAATCCTGCCGAACCTGGTGCGCCATGCCGAGCTGTCCTGGCTGCATGGCAACCAGTGGCTGCAGATCGGCACGGGCGTGCTGCTGGCGCTGGCCACGGTGTGGCTGCTGGCCCGGATCATCAAGGCCGATGCGCTGGCGCCGCCGGTACGCGCGGCCGCGACCCTGATCGGGGCGCTGTCGATCTTCTGGCTCGGCAGCCAGCGCGCGCTCACCCATGGCAACGAGTCGGTGCATGCGTATCTGATCACCGCGGCGCTGATGGCCGGGGTGGCGCTACTGTTGCGTGGGGATCGCCGCGGTGCGGTGCTGGCGGCGGTGTGCGGTGTCGCCGCGACGTTCTCGTTCGGCAGCGGCGTAGCGGTGTTCGTCGGGCTGGCGGCGGTGCTGGTAGTGCGCCGTGCGCCGCTGTCGCACTGGGTACCGTTGATGCTGGGGCTGTTGGTGGCGGTCGGCCTGCACCTGGGCATGGGCCGCACCGGCATGCCCTCACAGATGGCGCTTGCGCCATTGGCGCAGCTGGACGTGCTGCTGCGCTGGCTGGCCTCGCCCTTCATCTACCTGGCCTGGCCTGCGCTGGATCCGGCGGTGGCACAGCAACTGCCGTTCGCGCCCGTGCGCAATGCGGTCCATTCGGTGGCGAGCGGGTACCAGTGGCTGTTCGGCCCGGTGATGACCTCGCGCTGGCCGCATCTGCTGGTGGGCGCGGTTGGGCTGGGCGGAGTGCTCGGAATGACCCGTTGCAGCTGGCAACGCGGGCGCAGCGCCGGCGCCGGGGAGTCGGTGGCGTTGGCGATGGCGTGGTTCGGGCTGACCGTGGGCGGGCTGGTCGCGCTCAGCCGCTGGACCTATTTCGCCGATTACCCCACGCAGCTGGCCGCACCGCGGTATGTGCCGTGGTCGTGGCTGTTCTGGTGCGGCCTGCTGCTGTGGGCGACGGTCCGCGTGGGTCTGCGCCGCCCCCGGCCGGTGGTCTGCGGGGCGCTCCTGCTGGCTCTGGTGGCCGTGCCGAGCACCGCCTGGATGGCCTACCTCGGCGCCAGCATGCAGCGCGTGGCCAACATGACGGCCACCGCAGCCGCGGCGGGCGTGATCGATCCGGACCAGACCCATGGCGAGAGCGTACCTGGCGAAGTGCAGGCGGCACTGCCAAGCCTGCGCGCGCACGGGAGCGCGATGTTCGCCTGGCCGGAAACGCGCTATCTGGAGGGCAAACCCACGGCGGCCACCGCCTCGGCGGTGCCGCTCAGTGCGGTTTCGGTGGTCGCCGTGCGCAACCTGCTGGGCGGGCCCGCGTGGCGCGTGGAGTTCGCTGCCCGGAGCCCGGCGCCGCGGCTGGTCCTGCAGTGCGCGGGACGCCCGGTGGGCCTGGCGATGCCGCTGGCCGGGCACTGGGTCGGCTGGGCCACCGGGCCGCTGGATGCCGGCTGCCTGGAAGCGCTGCAGCTGCGTTGAGGCTCAGGGCAGGGTGTAGCCGGCCTGGCGCAGCAGCTGGCTCACCGCGATCAGCGGCAGGCCGATCAGAGCGGTCGGGTCGCGGTTCTCGATCGCCTCGAACAAGGTGATGCCCAGCCCCTCGCATTTGAAACTGCCGGCGCAGTCCAGCGGCTGCTCGGCGGCCACGTAGCGGACGATTTCGGCATGATCCAGCGTGCGGAAATGGACCCGGGTCCGGTCGCAGGCGGCCAGGACCTCGCCGTCGCGCACCAGGCTCACCGCCGTGTGGAAGTCGACCACCTGGCCGGACATCGCCGCCAGCTGCGCCTGCGCACCCTCGACCGTGCCGGGCTTGCCCAGCGCGGCGCCGTTCAGTTCCGCCACCTGGTCCGAGCCGATCACCCACTGGCCCGGGTGCAGGCGGGCCACGGCCTCTGCCTTG